>JBOHWF010000299.1:0-11696 GCA_050736455.1 Binataceae bacterium (SeqCode) | reverse complement strand
TGGTTCTATTGCGTACGCCACAGGGCGGTTTAGCTTTCGGCTACGGCGCGACGGAGCCGGGCGGCACGACCTCGCCGCGCGCAGACACGCACTTCCGGGCCGCCTCGAACACCAAGACGATGACGGCCGCGGTGATCGTGCTGCTGGTCCAAGAAGGAAAATTGCGTTTCGACGATCCGGTCTCGAAATATGTTGAGGGCGTTCCCAATGGGAACAACATCACGATCAGTGAGCTCCTTAAGATGCGAAGCGGCTTGTATGACTACACTTCAGCGCCGGAACTGGGGGAAAGTCTCGACCACGACCCGACCAGGGTGTGGACCCCGCAGGAACTGCTCGCCATTGCCTTTAAACGTTCGACCATCTTCGCGCCGGGCAAGGAATACGACTATTGCAACACCAACTATGTCCTACTCGGTCTCGTCGCGGAAAAGCTTGAAGGCGCGCCGCTGGCAAAAATTTTTCAGGATCGTTTGTTCGGGCCGCTGGGCATGAAGCACACATTGCTCCCTGCCTACACATCGAATACCATCCCCGAACCGTACTCACATGGCTATATGTACGGCAGTTCCTCGTACGCCTTGGTGGATGCGCCTTATCCCAACGATCTTCAGGCCGCGGCCAAGGCGGGAACCCTCAAGCCCAATGACTACACGGGACAGAATCCTTCCTATGCCTTCGCGGCCGGAAACGCCATCTCGACCGCGGACGATCTAGCCATCTGGATGCGCGCGTTGGTCGGGGGCAAGCTTTTCGATGCCAACTATCAGCGCCAATGGCTCGATAGCCTTGAGCCGCAGGACCCAAGCAAACCTCTCGGCCAGAAATATGGGTATGGGATGTCCCAGATCACCTTTGGGCCGAACAGCGTGTACTTTCACGGCGGCGAGATGCCCGGCTACAACTCGTTCATGGGCTACGATCCAGTCAATGATGTGACGCTAATAATATGGACGAGCCTGACGATCTCGCTCGACGGCCAGAGGACGGCCAACACCATCATGCTGAAGATGCTCGACCAGATTTACACCGTATCGCCACTTCAATAGAGGCGAGGTGATCGTTCCGCGCCGCTTCTTTCTGCCGACGGATCAGAGCTTCTCAAGTCCCTTGCCGGCGCTTCCGTTACGCCCGCATCTGGGATAGTTTCCCGTTCACGCCAGCGCCCAGTCTGTTAAGGGAGAAGTTGCCATGAAATTCACGTGGTTCCATCTGATGCCCTACCGGTTTCTGCCGGAAGACTTCAAGGACAAGTACCACAGTGTCTGGGTGGACATCCCGCGTGATCTCTACGATCCCAAACTCGGCCATCGGCTGTATAACGACTATCTCGATCAGCTCGAATTTGCCGATCAGATGGGCTTCGACGGGCTCGGCGTCAACGAACATCATCAGAATGCCTATGGCCTGATGCCGTCGCCCAACCTGATGGGTGCGGCGCTGGCGCGCCGGACGCGCCACGCGAACCTCGTCGTTCTCGGCAACTCGATCGCGCTCTACAATCCGCCGATCCGAGTCGCCGAAGAGTTCGCGATGCTCGATGTGATCAGCGGCGGCCGCCTGGTCGCGGGCTTTCCGGTCGGGACCTCGATGGACACCAACTTCTGCTATGGAGAGGTGCCCGCGACCCTGCGCGAGAAGTACAAGGAAGCCCACGACCTGATCCTGCGGGCGTGGACCGAGAAAGACGTCTTCGCCTTCAACGGCAAATTCACCAAGCTGCGCTACGTCAATCTGTGGCCAAAGCCGCTCCAGGAGCCGCGTCCGCCGATCTGGGTGCCGGGTGGCGGCTCGGTCGAGACCTGGGATTTCTGCGCCGACTATGGTCATCAGTACAGCTTTCTCTCGTACTTCGGCTACAAGGCGGGCAAGAAAGTCGCCGACGGCTACTGGAACGTGATGGCCAAAAAGAACAAGCCGCTCAATCCCTACAGCCTCGGCTTCGCTCAGGTGGTCGCGGTCGCCGAGACCGACGCGCAGGCCGAGCGCGACTACGCGCCGCACATGGATTACTTCTACAATCGCTGCCTGCACGTCTATCAGGGCTTCGCCGACGCCCCGGGCTATCGCACCGAGAGCACGATTCGCTCGGGTTTTCTCGCTCAGGTCGGGCAGGCCGCCGCCGATCGGCGTGCAGGCCTTAAGTGGAAGGACTTCGTCGATCAGGGCTACATCATCGCGGGCTCGCCCGCGACGGTGCGCGAGCGGCTGCGCGAGGCGATGAAAAGCCTCAACTGCGGCCATCTGATGATTCTCCAGCAGATCGGCTCGATGCCGCCGGAACTGGTGCGCAAGAGTACGGAACTGTTCGCCCGCGAAGTCATGCCGGAGATGCGCGACCTCTGGAGCGACTGGGAGGACAAATGGTCGCCGCGTCCAATCCCCGAGAGTGAGCGCGCGATGCCCGCGCCGCTCGAGTTCGAGCGCGACGGCTCGAACGGGGCGGCGACCCGCGCGACCAACGGGCACTCGCTTCCGGGGCGAGTGGCGACGGCGGCCGGCCGAGTCCCGTCTTCGACTGAGCCTCGCGGACGGTAATCCACCGGAGGCGCGATCAAAATGAAGGAACTACGCCGAATCGCCAACGGACGCTTCACTATCGAGCTGCAATTGATCGGCACAGGCGAGCCGTTGCTCTATCTTCACGGCGCGGGCGGATTGCTCGGGACCGATCCCTTCCTCGACGCGCTCGGCCATCATTTCAAGGTGATCGCGCCGCATCTGCCGGGCTACGGCGAATCGACTGGAGTCGAGCATATCGACGACCTGCTCGACGTCATCCTTATGTACCATCAGTTGCTCGACGAGCTGGGCATCGCGAGCGCGCACGTCGTCGGCCACTCGATGGGCGGGATGTTTGCGGCGGAGTTCGCGGCGCTCGACGTCCATCGCGTCAAGAGACTCGTGCTGGTGACGCCCGCCGGGTTCTGGCTCGACGAGCATCCGATTCCCGACGTCTTCGCGATGGAGCCAGCCGAGCTCGCGGCGCATCTGTTCCATGATCCGAATTCGCCGCTGGCGCAGATGTTCACCACGATTCCGACAGATATGAAGCTCCTCGAAGAGATGTATGTCGAGCGGGTCAAGCGCTTTACGCAGGCGAGCAAATTCCTCTGGCCGATTCCCGATCGCGGGCTCAAGCGGCGGGCGTGGCGGATCGCCGCGCCGACGCTGATAATTATGGGCGAGTCGGATCGGCTGATTCCGCCGATCTACGCCGATGAGTTCACGAGCCGCATCGAGAACTCACGCGCGGTGACGATGAAGGCGGCCGGACATATGCCGATGTACGAGCAGCCCGACGAATTCGTCAAGACCGTGCGCGAATTCCTCAAGGGTTGAAGCGGAACTCCGCGTAGAGTTTGCGAATTCCGGAGGTGACACTTGGCCGATTCACGCACCGAGATCGACGCCGACAGTTTGGTCGCAAATCCCCGCGCGATGGACGAGCTGAACCAGGCCGTCATCAAGGAATTTCGCGCTAATCAGGGTAAGGTCACCGGTCCGCTGGAAGGGATGCCCATCCTGATCCTGACGATGACCGGCGCCAGGACCGGACGAACGCTCACTCGGCCGCTGTGCTATTCACGCGACGGCGATCGCATCGTAATCATCGCTTCCTATGGCGGCGCGCCGCGCAACCCACCCTGGTATCACAACCTCATCGCGAATCCGGTGGTAACGCTAGAGATCGGCGCCGAAAAGTACAACGCGCGAGCTACTCAGATGTCGGGAGCAGAGCGCCAGCGCCTGTTCGACGCGCAGGCCAAGTTGATGCCGTTCTTTAAGGATTACGAGAAAAAGACCAAGCGCCAGATTCCGGTGCTGACCCTGACGCGGATTGACTAGCCCGGAGGTGGGCTATTTGGCGAGATCCGCCCGAGTCAGAAATTTGTCATAAAAAATCTCGTGCGCGGGCACACCAAGCCGCTCCAAAATCGGGAGCGCGGCATCGATCATGAGGGGCGGCCCGCATAGATACGCCTGAACAGAATCGCCGTGGCGCCAGCGTTCGATAGTCTCGGTCACCATGCCGCGTTCGCCTTGCCAATCCGCGTCGTCTTTCGCGTCAGACAGCACCGGAACGAATTTGAGATCGGCGAAGTCCTTTTCGTAGCCGAGCAGCTCCTCGACGAAGCAGAGGTCGCGACGAGCGCGTGCGCCATAGAGAAGGCGAATCGGGCGGGCGGTCAGGGTCTGCGCGAGCTCACGCAGCATCGAGAGCACCGGCGCCAGTCCCGAACCGCCAGTGATGAAGAGGATCGGCTGCTCACCGGGTCGCATCGCGAAGCTCCCATAAGGCCCGCGGATGCTGAGCACGTCGCCCGACTTGAGCCGCGACCCGGCCAGATACTCGGAAAACAGCCCGCCCGGGACCAGCTTCACGAGGAGTTCGAGGTGGCGGCGGGCGGTTGGAGGATTAGCCAGCGAATAGGCGCGCCACTCCTCGGTCCGCGGCACATTCACCTCGACGTATTGGCCGGCGTGAAACCCAAGTGAGGATTCGATCGCAAGATGGATCAAGAACATGCTCGGAGCGATTTCGGACAAATCCGTGACGCGCGCATCCAGATAGCGCGGCGGGGTGTCGTCCTCCTCGACCCGCTCGAGCCAAATCTCGACGTCAGTGATCGGATAGCACGAGCATAGCAGCGTCATGCCGGCGGCGCGCTCGTAGTCCATCAGCGCGCTGAGCGAGGCTTTGGAGTCGTCAACTTCGCCGTCGATGAGCCGGGCCTTGCATGATCCGCAGCCGCCGGAGCGGCAGCCGTGAGGCAAGCGCAGCCCCTCGCGGAAGGCCGCGTCGAGGATGGTCTCGCTCTCGAGACAGGTGAAAGCGCGGCCGGCCGGCTGCAGAGTCACCTTGAACATGGCTGTGGCCGACCCGACGGCGCCCGTCAGGAAGGCTAGAGCTTATCCTGCGGGACCAATTCCTCCGCACGCTCGCGGCTGAACACCGGCTGACTGTTGAGCGGCGAGTCGACGATATAGTTGCAGGCTTTCATGTCGTCGATCGTCCACATGCGGTCCATCGAAAGGGTCGGCTGCGCAATTAGGGTCTTGCCGTCGGGCCGGATGTAACCGAGGTCGCGGACGACTTCGGAGAAATCATAGCCGTCGTAGATCTCGTAGAAACCCTTGAAGCCCTGGTAGTGCTCCGGTTCGCGATTGTAAATCCATTCGCAGCCCGGGGAGCAGAAGGAAATCCAGCGGTTGTCTTTCCAAATCCGGCTGCCAGCGCTGGCGTCGGGGCGCGGGAAGATCCAGGGCAGTTGGCAGACCTGGCAGAAGGCCGGTAACTTGCCGAGCTCAGACAAGACGAAGCGCCGATCGCGCGGATCGCTCGTGGCCTTGAACGACTCCCAGAATTTGCCGTAGTGCGAATACCACCCGGGGTATTTCTTTTCGAACCACTCCATCTCGCGCTCGTCGGGCGCGTCGTAACGATGGTAGAACTCGCCCCACGCGCCGAACAGATAGACTGCGGCGGAATGTGAGGCCCACTCGATATTCCTCAGGATGTGATCCATGAAGCGCGGCTGGCGGATGCCGTACTTCTCCAGCTTGCGATAAAAATTCCCGTAGAAGTCGTCGAGAATCCAGCGCTGGTACATCTCCTTGCCGGATTCTTGCTTGTGCTTGGTGAAATAGTCCGCCGCCAGCATCAGCGGCACTTCAAAGCCCATATGATTGCGCCACGACCATTTGTCGATGGTCTCCTGAATCAGCGGCAGGTTGCGATCGTCGCCGAGCAGGGTCATCAGCGTGGCATAGCCGTTCGCCATATGGCGGGATTCGTCGGACTGGATCGTCCGCAGCGTCGAGGCCAGCACCGGGTCGCCCGACCGGGTGGCGTCCGAGGTCATGCCGACGAAGAACATGTTGGAATCGGCGGTCTCGCCGAAGAGCTGGACCGCGATCGAGCTCTCGACCGGATCGCAGGTCATCGAGTCTTCAATAAAGGCGCGAAACACGTTTGAGCCGACGTTGGAGCCGGCGCCGTAGAGTGCGATGTCATAACCGGCCGGATCTTCCCAGGTGCGCATATGATGACGCAGGGTGCTCATCTCAAGCTGGGTGTGCCGCATTTCGTCGAGCGACTGCATCATGTAACCCTGACGCAGCTCGGTGGGCGCGACTGTTCGCGCCATCCGGCCCATCTGGCGGCCGGCGGCGTACTCGACCGCCGAGAGATTGGAGAGCACGAACTTCATCGACTCCATCCAGCGCGGCTCCGGCGAGGCGGGCTGGAGGCGGCTCGCCGCTTCGAGTATCGCGAAGTGGCGGGTGTCCTTCTCGCGCTCCATTTGAAAATATTCGCGCACGAAAGTCTTGAACGGGTCGATCGCCTTGCGCGGCAGATGGAAGCGTGTCGGCTCGACGAACTTCTGCGCCGGGTCGATATAAGTCGGTTCCCAATCCATGTTTTTCACGCGATCGTAATTCTTGTTCAGAGCTGCCATCTTGGTTCCTCGCCGAATTCTATGCAGTTAGAACAACGCTATCGTCCTGTACATCGATCGTGCCGACATACGACGATAGGATCACCAAAAAGCGCGTAACGTCGTAATCACTTCCGAGCGCCTCGACCACGCGCGGTATATCAACCCGGAGCCGCTGCTGACTTTCGACCGAGATGTAGGCCGGATAGCGCTGAATCACGGCCTCCGGATGGGTTTCCGCCAAGACCGAGACCACCGCGTCGGCTTCCTGTCCGACCATCAGCTTGAATGCGACCTTATGACCGTTCGAACTCATGCGCTTACCCGCGATTGCGTCAGGCCGATGGAGGCGATCAGGTCCGTCTGCTCGGCCTGCAATCTTTGCAGCATGGTGCGGAAGCGCGCCGGATCGTCGTGCGGATACTTCGCGAGGGCGCCCAAGGCTTCAGCCGCAGCGGTCGCTTGAGGGGTCCAGTGATCGAGCCATTCCTGGATTACCGTGTGGTTGCCCGGATCGTTGGCAATCACGAAGCGCGCGAGTTCAGCAGTCGAAGCGATGGCGCGTTGACGGTCGGTCTCGACGGTTTCGGCGATCAAAGGCGTCACCGGGTCACCGCAGGCGCAGGCTTGTTGCGCGATCAGGTAGTTGCCGAGCAGTCGTCCGACCAGCGGCTCGAACGCGAGGTTAACGGCGAAAATAATCTCGGCCCAGTCGCGGCATGCGAGTAGGTATTCGACGAAGCGGCGGGTCGGCTGCAACGCGGGATCGCCCATCCAGATATCCATCGCGCCGGCATCGGAGAAGCCTTTGACCTGCTCTTCCAGCGCCATGCAGTGAAGCGCGATATCTTGCGCGTGCCGCTCCTTGTCGACGGCTTGAAATAGAAACGGCGTCGCGACCACGTCCGACAGCGCCTCGCGCTGGGCGTAGCAAAGCGCCATAAACAGGCCATATTCCGCATAGCGCCAGGCCGCGTATTGGCGTCCGAGGAAGCCGAGCCACGCCTCGCCCACATTCTGGTACAAGCCCAGCCGTCCCGCCCCGTCCATCGCGAGCTGAATCGAATTCTCCTGCCTGGCCTGCATCTCGACATAGGGCCGAAACCACATCTGCGCGGGATCGCGATAGCCCCACCATCCAGCTTGCGACCAGCGCGCGCTCTGCTCGATGTGGTGGTCGCGGTCGAACGCGACGGCAGGAATCCGCGCCTGTGCCCGGCTTTCGTCGTACCACCACGTCGAGGGCTTGGGGAGGGCGACGCATTTGAGGCGGGTCGAGCGCTCGTCCCACGAGGGGCGGCCGTCACGACCTAAATTAAACCAGCCCTGCTTGGCGAAATTATGCGGACTCCATTGACTGTGCAGGGTCACTTCTTCGTACTCGGTCGCTCGAGTTCGAGCGGAAGTGACATAACGGAACGCGGCCTTGGGATTATTCATGGGCTGTTGGCCCTTGATCCCGCAGCTCAATCATGTGGTCTCACGCTGTTCGTAATTGCCCGCGGCCGGAAAACGTACGCCACAGGATCGGAGTATGCTCACCAATTCCGCCACCTCGTCAAGCGCGGAGACTATCGGCTGTCAGGTCTCGCCACGCTTGCCCGCTCGCAATGCACGTGCTGCAGTCAGTGGGCGAGTGGTGAGTGCGTGGAGCGATGCGCGGGTTCCGGCAGGCTATCTGACCTCAATTTTATAGGAGTGGACCATGAGCGGACGACAGAATTTTGTTCCTAAAGGGATGGAAAATATACAGGAGAGATTTCATTATTCACCGGCGGTCAGGGCCGGAAATTTCGTGTACATTGCCGGACAGGTGGGGAGGGACGAGAAACTGGAAGTAGTTGAGGGAAGGGAAACACAATTTGTCCAGGCATTCGAGAATGTCAAGAAAGTGCTGGCATCTGCTGGAGCCAAGCTCGAAGATATCATCGACATGGTGACCTATTTCACGGACATGCAGGACCTCCCGCTCTTCATTCAGGTCAAGGATCGCTACATAACCAAAAATTACCCGGCTTGGACTGCGATTACCACCCCGGCGCTAGCGATGCCAGGACTGATGGTGGAGATCAAATGCGTAGCGTTCGTTCAGGACTGAGGGTGGAGTTGACGCATCCGGCCGACCTGCCAGCACGAAGTGAAGAGAGTCTTGCAGAGGAGATCAACTCTCGCCACGCTTGCCCGCCAAGCGGAACGGGCGCGCCGGCCGCAGTGTGGTGAGGAGGCGGCCGGGCTGCCGACGCCCGATCGGACACAGTGATTGCAAACCGCCGCCGGTTGATGCGAATCTGAAGCAGTATTCAAAATGCAATTCAGCCTGAAGTGAGGAAGATTATGAGTGGCTACACGATCATCGACGTCGACACCCACGTCACCGAAAGGGCCGACCTGTGGACCAGCCGCGCGCCTGCCAGCATGCGCGACCGCGTCCCGCGTATCGAGACCAGCAGCAACGGCCGCATGATGTGGGCTGTGGGCGGAAGCTCGATGCTGGCGAGTCCGGGGCTGACGGCGACCGCGGGCGTGGGCAGCATCAAGAATCCGCCCACGACCTTCGAGGAGATGCATCCGGGAGCCTACGACGCCAAGGCGCGGCTGCGCTACATGGATGAGATGGGCATCTGGGCGATGGTCATGTATCCGAACGTCGGGGGGTTCGGCGCCCAGCAGTTCTTGAAGTTGGGTGATCCCGAACTGATGCTCACCTGCGTCCGGATCTACAACGACTGGCAGAGCGAATGGGCGTCGGCCGACGCGCGGCGCTTGCTGCCGATCACCTCGATGCCGTTCTGGGACATCGCCGAATCGGTCAAAGAAGTGCGGCGCTGCGCCGCGATGGGCCACAAGGGCATCCTGTTCACCGGCGAGCCGCAATACTGGGGGCTGCCGCTGATGGGCGATCCGCACTGGAATCCGCTGTGGGAGGTCGCCGTCGAGCTCGACCTGCCAATCAGCTTCCATATCGGCTCCGGCAACATGGAAGAGGGCTTGTTGCAAAACAAGATGGCGGCGTATGGCAAAATGGCGGCGTTCGCCGAGCTGGCCGTCGATATCTTCCTGCGCAACGGCGTGCAGATCTGCGACTTGTTAATGTCCGGAGTGCTGGCGCGATATCCGAAAATCAAGTTTGTCTCGGTCGAGAGCGGCATCGGCTGGATTCCGTTCGTGCTCGAGGCGATGGATTACCAGTACCAGGGCAACCACGTGGCGGAGGAGCGGCCGGAATTCGACCGGCTGCCGTCGGAGTATTTTACCCGCAACGTCTACGCCTGCTACTGGTTCGAGCAGGTCGCACCGCGGCGCCTGATCGACAAAATCGGCGCCGATAACATCCTCTTTGAAACCGACTTCCCGCATCCGACCTCGCTGTTCGGCAACGAGGTGCACGAGCGCATCAAAGGCGGCCTTTCCGACTGCGAGGAGTCGGTGCGGCGCAAAATTCTGTGGGGCAACGGGCAGAAGCTGTACAAGGTTACGCCTCCGACCGCGGCGGACGAGGCGAAGCGCACGGCATCGCTTGGCGGGTGACTCGACGCCCTGCGGTAATTCGCTAAAACTCCCGGCTTCGATCAGGGGCGTTGCACGGTCTGTCAACGCCGGGTCGAACCCGGTTCATCGCGGCGCTCAACGCGTCAGAATGAAGAGTCGAGGCGCGGAGGGGTGGCCGAGTGGTTGAAGGCACCGGTCTTGAAAATCGGCAGCGGCGCGAGTCGCTCGTGGGTTCGAATCCCACCCCCTCCGCCAAAGATTAAGCGAGCCGAAGTAGCGCTCGGTATACGCATCAAGTGATGCTGTTATCGTGCCTCGCGCGGAGGATCGTGTGATGCGCACTAGCCTTGCCCTTGATGACGATCTGATTTCCACGGCGCAGGCTTTCACTGGCCTAAAACGGAAGTCTGCCCTCGTGCGGGAGGCGCTCAAAGCGCTGATCGAGCGAGAGAGTGCGCGTCGCCTCGCACCTCTGGGCGGCAGCGAACCCAAGTTGACGCTCGCGCCACGTCGGCGGCCGCACCCCGCGTGATCCTCGTGAGGTTGGCCTTTGCGACAGCCGCGATGATCGCGATGCTGGCGACATCGGCGCCGCGGGCGCCCGCAGCTCAGGCCGGATCACTCGCGGACGCCTACAAAATCATCGCCTCGAAAGAGTTCGTCGACCTCACTCATTCCTTCAGTCCGCTGACGCCGGTGTGGAAGGGCTTTGGCCCGGCGAACTTCGCCGCGGCAGCCGATCCGGCGACCGGCCGTCGCTATACGATCGCGCACGACGGCTTTCGCAGCACCTTCTACTCGATGGTCGGGCAGTACGGTACGCATATCGACCCGCCCGCCCATTTCGATCCGAACGGCCGCACGCTGGACGAGCTGCCGCTCAAGCAGATGATCCTGCCGATCGTGGTTTTCGATCTCACCCCGATGCTGACGCGTGACCCGAACCACGCGTTGACCGTCGACGATATTGCCGCTTGGGAGCGTCGCTACGGACGCGTCCCGGCCGGCTCGTTTGCCGCGTTGCGCACCGACATGTCGCGGGATTGGGAGCGTGATCCGGCGCGCTTCAAGCGGCAGCCCTTCCCGGCGTGGTCGCTCGCCGCGATCAAATTTCTCTACGAGCAGCGAGGCATCGTCGCCAACGGGCATGAATCGATGGATACCGACGCGACGGCCGATCTCGAATCCGAGAAGTGGCTGCTCACGCACGGTCATTGGCAGATCGAGGTGATGGCGAATCTCGATCGCCTGCCGGCGACTGGCGCCCTGATTGTGGTGACCTGGCCGAAGCCGCGCGGCGGCCTCGGCTTTCCCGCGCGCGCGTTCGCGATCCTGCCATGAGGCAATATCGCCCGGCTTGAATGGTGGTGCACCCAGGCGACAGTACGGAACTTGAAGCGCATCGCCAAGGCGACCAGACACCGGCCCGTTATTGAATTCAGAAAATGAGCGACGAGGGGCTTACCGTGAACGGAACCGTTACCTACCAAAAGATCGATTCGCTCGTCGGTAGCCCAGGAAAATGCCGACGATAACTGCCGCACCCGCGGTTATTAGTCCGGACTCTTCGAAGCCGTATGCATGAAGGTAGTCAGCACAATCGATCGCTGGCACACCAAAAAATAGGAGACCAAAAAGGGAAAAGCCAGGGTCCAAAGATCGCGATCATCAGGGTGACCCTTGAAAGCCTGATCGGTCGCCCGAACCCTCGCATATAAAATTGCGATAGTAAGAGACCCGGTGATGAACGCCGCACCTGCAAGG
>JBOHWF010000298.1:0-4434 GCA_050736455.1 Binataceae bacterium (SeqCode) | reverse complement strand
TCGCCAATCTCGTGATCTGGCCGAAGCTTTATGAAAGGCAGCGCCGGATTATTCTCTCGGCCAGGATGATGGCGGTCGACGGCCGCATCCAGCGCGAGGGCGAGGTCGTCCATCTCGTCGCCCATCGGCTGACCGATCTATCGAACGCGCTGGCGAGCGTCGGCTGCCGCGACACCATCTTCCCGCTGCCGCAAGGCCGCGGCGACGAATTGCACCACGGCAGTCCCGGCCCCGATCCACGCAGTCTTCCGCCCGGGGCGCCCAAGCCGCGCGATATCCACATTCCCCGTCTCCACATCGACACGATCAAGGTGAAGACACGGGATTTCAGGTAGGCCGCGCAAATTGCCGGAAACCCAGCGAGCGGAGCAAGGCGCAAGGTGTCTTCAGGCTTGTAACGGCCGGTGGATCGGTGCCATCTCAAACACGGAGGGGCCAGCTGCAAGCGCTACGCACACAGATTGCGCGAGTGAGGTGAATGTGAAACTGCATCCGCAAGACCTACAAAAAATCGCCCGCCTCACGCTGGAGCACTACAATCAACAAGCTAGAGAATTCTGGGAAGGCACACGCGATCACAACGTCAGCCAAAACATCGAGGCGCTGCTGCGGCATATCGAGGGTGAGCCGCCGTTCACGATCCTCGATTTTGGCTGCGGACCAGGGCGCGACCTAAAGACGTTCGCCGAACAGGGTCACATCGCAACCGGGTTGGAAGGCGCGGTGCATTTCGCGGCGATGGCGCGCGCCCATAGCGGCTGCGAAGTATGGCAGCAGGATTTCCTCAAGCTCGAACTGCCGGACAAATATTTCGATGGCGTGTTCGCCAACGCCGCGTTGTTCCATGTCCCAAGCCAGGAGCTGCCGCGCGTATTGCGGGAACTCCACGCGACGTTAAAGCTGGGCGGCGTGCTGTTTAGCTCGAACCCGCGCGGGAGTAATGAAGAAGGCTGGAATAGCGGACACTATGGCGTGTATCATGATCTTGCAAGCTGGCGCCGCTATATGTCAGCCGCGGGATTCGTGGAACTATCCCATTACTTCCGTCCTGACGGTGTGCCCCGCGCGCAGCAGCCCTGGCTGGCGAGCGTCTGGCGCGGGCTTTCGCCCTGAAAACCATCGCTTCCGCCGGGACAATCCGAGCAACCAGGCAAGCGCGTTTGCAAGCAGGAGGGCGCGAGAAATGACCGAAGGAATTGCCCAGCGCTCGTCTGCGCCGCGGCGCGAGAACTACGCCATCGTGGACGGCTCGCGAGGGCCGCGCCGCGATTTCAGGATCACGGCCGGATTGCGCGAGGGTTGGGATGAAGACGGGCGGGTCTACGACGTTTCAGAGGCGGTGCGCACGGCGCGGGCCTGGATGAGCCGCCGGGTGGGGGCGGGCCAGCCGGCGCTTTCCGGCATGTTCACCCGCGCCGAGGTGACCTATGCCTGGCCCCGTCCGGACGGCTCGGCCGGCTCCGGCCGGGAACCGGTTGCGGTCTTCACTGGCGAGGCGGTCCATGCCTACCTCGGACATCTGCCCGACCAGGAGATCGAGGCAATGTTGAACGAACTTGCGGTCGAGCTCGGCGCCGCCCTAGGGCAGGAACGGCTCTATGTGGCGTTTTGCGACCGGACCTGGATTCTCGACGCCGGCGAGCGCGAAGGGTAGCGGCGAGCACGCGAGTCTCATTCTTTTTAAATTCCACAAGCGCTCCCGTCGTTTACATGTGTAGATCACAGGCCTATCGTTTCTCGGTGGTTCACATGTGCACGACGGCGCAGCCTTGATTGCGGACTCCGGGTCTGCCTGCTCGAGTGGCTCGACCGTCGGGGATTAGCAAATTAACTTGCACGTCGGGGTGAGAGTATGTCAGAATTAAAAGCGTGCAGGTCGGCTGCTCGGCTTGGCATGCTGTCTGGACATTGGGCCAGCGCGGAAGGCGGTCCGGCGTCATGAAATTGCAGCACTGCATCGGCGGCCTGGAAGGGCTGCCGGAACCCCTGAGGCTGGATCGGCGGGTCTTCGCCGAGGAGTGGGAGAAGCGGATCTTCGGCATCCATGTGGCGATGATGGGACTGTCGGGCCATCTCGGTACGGCGTTGCCGGCCTACCCGATCGCCGACGTGCCGACCGCCTTCCGCGACATGTGGACGTGGGCGGATCTGCGCGCCGGCGCCGAGGCGATGGATCCGTTCGACTACTTCAAATTCCGCTACTACGAGAAGTGGCTCGGCGGCATCACCGCATTCCTCGTCGACAAGGGATACCTGCGCGAGGACGAATTAGCGTCGCGGACAACAGAACTCCAAGCGGCCCGGCCGGCCAGCGACCGGCTAGGCGCCGCCGATCGGGCTGGGGCAATCGACGAGCAGATCATGGCGTATCTGCGCAACGGCGACAGCCCGCGCCGCGACGTCGCGCACCCGAAGTTCGCGGTCGGGCAACGGGTCCGGATCGCCAATGTCCCAGCCGGCGCGCACACCCGGCTGCCAGGCTACCTGCGGGGGCGGCGCGGCACGGTGGCGCAGGTGTTCGAAGGCGACTACGCCTACTTCTGGCACACCGGCGACGGCATCGGCGATCCGATGCCGGTCTACATCGTCGAGTTCACGCCGGCCAAACTGTGGGGTCCGCGCGCGGAAGCCAGCGCGCAGACACTTTACGCCGAACTGTTCGAGGCATACCTGGAGGAACCCGCATGAGCGGCCAGTTCGCGTATCCGCCCGACCGCGAGCAGTCCAGTGCGGCCAAAGTCGCCGCACTGGAATCGCTTCTGATCGAAAAGGGCGTTATCACACCCCAGACCGTCGATAAGGTGCTGGCCTACTTCGAATCGGAGATGACACCGCTCAACGGCAAGAAGATCGTTGTGCGGGCGTGGACCGACCCCGGCTTTTTGGCCCGGCTGCTGGCCGACACCCCGGCCGCGATCGCCGAACTCGACCTGCCCGAGGGAATGGCCGGCGTCGAGGGCGAGCACCTGCGGGCGGTCGCCAACGCGCCCGGGGTGCACAACCTGATCATCTGCACGCTGTGCTCGTGCTTCCCGTGGCCGGTGCTGGGGCTGCCGCCGTACTGGTACAAGGATCCGGTGTTTCGCGCCCGCGCGGCCCGCGAGCCGCGCAAGGTGCTCGCCGAAGTCGGCGTCGACCTGCCCGAGGACACCGAGATCAGGGTGTGGGACAGCAGCGGGACGGCGCGGTGGTTCGTGATTCCCGAAAGGCCAGCCGCGACAGAGGATTTCACCGAGGAACAGCTGATGGAACTGGTGACGACCGAGTCGATGATGGGCGTCGCGCTGGCGGGAGCGCGGCCATGAGGCTGCACGAAACCTGCGCCACCGATCAGGGAGCGCCGCGGTTCGACCACGAGTGGCAGCGACGCGCGTTCGGCCTGGCCGTCGCGTTGTCGGAATTCGGCCACTACCGCTGGGAGGACTTCCAGCGCGCCCTTATCGAGACGATCGGGCGCTGGGAACGCGCGCCGGAATCCGAGCGCGGCGACTGGGAGTACTACGACCATTGGGTCGCGGCGCTTCAGAAGGTGATCGCCGAGCACGGATTGCTGACGGCGCCGCCGGCAGCGGTCCCCAACCGCCATCACTGACGGCCACGCACGCTAGCCGGTTCGGTCCGCTTCTCCAGGCGGCGCGAGTGCAACGTCGTTCGCGGAGAACCGGGACTTCGTATAGCTTTTTGTACTCATGGCTGTTTGGCTCCTGTTGATTGACGTCCATGGTGAAAAGACAATGTCCGCTCCTGGCGCCAACAAGAAATTCAAACTGAGACACTACCCAAATCGCCGTCCATGCGGATGTAACGCATGAAACCCGCCGCGAGATTGACGACGGTGCCTTTGGCAGCGAAATTGTCTTGGGATGCCTCGCCCAAGGCTCCCGCGAGCACCCCGCCCAGGGTGGCCGTCACGTCGATTTTTCGACCGATGACCTATCGCAAGGAAAGCCCAATGACCGGAGTGCAAGACGACGCCGAGGCCCTTCGCCACAAGCAAAAAATGGCAAAGCGCAAAGCCGCGCAGGACGCGGAGGTCGCCGCCAAGACGATAACCCAAAGGGGCCTCCTCATCGTTCATACCGGCAAGGGCAAGGGCAAATCGACGGCGGCTTTCGGGCTTTTGCTGCGGGCGCTCGGCCATGAGTGGCCTTGCGGCGTCGTGCAATTTATCAAGGGCGCCTGGGACACCGGCGAACGCCGGGCGCTCCTCCGTTTCTCCGATCTTGTCTCTTGGCACACGATGGGCGAGGGCTTTACCTGGGAGACTCAGGATCGCGCCCGCGACGTGGCGGCGGCGGCGGCGGCATGGGCCAAGGCGCGAGAGCTGATCGCCGATCCCAAGCTAAAACTTCTCGTTCTCGACGAATTGAATATCGCCTTGCGCTACGATTATCTCCCCGTAGCCGAGGTCGTCGCCACGCTGCGCGCCCGCAG
>JBOHWF010000297.1:0-5497 GCA_050736455.1 Binataceae bacterium (SeqCode) | reverse complement strand
AAGGCGACCCGCCGCCGCGGCGAGACGATCATCATGATCAAAGCGATGAGGCTGAAGAGCAGCGCCAAGACCGCGAACAGCAGGCCGCCGGCAAATAACAGGAAGCCGACAAACGGCTTGGCGATCGAGTAATGTGCCGCCGCGATGCTGGCCAGCGCGAGCGTCACCCCGATTAGACCGTCAAAGAGCGCGAGCCACGCCATTACCATAATGGCCTCATTTCAGCGCGCCCGGCGTTTCGACATCCGCGCGCGTCCCTTGACCGTCTTGGTTAGCGGAACGGCGCGCCGATTTCAAAGCCCGAAGTTAGAAAATTGCGAGATTGCTGTGCATAAGATAACCTAGTTGACGGGCCGCTTTGGCGGCTTTTCCTTTACATGCGCAACCAACGACTCGAGCGCCTGCGCGCGCTGATTGCTGAAAGAATCGTCGTCCTGGACGGTGCGACCGGCACCTCGATCCAGGATTTGCATCTCGCACCGGCGGATTTCGGCGGCGCGAAGCTCGAGGGCTGCAACGAAAATCTGGTGCGCACGCGGCCCGACCAGATGCGCGAGCTCCATCGCAGCTTCCTCGCCGCCGGCGCCGACATTATCGAAACCAACAGCTTTGGCTCAACCTCGATTGCGCTCGCCCATTACGGCCTCGAAGGCGAGGTTCGCGAGCTCAATCGTCTCGCCGCCCAGCTCGCCCGCGAGGAGGCCGACGCCGCCAGCACGCCGGCGCGTCCGCGCTTCGTCGCCGGCTCGATGGGCCCGACCACGGCAAGCATCTCGGTCACGGGCGGCGTCACTTTCGACCAGGTCGCCGCCGCCTATCAGGAGCAGGCCGAGGGGTTGATCGAAGGCGGGGTCGATCTGCTGCTGCTCGAGACCGTGATGGATACGCTCAACTGCAAGGCCGGGCTTTGCGGGATCGAGCGCGCGATGGCGGCGCTCGGCGCGGAAGTCGGGGTTGCGGTCTCGGGCACCGTCGAAACCATGGGGACCTTGCTCGCGGGCCAGGATATCGAGGCCTTCTACACCTCGATCAGCAATCACGACCTCTTGTGGATCGGCCTCAACTGCGCCACCGGCCCCGACTTCATGACCGACCATCTGCGCACGCTCTCCGAGATCTGCCGTTTCCCGGTCGCCTGCGTGCCCAACGCTGGATTACCCGACGAGGAGATGCGCTACAACGAAACGCCCGAGGTGTTGACCCGCAAGCTCGAGCGTTTCGTCGCCGCCGGCTGGGTCAATCTGATCGGCGGATGCTGTGGCACGACGCCCGCCCATATCCGCGCGCTCGTCGCGATGGTGGCCGGGGGCAAGCGCCGCGAGCTCGTGCAGCTCGAGCGCAGCGTGGTCTCCGGCATCGAGACGCTGGTCATCGACGAAAGCACGCGCCCGGTGATCGTCGGCGAGCGCACCAACGTGCTCGGCAGCCGCAAGTTCAAGCGCCTGATCGCGCAGGGCAAGATCGAAGAGGCGGCCGAAGTCGGCCGCCTGCAGGTGCGCCGCGGCGCGCACATTCTCGACGTCTGCCTGCAGGATCCCGATCGCGACGAGGGCGGCGACGTCAAGGCCTTTCTCGAAACCCTGGTCAAGAAGGTCAAGGCGCCGCTGATGATCGACTCGACCGACGCGCGGGTCATCGAGGAGGCGCTCAAGCGCGCCCCCGGCAAGTCGTTGATCAATTCGATCAATCTCGAAGATGGCGAAGAACGCTTTCAGCGCGTGATTCCGCTCGCGCGCCGTTATGGCGCCGCGCTGGTCGTCGGCTGTATCGACGAGGACAAGCAGCAGGCGCAGGCGGTCACGCGCGCGCGCAAGCTTGAAATCGCCGAGCGCTCGTTTCGGCTGCTCACGGAAAAGTACCGCGTCGCGCCCGAGGACATCATCTTCGACCTGCTGGTCTTTCCGATCGGCACGGGCGACAGCAACTATATCGGCTCCGCGGTCGAGACCATCGAGGGCCTCCGCCTGGTCAAGGCCGCACTCCCACGTTGCAAGACCATTTTGGGCATCTCGAACGTTTCCTTCGGGCTGCCGGAGGCGGGCCGCGAAGTCCTGAACTCCGTGATGCTCTATCACTGCGTGCAGGCTGGCCTCGACCTCGCGATCGTCAACTCGGAAAAGCTCGAACGCTATCCCTCGATTCCCGAAGAAGAGCGCCGGCTCGCCGAGGACCTGATCTGGTGGCGCGGCGACGATCCGATCGCGCAGTTCGCCGCCTACTTTCGCGAGAAGAAGGCCAAGCCGACGCGCGAGGAGCGCAAGGCGCTGCCGCTCGACGAGCGCCTCGCCCTCTACATCCTCGAAGGCTCAAAAGAGGGGCTGGCTGAGGACCTCGACGAAGCGCTCGCCGCCCGCAAGCCACTCGAAATTATCAACGGCCCGCTGATGAAGGGCATGGACGAAGTCGGCCGCCTGTTCAACGCCAACCAGATGATCGTCGCCGAAGTGCTGCAGTCGGCCGAGGCGATGAAGGCCGCCGTCGCTCATCTCGAACCGCTGATGGAAAAAAGCGACAGCCTCGGCAAGGGCACCATCGTGCTCGCGACGGTCAAGGGCGACGTCCACGATATCGGCAAGAATCTGGTCGATATCATCCTGACCAATAACGGCTATCGTATCGTCAATCTGGGCATCAAGGTTCCGCCCGAAGAACTGATCAAAGCCTACGAGACGCATCATCCGGACGCGTTGGGACTCTCGGGGCTGCTGGTCAAGTCGGCGCAGATGATGGTGGCGACGGCGCAGGACCTCAAGACCGCCGGCATCCGCTGTCCGATTCTGGTAGGTGGCGCGGCGCTCTCGAACCGTTTCGTGCGGATGAAGATCGCGCCCGAGTACGACGGCGTCGTGGCCTATGCCAACGACGCGATGGCCGGCCTCGAGCTCGCGCATCAGATTGTCGATCCGCAGCGGCGCGAAGCGCTGATGGCGTCACTCGAAGAACAAACCCGCAAACTTCTCGACGCCGCGCGCAAGACCGACAACCGTATGGTCGAGCCGGTGCGCCGCGGGCCGGGCGTGATCTATGAGGGACCGATTCCCGAGCCGCCCGACTTGAAGCTCCACCTGATTCGCAATTATGACCTCGAGGAAATCTTCCGTTACATCAACCCGGTGATGCTCTACACGCGCCATCTGGGCTTCAAGAATTTCGAGCATGCGCTGGCTGCGGGCGAGCGCAAGGCGGTCGAGCTGCGCGCAGCGGTCGACGCGGTCGAAGAGGAAATCCTCGCGCGCCACGATATCAGCGCGCGCGCCGCGTATCGTTTTTTCCCGGTCAACTCGGACGGCGATCGCACGATCTTCGCGCATGGCGCGGACGGCAAACGCGTGCTCGAAACTTTCCACTTCGGCCGCCAATCGGACGAGCCCGGCCTCTGCCTCGCTGATTATGTCGCGCCGGCCGCGTCGGGCCGCCCCGACTATCTCTGCCTCTTCGTCACGACCATCGGCGAGGGCGTGCGCGCGCTGGCCGACGAATGGAAGGACCGCGGCGAGTATCTACGCTCGCACATCTTGCAGATCCTCGCGCTCGAAGGGGCGGAGGCCTTCGCCGAGTTGCTCCATCAGAAAATTCGCGCGATGTGGGGCTTCGCCGATCCCTCCGGCATCACGCACAAAGATTTGTTTCAGGCGCGCTATCACGGCAAGCGCTACTCATTCGGCTATCCGGCCTGCCCGCGGCTCGAAGATCAGGCGCAACTCTTCCGGCTGCTCGAACTCGAACAGAACGATCTCGGCCTGCGCCTGACCGAGGGCTATATGATGGATCCCGAAAGCTCGGTCAGCGCGATGGTGTTTCACAATCCGATGACCAAGTATTTCAGCCTCTCCCCCGCCGACATCGAGCGCCTGGAACTTGAGTTGAAACGGTAAGCACGACAAAACAAAGCGGAGAAGGTAACGGCCATCTTGATCCCTCGCCCTCGTCCACGCTAGCGGAGCCACGGGCGGAGCGAGCAGGCGAGTCTGCGAGCTGCGTTAAGAATCAGAGAGAGGGATTAAGGGTGAGGGTCAGTCTGGATTCCCCGCTCCGCTGAAGAAAGAGTTAAAGTAGAGGTCGATCAAGTGAACCGGCGACAGCAAATCCAACTGACCGCGGCTGAGCAGGCCGAATTTCTCAAGCAGCCGCATAAGGCCGCGCTCGCGACGCTCGATCAGGATGGCTTTCCGCACGTGGTCGCGATGGGCTATCTCGCCAGGGACGGCGCCATCTACATGACTTCCTACGGCAAGGCGCAGAAGGTACTCAACATCCGGCGCAACCCCAAGGTCGGCGTCATGATCGAAACCGGCCAAAGCTATTCCGACTTCCGCGCCGTGATGATCCGCGGCCTCTGCGAGATTATCGAAGAGCCGGAGGTCGTCGCCCGCACGATGCGCGAACTCGCCGGCAATCAGTCCGAGGGCGCCGCGCCGCGCGCCGCCGCGAGCAGTGCGCCCAAACGCGTCGTGCTCAAGATCACGCCATACAAAGTCGCGAGTTGGGACCATACCAAGCTCGGCGGCAAGTATTAAGTCAAAGGGTCGCCTCACCGATTGCGACCGCCGGGGGTCTTGTTTTTCGCCGCGGTTGGACTATTAGCCTCATAGTGAACAGAGGCAATTGTTTCCAAAGTGCCGATCTGAACAATTCGGAATGCTCTTTGGGCAACGCGTTCCATAGCCACGGGGAGACTGAATGGAATGACCGCCAAACAAAACCTTAAATACCAGTTGATTGCCGCGTCGTGCGGTTTCGCTTTCGAAACTCTTTTTACCATCTTCTGGGTCGGCTTCGGCCACAACCTGCCGCCCTCCTCGCCCAGCCTGAGCGGGCCCGAGCTCGCCGCCTACTTCGCGCTCCATCACAATGCGATGCTCTTCGGCTACAGCATGGCCGCCCTGGTCGCCGTGCTCTGGATTCCCTGGACCGCCCAGCTCACCGTCGTCATGCGCCGCATCGAGGGCGCCAGCCCGGTCCTGACGATCGTTCAACTCAGCGGCGGCATCCTCACCGCCTGGGTGCTGATCTTCTGCCCAGCCATCTGGGCGACCGCGGTCTTTCGCACCGACCTCGAGCCCAACACCATCCGCGCCCTCAACGACCTCGGCTTCATCCTCTTCAACATCACCTACGCCGTGACCTCGCTGCAGGCGATTGCCGCCGGGATCGTCGGCCTCGCCGATAAGAGTGAGCGCCCGGTCTTCCCGCGATGGGTTTGCGGATGGGCGATCTTCACCGGCATCAGCTTCCTCCCGCTCACCGCGATGCCCTTCTTCAAGACCGGGCCGCTGGCCTGGAACGGCCTGATTACCTTCTGGCTCCTGTTGGGATTCTATTTCTTGTGGACCGGCTCGATGGGCGTGTGTATGGCAAAGGACGCCAGTCGGCGGCTGCGCGAGGAGCTTAAGATCGAGACGCCGCACCCGGGCCGTGCCAGTGCTGCTTGAAGTCCCTTTTTCGCGGTAAGCAGATGATCTGAACGGGGTGAGGGCCGGCTCGTCAACCCTCACCC
>JBOHWF010000296.1:0-14742 GCA_050736455.1 Binataceae bacterium (SeqCode) | reverse complement strand
ATATCGTCGCGACCAAACATATCATCGTTGACGCCCAGCTCGCTGAAAACCTGGTCCCGGTCCGGCCGCGAATCGGCGGAGCGATTCGCATCTGGGTTCACGGCGATAAGAGCAACCGCTTCGAGCGAATCGACGATGAAATTGAACCGGGCGAAAACGCCAGGATCGCTGACACTGACTATCGAATCCCAAAGCTCCGGGATCGCGCGCTGTACATTTATACCTCCGGCACAACTGGCCTACCCAAAGCCGCCAACGTTAGTCATTTGCGGTTGATGCAATGGACACACTGGTTTGCAGGCATGATGGATGTTCGTGCCAGTGATCGAATGTATAACTGCCTGCCGATGTACCATAGCGTTGGTGGCGTGTTGGCTACGGGCGCGGTATTGCTCAACGGCGGTTCGGTCGTGCTGCAACAAAGATTTTCGGCGCGCCGGTTCTGGGACGAAGTGGTTGAATCGGGGTGCACACTCTTTCAGTATATTGGCGAACTCTGCCGGTATCTCGTAAATAGTCCTCCGCATGCGCGCGAAGACCAGCATCGGCTTAGACTATGCTGCGGCAACGGCTTAAGGCCCGACGTCTGGGATAAATTCAAACAGCGCTTCCGTATACCGCGAATACTCGAGTTCTACGCCGCCACCGAAGGTACGTTTTCGCTCTACAACTGCGAGGGCAAGGCCGGCGCCATTGGGCGGATTCCAGCTTTTCTTGCGCACCGGTTTCCCGTGGCGTTAGTCAAAATCGATTCGGAGACCGGCGACGTGGTTCGAACGGACGACGGCCTTTGTCTCTGCTGTGCCACGAACGAAGTTGGCGAAGCGGTAGGGAAGATACTCAATGACGGTTCCACCACGGGAAATGGTTTTGAAGGATACTCGGACCCGGCGGCTTCCCAACAAAAAATCCTCCGAAGTGTGCTCACGAGCGGCGACACTTGGTTTCGCACCGGCGACCTGATGCGCAAGGATGGACAAGGTTACTTCTACTTCATCGATCGCCTGGGTGACACGTTTCGCTGGAAAGGTGAGAACGTCTCGACGATGGAGGTCGCCGAGACCATCACGGCCTGCCCGGGCGTGATCGAGGTAGTCGTCTACGGGGTGCCGGTTCCAGGCAGCGACGGACGTGCCGGCATGGCGACGGCGGTGGTGAGTCCCGCGTTTGACTTCGCGATCTTCCGGCGGCATCTCGTTGAAAGTCTGCCCGCCTATGCCCGGCCCTTATTCCTGCGGATCCGTCCGGAAATCGAGGCGACTGCGACTTTCAAAACCAGGAAGCGTGAACTTGCCCGCCAAGGCTATGACCCCGCGGTCACGAGTGATCCCATTTACTTTGATGATCAGGTTCGCGCGTCCTTCGTCAAGCTTGATCAGGCCCTTTATGAGCGCCTCCAGCAGGGTAGCCAGCGGCTGTGAAACTGAATCGCGCGTCTACGCGGTACTGCCGGCATCGACGGTTAACATGGTCCCGGTGATGTTCTTGGCCTTGTCGCCGAGCAGAAACTCTATCGCATTAGCTATATCGTCAATCTCTGCGAGGCGCCGCAACGCGCTGCGCTGGACAATCTGGGCTCGTTGATTCACCTCGAGACCCTCGGTCATAGAGGTATCGATGAAGCCCGGGGCGATCGCATTAACATTTATTCCCAGCGGCCCAACTTCACGCGCCAGTGACCGCGTAAAACCGATGAGTGATGCCTTGGTTGCGCCATACACCGAGAGGCCCTTGTATCCGGTGAAACTTACGATCGAAGCGATGCTCACGATGCGGCCCCCACCATCGGCCATCATCGAGCGAACGACATATTTAGTCAGGACCAGTGGCGAGGTGATGTTCAGGTTCACGAGGCGTTCGATTTCCGCATTGTGCATGCTCGCCAGGATACCGCTCGTACCGATCGCAGCGTTGTTGACCAGGCCGTAGATCGAGCCAAACTCTTTGCGCAAGCGCCTGACCAGGCCGGCGATTTCGGAAATCTGGGCGAGATCGAATTCCTTGAAATGCAGCGCGCCCCGGGCTTCGCGCTGCACTTCTAGCATCGCGGAAGCGAGCTGCGGGGTTTCCTGCCGCGCGACCGCGATGACGCGGTAACCGACTGACGCCAGCTTTCGCGCGACCCCGAAGCCGAGACCGCGGCTCCCACCAGTTACGATAACATTACGCATCAAGTCGGGCTAATTTGCCGGATTCCGTGACTGCCAGGGAGGGCACGAGACGGATTACTGCCGGGACCTTGTGCGGAGCCAGATATTGGCGACAGGCAGCGAGAATATCCTGTTTGAGATGATCCCGGCTGACTGAAGCATCGCTACGTTCAAGCTCTGGCTGCAGCACCACATCGGCGACGACGAGTGCGCCTGTAATCGAGTTCTTGCGGGCCTTCACGAGCGACATCTTCACGCTCGGCAGCTGATTGATCACGGCCTCGACCTCTTCGGGATGAACTTTCAGGCCACCGACGTTGATAGTTCCGTCGCGGCGGCCGACGAAATAGTAACGATCCTTTCGCAACTCGACCATATCTCCTGTATCGACGAAACCGTCCGCGCCGGCGAGGGGATGCGCGGTCGGTCCCAGATAACGGAGCGCGTTGCGCGCCGAGCGAACCCGCAGCGAGCCGTCTACGATCTTCATCTCGACCTCGCCATGGCGCCGCCCGATCAGGTTGGCCGGGAACCCGGCCAGGCCGTCGCGCACTGCGAAAGCCACTCCGGCCTCCGTAGAAGCGAACGCATGAGCAACCTCAGCTTGGGGGTAGAAGGCGCGCAAACTATCAAGGATCGCCTGATCGGCGATCTCGCCGGACAAGCGGATATACCGGGGTGCAATCCTCGGAGCCGCCGGACTCATCAGTGCACGCCGCCAATGTGATGGTGTTCCGGAGATATGTGTCACGCCGCGGGTACCGACGCGTATCAGGAAGTCCGCGGTTGATTCCTGAGCACTGGATAATACGAGAGAACCCCCGCCCAGGAGTGCGCGCAGGAGAATCTGAAGGCCCCCGTAGCGTCGAATGTCATAGAAGGTGCTCCACACCACGGAGGCTTCTGACCGGCCGGTGGTTACGATCGCGCCAGCAAGGGTCACCAGCGTGTGCTGGAGCAGCTTGGGAAAACCAGTTGACCCAGAAGTGAGGAGAATCCATTCGGTTTCGCAACTCGCCGTACGATTGCAAGCGGCAGGAACAAGAGTAGGGCGACAGTCGACAAAATATCCACCAGCCGGAACGAAGATTTCGTCAGAAGCTTGATCGGTTACGATCGCGTCGGAACGGGCAGTTGCGACCGCCGACCGCACATCTTCAGGGGACACACCAGTAGGACAAAGGACCATTCGGCGCGCGATTCCATCCAACTCGATCAGCGCCAACGCGGCGGTTAACGGGTCTTTAGCGAGTATGCAGACCGAGCGACCGCGGAGTTCCTCGAGTCGACCGCCGAAGCTCGAGCCGTGCGAAAGGTCGCCCAATCTGGCGCTCGCGTCGAAGCCCCAGAGCGAGCGTTCAGGGAGCTGCCCAGCCGCGCCGGTTCGCTCCCATAAAGTAGTCACATTAGTGCGGTACATCCTCGTAGCACCGGATAAAGTCACTCAGTGTCACGGGGAAGTCGATCTCTTGGTCGGTACTGAACGGATCAAGCCCCAGCGAGTCCTCGAGCCGCGCGACAATAATCGCGAAACACAAGGAATCGAGTCCGGAGTTTAAGAGCTGAAGGTCATCGGAAAGGGGCGCTAGCTCCTTCTTTTGTTCCTTGGCCACCTGCTCGAACTGCGAGATTACTGCCTCCCTGACCGACATTCCGTTGACCTCCAATCCAATCGTGGTTTTCTTCGAAGCTGATCTATCCAAGCCCCCCGATCCTGCCGTTAAGACCGGGTGAATCGAACACTGCCAGTTCAGAATAGGCCAAATCGCCCAGACGCGGCCGATCAGGCCCCCTGAAGTACTTTGGCCGCCTGGCGAAATAAACACCGACCAGCCCAGGAATCGGACCATTCGAATCGGCCACAACCACTGGTAGTCCACGCGAGGCTAGAAAGCGTCCCAAGGCCCCGGCAAATCGAACAAGATCCATCAGATCACGGCTATAGATCAGATGAGCGAACGGTATCCGTCCAAACCTCAGTGGCGCCCGGCAAGGAGCGAAAATGAACGGATAGCTTTGCTGGCCCGACCGACAGATCAAGCTAACACATCCATAACTTGCATGATCTAAAAGCAATCGCATTTCGTGCGATAGCAAATCCCCGCTCGCTTCGGCCGCGAGTCCTACCGGTTTGACGCTGGCCTTTTCTGATCTGACGCAAAGCGCTGGAAGGGCCACGAAAATTCCATTGCCATATAGCTCGTAGCCTTGGGCCTGCAAGATGGGCACTGTATGATGCGCCGGCGTAATATTTAGATAGGTTGTGTTCTTATGCTGCAGCGCGCGTGAAACGAGCATTGCCGCATAGCTCCGGAATTTGGGCGCTACGTACCAACTCGAAACGTTGCAGCGAATTCTCGGCTCGCCTCTAACTATAACAGACGCGAAAATTAGAAGAACCACTCCAACCGGCGCGTTATCGCACTCGAGCAGATAACCGTACCTCGGGAATCCTGGTGGCGTAGTACGCTCCGACAAACGCTTGAGGACACGTAGCCAGTATCCGTCAGTTCGCTCGCCGAAACCGCTCGCCAGTAGCTTGGTGATCCCATCAAGATCGTATGGAGCGACCTCACGACAACGGATCTGAGGTCTGGAAGCGGCATTAATGTCGGCCATGACCCAATACTATTTGTACGTCGTCTTAAAAAGGGCAGGCGCCACGCGGTTCGGAAATCCAGGCGCTGAATGCGCGACAAATCCGAATAGTTCTCCAGCGTTTGACAGGATTAGTAGTGCTCCGCCAATCCCGTTCGCTGCGGGGTCATAACGAAATCGTATTTGTTCGGCAAATTCACACCGGCATCCAGCTCGAGCGGTCCCATTTTGGAAGCAGCCTAGCCGCCGGTGCCAATTCATCGATTCTTTAGAACCGAGTTCTTCCATTCTTGCTAAATGAAACTTTGGAGTGCTTCCATCTTCCCTGTAAGATTTATCAAAGTCCAGATAGCAGCAGGTCTCTTCTATCGTTCGGTGCTAGGCATCGCGCCCCATCCGCTGGGCTGGATGTGTACGGCACTCTGACATGATTCCGAGATTGCATTGGAACCGCAAGCGAATTCCTTTCGGGGTTTAGCAATTGACAACCCCTCTTTGGCCCAAAGGCACCAATTTTATGTAGAGATGTGCCTCGCTGCCAAAGACAGGCGAAACATCAACGAAGGTACGATGCGCTCAGTTGGTCCACAATTGGCCATACAGTCACGTTGTGTAGTTACGCCTTTGAGCACGGTTTCGGAGTTGTTTCGCTTCCGGTGGTTAATCCGCCAGGCAGAACGCGACGGTACAAGCCTTGCCCCTCCAACCCGAGGTCAAGATCACTGACGTCGGACCGCGGCTGAGCCGCGCAGTCCGCGGCGGCCAGCAGCTGCTGGCGCACGATTGGCTCATACGATTCAGTAGGGCAACGCTGCTCCGGTGTCCCGGGCGCTCGCGATCGGTGACCCGTTGGACTGTGGCGAAAGCGAAGCAGAGATCGCGTCGCGCGCTCGGGAATTACTCTCCGTCGACAACGCCTCGCCGCCCGGCGCCGGCAATTGGACTTGCCAGTCGCCTGCGAAGACCAGAGCGGCTTTGCTCATGGTTTCCTGTCGCCGAGGAATATGGTGCAATTTGAGCGATGGACAAACACATAAGCAAGCATCCCGAAACGCGGCATCTCTCCAGCGACGTCGTTCACTATCGCGAGTACAAAATTCTGCTGCGGCCGGAGAGGTTCACGAGTAAAAATGGCTTTCTGGAATTTTGGGAGGCAGCCTCCAGAACTCTTAAGAAACTGCATCTCAAAGTCGACGTCGACCCCCACGCGTTCGATAGCCAGGTGCGCGAGGTGCTCTTCTACGACACCCCCGAGTTCGACCTCTTCAACCACCATTTCATTCTTCGAAAGCGCACTTTCTACGACCAGGGATGGCCGCGGCCAAACCACGAACTAACGTTCAAATACCGCTCCCCGGAGCTCAAGGACGCCGCGGCAGTTGACGTACGTCCGCATTTGGGGGGGCACGACGAGGTCAAGTTTAAAGAGGAGTTGCTGCTGGAGCGCGATCGTCTGGGCGGGATGCGCAGCGTCTATTCTCACGGATGCGTCCTGACCTCGCCCAAAATTGAGCTCGATCGCGGTATCGAGGACATCGCCCGCGCTTTTCCGACCCTGAAGCAGATCGACATACGCCCCATTACCAAAATGGCGCTGGTCAATAATATAGCGGTTGAGGAAGTACAAAGTACGCTGGGCATGATCCACTTCGGCCATCACTTCAAAGGCAAGACCACGATCGCGATATGGCGGAGCCGGGCGCTGGAAAAGCCGCTCTCGGGCGAGTTCGCTTTTCAGTGTAAGTTCGAACAGCTGGAGGAGGTCGACAAGCAGTCCCTCGAGCTCTCCGAGGAGTTCTACAAAAGGGTACAGCTGGATTGCGCCGATTGGGTCAAGCTCGGCAGCACCAAGACCGCGATGGTGTATGGGCTTGGCGAGAGCCGACACCTAAACAACCACGAATAAGGCGCCGGCGCCGCCCATAGGCGTCGAGCATCCGCGCCGCGAAAATCGCCCGGCGACTACGGCTCGGCGAGCCAACCTCAGGGGTCGATCACCCTCGTCCCGCCCCGGTCCCAGTCAAAGCCTTAGACTCCCACGACTCACTATAGCTTTTATGTAGTAAAAGATGGTATTCGACGAGCGGCATTAAGGAGAAGTGTGCGGTGCGTTGCTCTGTCTGTCGCTCGGAAAACCATGACGCGGCGAAATTCTGCCATGAGTGCTCTGCTCCACTCTTGTCGCGATGTCCCGCTTGCGGCGTAGCCAACCAGACCTCCGCGAGGTTCTGCGGTCAATGCGGCGCTCCGCTCGAGGTTGTCCCGCTGCGGACGGCGCCGGAGTCGCGTTCCCCGCTACTGCCAATCGCGCCGCCCGTCTCCGAGAAAGCCAAGGGCGAACGGCGTCATTTGACGGTCCTGTTCTGCGACCTCGTCGGCTCGACCAGGATAGCCTCGAACCTTGATCTCGAAGACTGGCGCGAGCTCGTAACCAGTTACCATGATAGCGCGACGGAAGCGGTCGTCCGGTTCGGCGGATATGTCGCGCAACTCCTCGGCGACGGCCTGCTGGTTTTCTTCGGCTACCCGCAGGCGCACGAGGACGACCCTCAGCGAGCGGTGCTCGCCGGCCTCGCGATCCTCGAGGGCATGACGGCGCTGAATGAGCGGATTGCAATCAAACGATTGCCCAGGCTTGCTGTGCGGATCGGGATTCACAGCGGCTCCGTGGTCGTTGACGAAAGCACCGGCAAGAGCGCCGGGGTGTTCGGCGACGTGCCTAACGTCGCCTCGCGAGTGCAGACCGCTGCCGCCCCCGACACGGTCTTGATCTCTGGAGCGGTACATCAGCTCGTCTCCGGGCTGTTCGTGGTCGAGGACCAGGGAGCGCAACCGCTCAAGGGCGTCGAGGACCCCATTCGACTGTATCGCGTGCTTCAGGCCAGCGGTGCACGGGGACGGCTCGCGGCTGCGGCCGCGCGCGGATTGACGCCCTTTATCGACCGCGACGACGAACTGCGTCTCCTTTTGAATCGCTGGGAACAGGCGCGTGAAGGCGAAGGCCAGATGATATCGGTCGTTGGCGAAGCGGGAATCGGCAAGTCCCGCTTGGTTCAGCGCTTTCACGAACAGATGCTGGACACGCCGCATACCTGGGTCGAATGCGCGGCGGCAGCGCTGCATCAGAACACGCCTTTCTACACGCTCGTGGAGTTGCTGCAACAGGGCTTTCGCTGGCGCGGCGAGCAAACCACCGAAGAACGGATCGCCGGTCTTGAAGCGCGCCTCAAGTTGGCAGGCGTCAAGCTCGACGAGGTGGTGCCGATCATCGCGTCGCTGCTTAATCTGCCGATAGCGGACAGATATCCCCCGTTGCAGATGTCGCCCGATCAGCAGCGCAAGCGGCTGTTGGCGACGATCGCGGCCTGGGCGCTCGGTACCGCGCGAATTCAGCCGCTGGTGATCGTGTTCGAAGACCTGCATTGGATCGATCCCTCCACGCTTGAGGCGATCCAGGTCCTGGCCGAACAAAACGCGATGGCGTCATTGCTCGTAATTTGCACTTCCCGGCCGGAGTTTCGCCCGCCGTGGTCCCCGCGTGCGCATCACGCCCAGTTGACCTTGAATCGTTTGAACGCGCGCAACGCGCGGGAAATGGTTTCGAGCCTCACCGCCGACGCTACGCTTGCAGCCGATACGGTCGAGGCGGTGGTCGAACGCAGCGGCGGGGCGCCCTTATTTGTCGAAGAGCTGACTCGTGCGGTGCTCGCGAGCGATGATTCCAAGCTGGCGTTGCGCGAGATTCCGGCGACCCTGCGCGACTCCCTGATGGCGCGCCTGGATCGGCTGGGAGAGGCCCGCGAGGTCGCACAGGTCGCCGCCGTGATCGGACCGGAGTTCTCGTGGGGACTGCTGAGCGCAGTCGCCGCGACCGCCGAAGAAAAACTCGCCGCCGCACTAAAGAAGCTGGCGGAGGCCGGGCTCCTGCTCGAGCAAGGAATACCCCCGGAGGCCAACTACAGGTTCCGGCACGCGCTCATCCAGGATGCCGCTTACCAATCACTTCTGCGGAGTAAACGGCAGAGCTATCACCGGCGGACTGCCGAGGTGTTGGAGGAGCGCTTTCCCGAGACCATTGAAGCGCAGCCGCAGCTCCTCGCTCATCACTACAGCGAGGCGAATCTCGCCCAGCAGGCAATCGCATACTGGCAGATGGCGGGCCAGAAGGCGGTGCAACGCTCGGCGAATGCGGAAGCGGTCAGTCACTTTAGCAAAGGGCTGGATTTGCTGAACGATCTGCCGGATACGCCCGAACGCTTCCAGCAGGAACTTGTGCTGCAGCTCGCCCTGGGCACTCCGCTGATCGCGACCAAAGGGTTTGCCTGGCCCGAGGTGGGAAAGGTTTTTGGCCGGGCGCGGGAGCTCTGTCAGCAGGCCGGGGAGGCGCCTGAGCTTTTCCCCGTACTGTGGGGGCTGTGGGTATTTTATACCGCGCGGGCGGAGCACGAAGTCGCGCGCGAGTTGGCGCAGCAATGCCTGCGTCTGGCGGAACGGACCCAGGACCCGATTTCACTCCTCGAAGCGCACCACGCGCTCGGCGTCACCCTGACCGGACTCGCGGAGTTTGCCACGGGCCTGGAACATTTGGATCAGGTGATCGGCGGCTATGATCCCGCAGAGCACGGCTCGCTGGCTTTTCTCTACGGGCAGGACCCCAAGGTCGTCTGCCTCTCGCAGGCCGCATGGACCTTGTGGATTCATGGCTATCCCGACCAGGCGCTTGGGCGCAATGCCGAAGCGGTCACGCTGGCGCGAAAGCTGGTTCACCCTTCCAGCCTGGCGGCGGCCTTGAATTTCGGCGGCGTCGTCCATCAGCTCTGTCGCGATGAAGGCGCGGTCCGTGAGTGCGCCGACGCCTCAATTGCGCTTTCGACCGAGCAGGAGTTCGCCTTGTGGAAGCCTTGGGGGATGATGCTGCGGGGCTGGGCAACGACAGAGCGGGGAGGGCTCGACGAAGGCATTGCGCAGATAAGCGAAGGCGTCACTGCCTACCGCGCCACCGGCGCCGAGGTGATGGTGCCGTATTTCCTTGGGCTGCTGGCGGAGGCCTATGGAAAAACCGGGCGCACCGCGGACGGACTGAGCGTGTTGGCTGAGGCCCAAACGGTGATCGATCGCGGCCGCGAACGCTGGTGGGAGGCTGAATTATATCGGCTCAAGGGTGAACTGACCTTAGTCCAGCCGGCAGGCCAAGGTTCAGCCGCGCAAACCCATAAGCAAGCGAAAGCCGAGGAGTATTTTCTCCAAGCGCTGAATATCGCCTCGCACCTGAAAGCAAAGTCCCTGGAGCTGCGCGCGGCGATGAGCCTCAGCCGCCTCTGGCAGCAACGAGGGAAATCCGCGGAAGCCCGTCGGCTGTTGTCGGAGGTTTACGGTTGGTTCACGGAAGGGCTTGAAACGGCGGATTTACAAGCTGCCAAAAAGCTGGTCGAACAATGTCCTGAAGGCGTGGCAGTTGGATTTGGGTGAAATCGGGAAACCCTATTTAACATTGCGAAACGGAGGAGCATCAAATGAGCGAAGATAATCACAACATCGCCGAAGCGTTTCAACTAAGTCCCATAAGTACTGCGGCATCTGATGCTCTTACTCACCGCTTTAACGACGCGGTCGCAATCTTCAACAACAACCAAGACAATACTATCGGGGGCTGGCTGGATGACAACGTGACGGTCTTTTCGGTCTCCTCCAATCGGCCCGTTACCGGCAAACAAGGAGTTGAACAGTACTTCACACAACAATTCAAAGATAATCCCAGGTTTACACCGCTGACTCCGATTATCGTCGCCCAAAATGGCAGAACCAGCACCGTCCAGGGCACCGCCAAATGGGTAGACGATAACGGCACTGATACGATCGACTATGTGTTCAAGTTTGTGTTCGACAGTACTCGCGGATGGCTTATTCTGAGCCTGTGGGGCGCTTGATAGTAATCGTCGTATTGACCCTTTGTTCCGCAACCTGCAGAAGGAACTAGACTCCGTGCGTCGTCGCCAAGCACTATGTTCGAGGGAAAGGAAGTAAACATGTCAATCAGTATCTCAGCTCTGCGTCAACTGGCAATCACCTACGCCAAAGTACAAGACACGTTCGCAAACCTAGTAGATGGCTTCAACGCTGGACCAGCGAAGCCTGACTGGGCCAAGCTCAGAAACGTACTAGATGAGAAGGTTGTCGTAATTGGGATCGATCACCATACACAAGTTGCTTCGGGAAAAGCGAAGGTACTAGCCCTTCTTAGCAGACAGGACGCTACGTTTACTACGACGTCGCAACCTGTTGCGCCGGTTGTGAATAACAAGGCCGCCTATATTGGGGGCACCGCAGCGTGGCATGACAATGACGGAGACCCAGATGGCGAGGTCCAGTTCGTCTTCGGATTTGTTAACCGCGGCACTGCCCGCAAGCCTAATTGGCTTGCCGTGCGGTTATTCGCCACACGCGACTAGTTCGATTCCGATGACCATGAAGCTACCAGAGCAACGGAAACGCGTGGTTTCCGAAGAGAGTAGCTGACTCTTGCGGAAGTAGTGACTCCGCGCTCATGAAAACGCGAGTAACATATACCGAAGGTCGCCGCCAGCGAGGCCGTCGCGAACCAGCGCATGCATTCGGCGCGAAGCTTTCATCCGCACACTCGAGACCGTACCCGGCGCGGAGGCTTCCGTCTCCGCGTGCATCTGCGCCAGCGACAAGGACCAGAAGCGCGCCGCGTGCTTCGACAGGTCCTCGATTAGGTCTTCGCGGAAGCCGGCGGCGTGGGCCGCATCGAGATATTCGTTCAGAGTCCCAATCTGCGCGCACCAATGAGCATTGAAGGGTTCTTCGTACCGCCGGTCCATTAGAAAGCAATCCGCAATCAGCACCCGGCTTTTCGGACGCAGCACAGTTGAGAGCCGGCGAAACCATGGCGCCCGCGGAAAGGAGCTCGAACTGTCGATCGCGATCGCGGCGTCGAAGCGATTTTCTTCCGGAATCTCCAATGCGTCATCGATAATTGGACGCACCAGATCTGAGACGCCAGCCTGCGCGGCAAATTGGCCGACCAATTCTGCGTGCGAGGGTACAATAGTAAGTGCCGTAACCCGCGCGCCAAATTTCTGGGCCAAAAACAACGAGGTGCCGCCGAGACCGCAGCCAACGTCGAGAACCTCGCGTCCCGCCAGTGTATCGAATCGCCAGATTCTGGCCGCGTGCTGCAGCAGGTGTTCCTGCGATAACACCAGCAATTCGCGCAAACGATCCGCGCCAGCGTCGGCTGCGTGCTCCTCTTCGAGCAGACCGGTATGATAATGAACCCGCGGTCCGGGCCCGTAGCGACGCAGGATTGCCTGCGTCTTGCGCTCATAGAAGGCAAGCAGCTCTGCCGGCGTGGCGGTCAATTGAACCTTTCGATCTGAAACTGCAACCAACGCAACTTTGATAGTCGAGCCCGGCTTTGCGCGAGCATCTCAAGCGGGAGCACTATCCTGCTCGAGGCGATCGCTGAGGATTTTGGCGACATTCAAAAAAACTTTCGCGCCGATGCGCGGATAGCGTCCCTGCATGAGCGTAAGAAAACGCTCGTTCACCACCAATACCTCGAGATCTTCGAGCGCGATGACGTCGGCCGAACGTTTGCGGTGACGGATAAAGCCCATTTCGCCGAATACGTCTCCGCGCGCAAGTTCGCGCAAGACCCGCGACTCGCCGTTGACGTTGACCCGCACCTCGGCTTTTCCGCCGATCAGCACGAACATCTCATTGCCCAATTCACCTTGGCGAACCATCGGCTGTCCGCGCGGAAAAGCCCTGAGCTCGCCCATCAGCGTAACAATCTTGGCCTGCGAAGGCCGCAACCCTTCGAACAGACCGATAGTCTTGTGCGGATCTTTTCCCAACTTCAGGTACAGGAGATCCCACAGAGTAATGATCCGCGTAGTAGCCAGCAGCGCAGGCAGCAGAACCAGGTCATTCACAAATGCCACGGCCACGGTCAAAGCGGTCAGCAGCCCGAATTTCTGGATCGGCACGAAGTTCGAAAACAGAAACACCATGAAACCAAGACCCAACGCGGTTGAGGCATAGATGATGGGTTTCCCCACGTTGGCGATGGTCTGGAAGATGGCCTTTTCCTGATCATGCGTGGTCCGGATCTCGTCGCTGAGACGCGCCAGGTAGCGGATGGCGTCTTCCACGGCAATGCCGATGGCAATCGAGGCGATGATGCTGGTGCCGAGGTTCAGGGCTATTCCGGTCATCCCCATGACGCCGAACAGAATCAGGATCGCCAGAAGATTGGGCAGCAGGGACAGCAGGCCCACCTTGGTCGACAGGAACAGGAGCGACAGGACCACGAAGATCACGCCGAGGGCGAAGCCCAGACTGGTGATCTGACCCGAGACGATGTCCGCGGTGGCCTCGTTGAGAAGAATCAGACTTCCCGACGGGCGGACGCTGACTTCCGGAGGAAAGTGCTCCATTCCATAGCGGCGGATATCTTCAGCCACGTGCATGATATCTCTTGAGCTGGTGAGCCGCGTGCGCACCGTAATCCGGGCGATCGCGGAATCCGCGCTGAGCACGCTGGCAAAGGCATTTGCCGCGCCCTGCTGCTGCTGGTTGATGTAAATCAATTGGATAACCCCGGCGAGTTGCGCTCGACGCTGCCAGAAGCTGGTCAGTGGGGGGCCGGCGGAGGTCGCTGGCGGAGTGAGAGTTTTGTGGGCGTCGCCGCCGCTGCCTTGGTCGCCCGGGTTACTCTGGATCGCGCGGTCAAGCAGTTCACAGTAGTCAACTATGGAAACCGTCTGGTCAATCCCCGGCAAGGTAGCAAGATGAGCTTGCAAACCTTTGATCCGTGCGAGGAGATCGAACGTCGTCGCGCCATTTTTCTTGCCGCTGTTGACGATGACGTCGAAGTTCTGTGTGCCGCCGATCTTCTCCCCGATGATCTCGTTCGCTCGCCGCACGGGTGAATTTTTTTTGAAATACTGAATGAAATTGGTATCGGCGCGAATCCGCGAGATCCCCCATACGCACGGCACGACCAGCAGTGCCGCCGTAATCATGATCGGAACCCGGTACTGTCGGTCAAAATGTCCCACTCGCGCGAGCACGACCGCCAGGCGGCCGGATTCTTTCCCGGCCGGCGGGGGGCTTGACCGCGGCAAGAGGGTGAGCGCGGCGGGAATGATCGTAAGCACAATCACTGTCAGACAAACAAACCCGACAGCAGCATAGAACCCGAGGGCGCGAATGGTGCCGATGCGGTTGACCAGCAACGCGGCGAAGCCCACGACCGTGGTAAATGCGGCGACCGTGACTGGAATGCTGACCCGGGTAAGCGCTCGCTCGACCACCTGCCGCGCGGTCCCGCCCTTCTGAATCTCATCTTCGTACTGTGCAATGACGTAAATGGAGTAGGTACTGCCGATGACGATCAGCAGAGAAGGCAACACCAAAGTCCCGATGGTGATGGCCTCGCCAGTGAGTGCCATTATGCCGAGGGTCCAGGTAACCCCGCATAACACCGAGGCGAGGGGCAAGAGTACTCCGCGGACATTGCGGAAGCAGAAGGCCAGGACCACCATGATGACGGCGAAACTCAGCGGGGTAAACGTCCGTAAGTCCCGTCGCATCAGCCTTAATGAGTTGACTGTTATATGCTGCGTGCCAGTAAGATAGAGTTTTTCTGGTCCCTGCTCAGGGGCAATTATCTCCTGCAGACGGTCGTCGGTTTTTTCCTGCAATAGTTCATTCTCGCCGATTTGTTGCTTGAACAGGATGAGAATGGCCGCGCCTTTTCCATCGCGTGAGACGACGTTGAGGTAGATTGGGTTCTCCTCAACCTTGCGTCTGAGCGCCTTGAGCGCCGCAGGATCCTTGGGGATGCGCGCAATCAACAGAGGCGGGTTGCCAATATCGGTGATCGGGTCAATTACGTTGGCGAGGCTTTGGACACTCGCCACGCCGTCAACCTTCTCGACCTCGGCAGTGATGCGCTTGATCTTTT
>JBOHWF010000295.1:0-14067 GCA_050736455.1 Binataceae bacterium (SeqCode) | reverse complement strand
CGCCGGAGAGGCTGCCGCCAAGAGTCGCCTCGAACTGTTGCAGCGGCGCGCATTGCGCGAGGTCGAGCGCGTCGAGGTTGAACACGAGATCGATCGCGTCAGCGTTCTGGTGGATCGTGGCGGCGATCGTTCCGGCGTAAAGCTGTGCGTGGAGGTTGAGACCGGGCGTGCCGAAAAGCAGCGATCCCAACGCCGGGGTTAAAATTATTTCCGAGCTATGCGCGAGCGGCGGATGACTAATCCCGCCGTCAGTCGAGATGAGGCTGGCATCCTCGAGCCGCACGCCAAACGGCAGCCGCAGATGCTGTGCCTGGTAGATCAGTTTGAGCCGATACGGCGCGAGTAGCGCCGAAGCCGTGTCGTTGTAGGGAAAACTGGCGATTAGGAACGCCAGGAAAAGCGCCAGGGCCGCACACGAGGCCCCAGCAATCAGCCATCCGCGCCGCAGCGCGAACACACCACGCGCCGAACTGTTCGGCCTTGCCCCCGGTAGGTGGCCGAGTCCGCGAGGCTCAGCCGAAGACGGGTCTCGGCCGTCCCTCTCAGCCATCCTTGCCCAGGGCCATGCAGGTCATGTCGACATCGTAGGAGTGCGTATCGCTGGCATGCGGGCGAATCTCGAGGTTGGAGACCGTCACCGGCATCGTGAGCGACTGCACGCCGTAGAGGGTATCGACCACCTGGGGGAGGGTGATCGAGGTGAGTTTGACCTCGACGGTGTACTGGCGAAAGCCGCCGGGCACCGCATGGTCGGCGGGCGTCAGCGAGCCGATGCGGTCGCGGCCGACGCTTTTGGTCAGGCTCTGCTCGACGACGGAGAAGAGCGAAAAGTTGGGTCCGTTCGGGACGGTGCGATTCTGCGCGTCGGCGAGCTCGCGTTGCAGGCGATCGTAGCTGTGGATCAGCCGCCGCACCTCGAGCAAATCATTGCGGCGGGTGACGACGCGGTCGGCGAGACTTTCGCGCAGATTGACAATCGGCGCATAGATTAGCGCGTACAGCAGCAGGACTGCGACGATCGCGCCGAGGACGCGCAGCAGTAGCTTCTCGCGCGGCTCGCGCTTGTCGAACCATGCGCGTACGGTCTCTGCGGCCGGCGCAAACCCTTGCTGCAGGCGCGCGAAGCCGGGCTGGAGCGGATGCGTCAGTGCGGCCGCTCTCGCCGCGAGGCGGCGGACGCTCGCCGGCAGTGCGAGCGGCTGAGCGGCCAAATTGCGCAGGCGTTCGAGCATCAGCGCGCGCTCGCGTTGTCTTTGAGTTCGGCGCTGAGGCGGAACTCGACCTTGCTCGCGTCGGTGCCGGCGCCGGCGTGTTCGACCTGGATTGCGCCGAAGTTGCCGCTGCGTTCGAGCGCCCGTTTGATCAGATCGACGGTCGCGAAGGAGTCGGCCGAACCGTCGAGTTTGACGCCGCTGTCGTCCACCTGCAGCGTGTCGGCCTGGAGCGCGACCGACGGCGGCAGCGCACGCGAGATCTCAAGCATCACGTCGAGCGGCGAGCCGTGGCCGAGATTTCCACCGAGCAGGCGCAGGCGCTGGTTCATCGCGGTAAGTTTGGCCGCCAGCGCGGCGCGCGCATTGGCCGCGTCGCTATTGCCCAGCGCCGGCGCCGCGACTGCGACGATCTGATGATTGAGCAAATGCAACTGGCGGGCGCTGACCGTGATCGCGAGTATGATATGCAGCGCGGCGACGGCGATGGCGCCGAGGGCGAGCGCGGCCGTCAGGCGCAGGGGATGCAGGGCGCCGCTGGGGCCGCGGAAGACGAAGTCGCCCTGGCGGAAGTTCAGCAACTCGAGCGGCGCCACCGGCGCTTCGCCGAGCAGCATCGCGAGGCAGGCGGCGAAACGCGTCGGCTCGCTGCTCAGGCCCTGGATCAACGCCGAGCAATCGAAATCGCCGAGGTCGCGCACCGAGACTTCGAGCGCGGCGGCGAGTTCGTCGCGCAGCGCGGGCGTGGCCGCGGCCGAGCCGGCCAGGACCAGGTCCGGCGTCGCCTGCTCCGAGCTGTGCGCGAGCAGGGTCTGGCGGATCGCCGTGAGCATCGGGGCGGCGGCATTTTGCGGCGTGCGCGGCCCCAGCGGCAGGGCCAGCCCGCGCCCGACCGTGCGCATCGCGCGCGGCGTGCCGGCCTCGTCGATCAGCACCATCGAGGTGCTGGCGTCGTCGATTTCCAGCACCAGATGCGCGCCGCCGCGGCCATTGCGTGCGCGCGCGAGCAGACCGGCGAGGGCTTGTGTGCTGAGCGTGACGATCTTGGGGTCGAGCCCGGCGGACCCCAGTACTTCGAGATGGCGGCGCAGCTCGGCTTTGCGCGCGAACGCGGCGATTACGAGACTCGAGGCATCCTCACGGCCGACGCGGGCGAAGGCGACCGCAGCGTCATCAACCGCGAACGGCAGATGCTCCTCGAGCGCAAAGGGCACGACCTGCTTGAGCCGGCGGTGGTCGCTGAAGGGCAGGGTGAGCAGGCGCTTGGCGACGAACTCGCCGGGCAGCGCGCTGATCGTGATATCGGGGCGGCCGGCCGCGGCGACGATGCGGGTGAGCGCGCCTGCGAGATCGGGCTCGCCGGCCGCGCGCTCCTGCTCGTAAACGCCGACGAGCTCAAGGGCTTTATAAGAGCGATCGGCGAGCGCAGCGCGCACCCGATCGGCGCTCAATTCGAGCGCGAGAATCCGTTGACCCACCTGTTTGTTCCGCCGCCGTCCCCGCACTCAGTCCGCGTGCCAGTTCGCCAGACTGAATGAAGCGCCGCCACCCCGGGCCGATCCACGCTTGAAGGTCGCGTACACCCGCTTGCGGGCCCCGGCAAAATCCCCCTGCCCGGTTATAGTAAAGTAAGTGCTGGTCGTGGTTAACACATGGCTGAGCGGCGTCGTGCTGCCGGTGACCTTGCTGATATCGGTCGCTTGCTCGAAGGGCACGAGTTCTCGTTGTGCAATGATGTCCTTGACGACCCCCGGGTCAATCTTAAGCGCCGGCGCCAAAGCCGCAAGCACCTCGGGCGGCGCCGTGTTGATGTTGATACCCTTCGTGGGCATCGCCGTGAGATAGCGGGAGAGGATGACGAAGGTTCGGTCGTCCATGCCCTTGAGCATCCGCAGGTCGTAGATGGTGGGGATCTGGCTGTTGCGCGGTTCGTAGGGCGGCGTGAGGCTCAGGTAGAAGTCGGCTTCGGCGCCGCCGGGCTGCTCGATACTGTCGGGGTCGAGCCAATCGCTCATAATCGGGATCAAATCCGGTGAAAGGTTGAGATTGACCAGCAGGTTGCCGATGATCGGTATCCACGGATTGGCCGCGGGACGGCCGTTGGCATTTGCAGGATTATTAGGACTGCCGTTCGGCTGATTGAAGAGATTGTTCAGATTGATCTTGCGATCCTCATCGACAATCGCCATCGAGACCGCGCCGCCCTCGGCCGGGATGGGTGGGTAGGGCCGCGCCCAAACCTGATCGAGGCTGTCATGCTGCTTGGTCTGGGTGGCGCCGTTGCCTTGTTGTGGCGGATTCGCCAGCGCGTTCTGGACCAGCACGGCGAGGCCGACGTTGACGCCCGACTGCGCGAGATAATAGGCGCGCAGCTCGCCGGCCTGATTGGCCGCGCTGCGATAGCCGAGCGCGGAGGAGGTGGTGAAATCCATCACCAGGATGGTCATCAAGGCGACCGCCAGCATCGTCGCGAGCAGGGCGACGCCGCGTCGAGCCCGGCGCAGAATTACCATTGCGCGAACGCCATCGGCAACGTGACCATGGTCGAAAGCCGTAGTGGCGCACCCCTCGGCGAGGCCAGTGCGAGCTCGATTTCCACCGCCCGCGGCAGTTGACGCCCCGGTGGCAGGCTTTGCGAGTTCCAGGACTCGCCCCAGAGATTGCCGTCGAAGTAACGGAAATGCAGCGCGAGGAGATTATCCGCCAGGGTTACCGTCGCGTTGGCGTTGCCGCCGCCGCTGGTCAGCAGGCTGCTGACCTGGGTGCGCGTCAGCACGAACCATCCGCGATGGTTGGGATTGGGAGCGGTCGCGTAGGTGACGTCGTCTTCGGCGCCGAAACCTTCGAGCGACCGCCGATGGCCGGGATCGAGCGTCGAAAACGTGAGCGAGTCGAGCGGCGAATTATTCTGCATCCGGCCCTCGCCGATCATCGAGACGTTGCTCGCCGTCACGTTTTGCGTCTGCACGGCGCCGCGGATTTCGTTGCTCATCTCCCACAGGACCGAGCGGCCCTGCTGAGCTGTGGCCAGGCGGTTCTCGCCCTGAAGCTTGCCGGTAGCTACGGCATGAAACGATCCGGCAAGCATGACCATGATCAGGCCGAGGATCGCGAGGGCCAGCATCAGCTCGATCAGCGTAAAGCCGGTCGTCAAAGCGACCTCGATATGACGCCGCGGGCGCCTCATCCGCTTTGATTCGCCTGGCCGGGCCCGTTGGAGCCAGGGCCGGCGTTTCCGCCCGGACCTCCGAGACTTGAGTTGGGGGCCGGCGGGACTGGGTTGTGCAAGAACTCGGTCAGGCTGAAGCTGTTGTGGAAGCCGGGTCCGTAGAGCACGCGGACGCGGACGCGGGTGACATCCGGGAAGAGCGGCGACGGCGTGACCGTGCGCGCCCATTGGAAATTCGGGTACTCGCCGGGGTAGAGCTGCGAGAAGTCGCCGTGAGTTTGCCCCGGCGCCGGGAAGCGCTCGAGCTCCGCTTCTGACATCAGCGCCTGCGCGAGCATCGCCGCCCGCGTCAGCTCCTGTCCGCGGATGACGGCCCGCAGGTCGCTGTGCTGGAGCGCCAGCAGCGCGATCAGCGCGATCCCGATGACGGCGATCGCGAGCATCACTTCGAGTAGCGTGAAGGCTGCGACGAGCCTGGTGCGGAGGCGTTTCATCCCGTGATGGCCGCCATCGCCTCGCGGCTCAAGTCGCCGCGCGCGATCGCGGTGCGGCCGCTGAACGGATTGATCGCCAGCGTCATGACGTCGCCGCGGCTATCGGCGAGATGAACGACGACGCCGTCGGCGACGCCGCTCGGGTAGAACTGCGAGCTGATGGTGCCGCGGCGAAAAGCGCCGGCGCCCTCGACCCAGACATCGCGCAAGCGAATGTTGGGCGGCAGCCGGACGGCAACGCCGGCGGGGCCCCGCTCGGGCTGAAATTGCGGACGCACGGCGAAGGGATCGAGTCGGCTGACGAAATAACCGTTGCGATCGAGGTCGAAGGTCAAACGCAGCAGGACCTTCTGCGCGCCGGCCTCCTCGTAGAGATAATTCGAGCGGCTGGCGAGCCGCCGCGCCTCACTCTTGAGCTGGGAGTCGCGCAAACCGCCGAAGTAGGGCATCGCGATCAGCATCACCAAGCCCATGATAAAGAGCACGACCGCGAGCTCGAGCAGCGTAAAACCGCGCGCGACACGGCGCGCGATGCCTGAAAGGGGCCTCAGGACGCGGCGCTCACTGGGTGCTGCTGCCGTCGATATCGGCGTTCTTGCCTTCACCGCCCTCGACCCCGTCGGCGCCAAAGGATTTCAAAGCGTAGTTGTTGCCGTCGCTCTGGTAGAAATACGGATTGCCCCAGGGGTCAGGCGGAATCTTTTCGACATACGGCCCCTGCCAATCGTGCGGGATGTTGCCGCTGCCGGGCGACGCTACCAGTGCAGCGAGACCCTGATCGGAAGTTGGATAACCGCCGGCATCGAGATAGTAGCGATCGAGGCCGCTCTTCAACTGCGAGATGTCGGCCTGGGCCTTGACCCGCTTGGCCTTATCGGTCGCGCTGCGCAGATTCTGCACGACGATCGTCGCGAGCAGACCGATGATCAGGATAACGACCATCAGTTCGATCAGGGTAAAGCCGGGCGCGAACGGTTTGTGGGCGGATTTCGACGTCAATCGCATCGGCTGACTCGTTTCGCGATCACTGCATCATCTGGTTGAGCTGGAAGATCGGCTGCAGGATCGACAGCATCATAATCAGGATAACCCCGCCCATCAGGATCGTCATCAGCGGTCCGAGCAGCGTGGTCAGTTGCGCGAGCGAGGCGTCAACCTCGCGTTCGTAGTTGTCGGCGACCCGCTGCAGCATCTGCTCGAGCTCGCCCGAACGCTCACCGACCTTGATCATCTCGATCAGCAGCGGTGGAAAGAGGCCGCTGCGCTGCAGCGTCTGCCCCATGCCGTGACCCTCGCGGATACTATCGCGGCTCTGCTCGACGGCGTCCGCCAGCAAACCGTTGGTGATGACGCGCTTAACCGCAGTCAGCGCCGGCATCAGCTGTACGCCGCTCTCGAGCAGAGTGGCGAGGGTGCGGGCGAAGCGCGCGCAGATGATTCGTGTAACGGTGGGGCCTAGATAGGGCATCCGCAACACCCAGCGATCGTAGAAGCGGCGGCCCGCCCGCGTCGAGAAACCGAACATGACGCCAGCGGCGGCGGCGACGGTCGCGATAATTATGATAAGCCAATCATCTGACAGGATGGTGGACAAGCGGATCAGCACGCGGGTCATCAGGGGTAGGGCCGCGTGCTGCTGCTCGAAAATCGTCGCGACCTGCGGAATCACATAAGTGACCAGGAAACCCATAATCAGCGAGCCCGCCACGATCATGATGACCGGGTAGGTGAGGGCGCCGCGCACCTTGCCGACGAATTCCGATTGACGCTCGCTGTAATCGGCGAGCCGGTCGAGCACCGGTTCGAGCGCGCCGGCGGCCTCGCCGACCCGCACCATCCCGATATACAGATCGGAAAAGATCTCCGGATGGACCACGAGCGCGTCGGCCAGCGACGAACCCTCGCGCACGCGCTCGCGCACCTGCGAGAGCATCCGCTTGACGTGCGGGCGCGTGGATTGTTCGGCGAGCGTGCCGAGCGCCTCGACCAGTTGGACGCCCGCGCCCAGCAGGGTGCTGAGCTGCCGGGTTAGCAGCGCCAGTTCAGGCGCCGGGATTCGTCGGCGCAGGGTGGGCAGCCATTGACGGGCCGCGCGCGCCTGCGCGGCAGCGTCGGCTTCGGCGGTCAGCTCGGTGGGAAAGATGCCGAGTTCGCGCAGTTTGCCGCGCGCAGTGCGCGCGCTGTCGGCGTCGATGACGCCGCCAACGTTGCGCCCGCTCGGCGCAAGTCCACGGTAGGCAAAAACCGGCATGACGCTAGCGCAGCGTTCCTACGCGAAGCGAGCACCGGGGGCGGCGGAGTCTGCGACGCGCGGCCAACGTCCAGAGTCTGCGAGCTGCGTTCCAATAAACTCCGCGCGAAGAATCCCGCAATCCGCCAATCGCACAAGTACGTGCGATTCTCCCCAGCCTGCGCCGGCGCGATTGGCTGAGTTATATGCGGTACACAACACTAGGTGATCTCTTCCTGCGTGACGCGGAGCAATTCTTCGATCGTGGTCTGTCCTGCGAGCACGCGCTCGGCCCCGTCCTGGCGCAGCAATTTCATCCCTTGCGAGGTGCAGGCCCGCCGCAGGGTCGCGGAGTCGGCCTTGCGCATCACCAGACTACGCACCTCGTCATCGACGATCATCAGCTCCTGAATCGCCGTGCGGCCGCGATAGCCGGTGTTGCGGCAGGCCTTGCAGCCGCGCGGCTTGTACAGCGGACCCTTTAGATGACTGGGACGCAATCCGATGCGCGCCAGTTCAGTTTCGGCCGGCGTGTAAGGCTCGCGGCACTCCCCACAGACTACCCGCAGCAGCCGCTGCGCGAGTACCGCCAGCACCGAGGACGAAACCAGAAAAGGCTCGATCTCCATATCGACCAGCCGCGTCAGCGCGCCGAACGAATCATTGGTATGCAGGGTGGAAAACACCAGATGGCCGGTGAGGGCGGCCTGAATCGCGATCTCGGCGGTCTCGCTGTCGCGGATCTCCCCGACCATGATGACGTCGGGATCCTGGCGCAGAATCGAGCGCAGCCCGTTGGCGAAGGTCAGATCGATCTTCGGATTCACCTGCATCTGGCCGACGCCATGGAGCTGGTACTCGATCGGATCTTCGATGGTGATGATATTTTTCTCCGGCGAATTGATCCGGCTGAGACAGGCGTACAGAGTCGTGGTTTTGCCCGAGCCGGTCGGCCCGGTGGCGAGGATTATGCCGTGACTCTGCCGAATCAGACGATCAATCCGGCGCAGGTTGTCGCCCGAGAAACCCAGCCGATCAAGATTGACGTCCACCTGCGCCTGCCCGCGATCGAGCAGCCGCAGTACGAGCCGCTCGCCGAAGGCCGTCGGAATGGTCGAAACCCGGATATCGATGTCGCGCCCGGCGATACGCACCCGGATACGGCCGTCCTGCGGCAGCCGCTTCTCGGCGATATTCAGCCCGGACATCACCTTGATGCGGGAGGCGATCGCGGCGTGAAAGCGCTTGGGCGGCGACAGCAGATCGTAGAGCATTCCGTCCACGCGGAAACGCACCAGGAGGTCGCGCTCGAAGACTTCGACGTGGATGTCGCTGGCGCGGTCCTTGACCGCCTGCGATAAGAGGCCATTGACCAGCTTGATGATCGGCGCGGCGTCGTCGGCCTCGAGCAGATCGCGTGGCTCGGAGGCGAGCTCGCTGGCGACCAGGTCGAGCCGCTCCTCCTCGAGGTCGATCATCAAATCCTGGGCCGTGGTCGTGGCGGCCTGGTCATAGGCGCGATTGATCGCTTCGTTTATAACCTCGGCCGGCGCGACCACCGGATGGATCGCCTTGCCGAAGAGCACGTGCAGGTCGTCGAGGACTTCGTAATTCGACGGATCAGCGATCGCGACCGTGATCGCACCGTCCTTCGAGCTGATCGGCAGCAGCGCGTTCTTGCGGGCGTAGTTGATCGGGACCTTGGCGACGAGGTCGTTCTCGAGCAGATGGCCGTCGAGATGCGCCTGGAACGGCAGCCAGTATTCCTGCGCGAGCGCGCGGGCCAGGCGCTGAGGCTCGAGCGCGCCCATATCGACCAGCACCTGAGCCAGTTCCTGGCCGGGTTTTTTGCGCTGCTTGGCCTTCTCGAGGTCTTGAGGTGAAACCCAGGAGCGGTCGAGCAGGATCGCTTCAAAACCTTTGTGCGCGGTCGCCATTACGCCTCGAATCGAAGCCGTATCCAACAATTAGACACGATGTGCCGCGCGAGGCGCAATATTCCCAACCGCGGACGCGAGTCCCAGCCTAATAATGCGTGACCGGAGTTCCGCTGCCGCCGCCGGCGCCAAACCCATAGCTGAACCCGGCGCTTTTCTTCGCCGGCATAGTGTGTTCCACCGTCGCCCATGAGACGAGTTTGTTGTCCACAAACTTCAAATCGAGGAATTTGTCCTGGTCGCCGGGTTTGGTTGAAGTGTAGAGCAGGGTCGCTGCGACATCGTTCGAGTTTGGCGTCGAAACGTAGCTCCAGAACTCCGAATTCTGATCGATCGGGGTGCGCAGGTCGGGTTCGCCCCAATCCGTATGGACTTGGAGGGGCGATTCTCCGGCCTTAAGCGTATCCGCCATGCGCAGCGTGCGCGCCTTCGCGCCGGCGTCGTACACCACCCCGCAGCCGGCAGCCAACACCGCCAACAGCACCAGGCAAACCGCGGGAATACGCCGACTCATCGCCGGAATTGTCCAGACCCAGCGCGCCTGTGTCAAATTTGCTCCGAATGCCTGTGGCCTGACCGTGGATGGCGGGACCGCTTCAACGAAGAAGCTTGTGCTATAAGATCATCGCGCGCGCCGACTGCGCAGGAGAACCCGGGAGACTCGATCGATGGCAGGTAGGCTTAAGCTCGTCAAAGGCGCTGCGGACCGTGGCGCGCTGATTTACGGAGTCAGACTATTTCAGCCGGGTCAGCCAGTGAAAATCGAGGATGCGAGCGTCAGCTTGAACGACGGGACCGCGGCCCGTGTCACGATGCATCTTATCGAGGGTACCCGCGCCCAGATTCGCCGGCAGTTGATTCAGAGTATCGATGCTTTCTTTGAACTGCTCGAACACTAGGCGGGGCGAGTCCGCGAGTGAAGCCGAGCAGGCGAGTCTGCGAGCTGCGTTGAAAATTAAGTCAGACGGAAAAATGGACTTAGGGAGAGCATCCATGGATTTGAAGTTCGTGAAGTACGAAAAGAAGGATCATCTGGCGTATGTCACCTTCAATCGGCCCGAGGTGATGAACGCGATGCATCCGCCGTGTCACGTCGAGATGGATCAGGTCTGGGATGACTTTGCGGCCGACAAAAATTTGTGGGTGGCGATTGTGACCGGCGCCGGCGACCGCGCCTTCTCGGCGGGCAACGATCTCAAGTACACCGCGGCGCATCAGGGCGAGCCGATGCCGAAATGGCGCGGCGGCTTCGCGGGCATCACGGACCGTTGGGATATCGTCAAGCCGATCATCGCCGCGGTCAACGGTTTCGCGCTCGGCGGCGGACTCGAAATCGCGCTCGCCTGCGACATCATTATCGCGGCGGATCACGCCCGTCTCGGACTACCCGAACCGCGCGTCGGCCTGATGGCGGGGGCTGGCGGAGTTCATCGGCTGCCACGCCACATCCCACTCAAGATCGCGATGGGTATGATGCTCACCGGCAGGCACATCATGGCGGACGAGGCCCATCGATGGGGCCTGGTCAACGAAGTCGTACCGCTCAAGGACCTGATGACGGCGGCGGAGCGCTGGGCCGCCGAGATCATGGAATGCTCGCCGCTGTCGGTGCAGGCGAGCAAGGAGCAGGCCTATCAGGGGCTGCATCTCTCAATCGAAGAGGCGACCGCGAAGAAGTATCCGGCCACCACGCGTCTGTTCAAGTCGAAAGATTTGATCGAGGGCCCGCGCGCCTTCGCCGAGAAACGCAAACCCAACTGGAAAGGCGAGTGAACCCCGGCGGAGGGCGGATGCTGCGCAGAGCACGTTTGACATGTGCGCTACATGTTTTTATACTTTTCACATGTCAGTGATGGTCCAGATCCGCAATGTGCCCGACGCGCTTCATCGCCGGCTCAAATCGCGCGCGGCTTTGGCCGGCATGTCGCTCTCTGCTTATCTACTCAACGAGATTCGCGAGGTCGCCGAGCGCCCCACGATTGAGGAGCTGCTCGCCCGTCTGAAGCGCCGCTCGCGTGTGATAACTTCGGTCGAGCCGGCTGACGTGATACGCGAGGAACGCGACCGCCGTTGATCGTGGTCGATGCGTCGGCTCTGCTCGAACTGCTCCTGCGCAGTCCAGCGGCTGAAGTGGTGGAAAGTCGGTTGTTCCACCCGCGGCAATCCCTGCACGCTCCGCATTTGCTTGACATCGAAGTCGCGCAGGTCTTGCGCCGGTTCGCGAAGATTGGCGCGATCGAGCGGCGGCGTGGCGTCGAGGCGCTCGCCGATTTGGCCGACTTATCGCTGCACCGGCATCCCCACGGGTTTCTGCTGCCCCGCGTCTGGGAATTGCGCCACAATCTCACTGCCTACGACGCTGTTTACGTTGCCCTCGCGGAAGAACTCGACGCGCCGCTGCTTACGCGCGACCGCCGCCTTGCTCGGGCCTCAGGCCATCGAGCGCGCGTCGAACTTGTCTAAAATCACCCGATGATCTTGTTGAGCGGGAACTCGACGATGCCGACGGCGCCGGCTTCGAGTAATCGCGGGAAGAGTTCGCGCACCGTCTGCTCGGCGATTACGGTTTCGACCGCGAACCACTCTTTGCCCTTCAAATTAGGTGACGGATAGAGCGGCGAGACCGTCGGCGCGGTGATCGAGGGCAGTAGCGCGATCACCGCTTCGAGATGGTCGCGCGGTACGTTCATCTTGATCCCGACGCGGCGTTCCGCGTCGAGCGCCCCTTTGAAGAGCACCGCGATTTGCCGGATCTTCGCCTGCTTCCAGCCGTCCTCCCACGCCTCCCGGTTCGCCACCAAGACCGGCGTCGAGGTCAGGAGCTCTTCGACGATGCGCAGCCCGTTGGCGCGCAGCGACGAGCCGGTCTCGGTCACCTCGACGACCGCGTCAACCAGCCCGTCCGCAGCCTTGGCTTCGGTCACGCCCCATGAAAATTCAACGTCTACTTTAACTTTGCGCTCGGCGAAGGTGCGGCGCGTGAACTCGACCATCTCGGTGGCGACGCGCTTGCCGGCGAGATCTTCGAGGCGCTGGATCGGAGATTTTTCGGGCACGCAGAGCACCCAACGCGTCGGCTGGAGCGAGACCTTGGAATAGATGAAGCTCTCGACTTGAACCAGATCGACCCCGTTCTCGACGATCCAGTCGCTGCCTGTGATGCCGGCGTCGAGGGTGCCGTCGGCGATATAGCGCGGCATCTCCTGAGGCCGAAGTAAGCGGCAGCTCAGCGCCGGGTCGTCCGCGCGTGGGATGTAGGAGCGATCGCCGACCGAGATGCGCCAGCCCGACTTGCGCATCAGCTCGAGCGTCTGCGCCTCGAGACTCCCCTTGGGGATGCCGAATTTGAGAATTTGCTCCGCCATCGGGTCAAACGCCGGCCTTCGGTTGATGGCCGTAGCCGGGACCGTATTTCGCCGGATCAACTTTGCGGGTATCGACGGTGACCCACGCGTCGCCGTCGAGCCGGCGGAAAAAGCAGGATTCGTAGCCCTCGTGGCAAGCCGCCTGATCGCCGTGTTGATCGACGCGCAACAGGATGGTGTCGGCGTCGCAGTCAAGCCGGATTTCTCGCACCGTCTGATGGTTGCCGGACTCTTCGCCTTTGCGCCACAGGCGATTGCGTGAGCGCGAGAAGTAGCAGGCGCGGCCGGTCCGCGCGGTCTCCTCGAAGGCCTCACGATTCATATAGGCGACCATCAGGAGGCGCCCGCTGGCACAGTCCTGCGTCACCACCGGGACCACGCCGCCGTTTTTCTCGAAATCAATTTCTGCCGCCGCTGCTTTTCCCATTTTTATTTCACTGAAGCGCCCTCTTCTTTCTTGCCCCTCTCCCTTGTCCAAGGGAGAGGGATCAAGGGTGAGGGTCAATCAAAGGGGTGAGGGTCAATCAAACTGATAGTTCCACCATGTCCCTGGCTCGATTGCTGAGCTATCGAGTATTGGCGAAAGGAAACCTCGATTCAACGCTGTCTTGACTGGCCGCGGGGAACAGTCGCGCGAGCGTATTAAAGTGGTCGCGTGAAGCATAGATTAGGCGCTCATGGCGTACCCTGAGAAGCGGCGTTCGCGCATGCCGCTGTTGGCGGTCGTGCTCGCGCTGATGGTCGCCGGATGCGGTCGCCGGACGCCGAAGGCGGTGGCGCGGCCGCGACCGCCGGACGCGATTCAGCCATTCACGTTTCAAATGGTCTCGGGCAACAACCAGTATCATATCGAGGGTTTTATCGCGCGCCCGAACCAACCCGGACGACTCCCGGCGCTGCTGGTTCTAAACGGTGAAAAAGGTGATGCGCGCGAATGTATCGGCACTACCCGGCGCTTTACCACGCTCGGAATTCAAGTTGCCTGCATCAGTATCCCCGGCTTCGGCAAATCCTCCGGGCCGAGCCGCTTCGTCGGCCCGCAAGCGGTTGATGCGGCGCGGCGTGCGCTCGATCTCTTGGCGGCGCGACCGGACGTCGATCCGAAGCGCCTCGCGGTCTGGGGGATGGCTGACGGCGCGGTTGCCGCCGGCCTGCTGATGGATTCGGATGCGCGGCCGCGCGCGATCATCCTGCAGTCGGGGGCTTACGATCTGCTCAAGCTCTGGCCCGAGGCCTCCCTGCGAACCAAACTGCGCATCCTGCGGCAAGTCTGGCCGAGCAAGCGGTTGCTTAAGGAGCGCAGCGTGGTCGAGAATCTGCCCGGCAAGCTCGACTGCAGCATTCTGATTTTACACGGCGAGCGCGATCGCCGGATGCCGGTGAAGCAGGCACAGCAACTGGCGCAAGCCCTGAAAGATCGCGGCGCGCGCGTCGAGACGCACTATTTTCCGCAAGGCGCGCACGAACTCGGAGCCAAGGTCGATGAGCCGTTGCGGCTTTTTTTGCTGGACAATCTGGTTGCGGCGAATCCGGACGCGGCTTCGTGAAGTTGATCTGGATGGCGCCGTGCGGACGAATCACTTGACCAAGAGCCTGGCGCTCGCGACGCTGCTGGGCGCTGCGATGGCGTTGAGCGCCTGCTCCTCGGCCGCTTCCAGCAC
>JBOHWF010000294.1:0-6979 GCA_050736455.1 Binataceae bacterium (SeqCode) | reverse complement strand
TCTCTGGCTGATGTTTGTCGGCTGGGAGGGCGTCGGTCTCTGCTCCTTCGCACTCATTGGTTTTTGGTACACCGAACCCGCCAATACCACGGCCGGTAACAAAGCCTTCATCGTTAATCGCATAGGTGACTGGGCTTTCGTGATCGCGCTCTACGCATTGTTCAGCGGGCTTGCCAGCGTCGGTCATCCGTCCCTTGTAGTGCGCGACATTGCTCATTACTCACCGCTGCTCGTTGGACTTCCCGGCTATCTCGGGATGACGTTGCTCACCTTCGTGACGTTGCTCTTGTTCCTCGGCGCGACCGGAAAGTCGGCCCAGATTCCACTCCACGTCTGGTTGCCGGACGCAATGGCGGGACCCACGCCGGTCAGCGCCCTCATCCACGCCGCGACGATGGTCACTGCAGGTATCTATATGGTGGCCCGTCTGAATTTCCTCTTCTCGCTGGCGCCGGCTACCATGTTGATGATCGCCACGGTCGGCGCGGTGACCGCGTTGTTCGCTGCGACCATCGCCGTCACGCAAAATGACATCAAACGCGTACTGGCCTACTCGACCGTCAGCCAGCTCGGCTATATGTTTGCCGCCGCGGGCGTCGGAGCTTACGGCCTTGCCGTCTTTCATCTGATGACCCATGCGTTCTTCAAGGCCTGTCTTTTTCTCGGCGCGGGTTCCGTGATCCATGCGATGAGTGGCGAGCAGGACATGCGCCAGATGGGTGGCCTGCGGCGTAAGCTGCCAATCACCTACTGGACCTTCTTAGCTGCGACCCTGGCAATTTCCGGCGTCCCGCCGTTCGCCGGGTTCATGTCGAAGGACGGCATCATGTGGAGCGCATTTGCTGGCGGCCATCCGATAATCTGGGCCCTGCTCCTGGCTGGCGCCGGCCTCACGGCTTTTTACATGTTTCGCCAGGTGTACATGACCTTCTTTGGAGATTTCCGCGGCTCTCACGAGCAGGATCATCATCTGCACGAATCGCCGCTCTCGATGCTCTCAGCACTCATCGTGCTGGGCGTGTTGTCAATTGTCGGCGGCATGGTCATGCTTCCGCATTTTGTCTCAAACGTCGCGCCGCTCCGCGACTTCCTCGCCCCAGTGTTCAATTCGCCGCAGACTCTCCAACTTGCAACTGAACAGTCGCTCGAAGAATGGGAAGTCTATTTCGCGCTGCTTTCGTTGATCGTCGTTGCTGCGGGCTGGCTGTTCTCCGACATTATCTATCGACAGAAGCGCCTGGATCCTTTCGCCTTGAGCAGCTTCGCCAGAGGTCTGCCTTACCGCATCTCCTTCAACAAATACTATGTCGATGAACTCTATGACCGTACCATTGTCCAGCCCTACCTTTTGCTCACGCGCGCATTTGCATGGTTCGATCAGCACATCATTGATGGTGTCGTTAATCTGGCGGCGACGGTCACTAGATTCGGCGCTTGGCTCTCTGGTCTATTTGACAACTACGTAGTGGACGGTCTGGTCAATCTCGCGGCGAATGCGACGCTCGCTTCTGGCAACCGCCTGCGCCGCCTCCAGACCGGATCAATCAATGGCTACCTCTATGGCATCCTCGCCGGTGTGATGCTGATTCTGCTCGTTCGCGCCATCCTACTGGCGTAACGCCTGGCAACTCGAAAATCACATGCAAATAACCCATCCCCTGACCTTCATCACCTTCGTGCCGCTGGTGGGGATGACGCTAATCCTGCTCTGTCCAGCCTCGCTCAAAGGTTCCTACAAATGGCTCGCCGCCGGCGCCACCGCCCCACAACTGCTGATTGCTGGCTGGCTATACGCCAACTTCGATACTACCACAACCTCGATCCAATTCGTTGAACGACACGCGTGGATCGAGGCGTACCACATTAACTACTTCATGGGAATCGACGGCGTCAGCATTTCCATGGTTTTGTTGACCGCATTGATCTGTTTCATCTCCGTCTTCGCCAGCTTCGGTATCGATCGCGCCGAAAAGGGCTATTACGCTCTACTGTTGATGCTTGACACGGGCATGATGGGCGTTTTCGTCTCGCTCGACTTCTTTTTGTTTTATATTTTCTGGGAAGTGATGCTTTTGCCGATGTATTTTCTCATTGGCATCTGGGGTGGCCCACGGCGCGAGTATGCGGCGATCAAATTCTTTTTGTACACGCTGCTTGGTTCCGTGCTGATTTTGCTGGTGATGCTGGCGCTATACTATTATGGCCAGAACCCGACCTTTGACATGACGCAATTGGCCGCGCAGTCGGCCAGCTACTCGATAACTTTTCAGCGGATTTGCTGGATCGCACTATTTGTCGGTTTTGCGATAAAGATTCCCGCTTTCCCCTTTCACACCTGGCTACCCGACGCGCACGTTGAGGCGCCGACCGCGATCAGCGTGATTCTGGCGGGGGTTTTGCTCAAAATGGGAACTTACGGGATATTGCGGGTCAACTTTCCGATATTTCCCTCCGCTAGCCACGATTTGGCCTGGCTGTTTCTAGGCGTCATCGGCACGATCAATATTGTGTATGGCGCAATGTGCGCGATGGCTCAGACCGACTACAAGAAGCTCATCGCATATTCCTCAATTAGCCACATGGGCTACGTGATGCTCGGTATGGCGTCGTTCACGGCGGTTGGAATTAACGGCGCGGTGCTGCAGATGTTCAATCACGGAACGATCACCGCGATGCTCTTTATTTTGGTCGGTGTAATTTACGACCGCGCGCATCACCGCGAGATTGCGGGCTTCGGCGGTCTCGCGCATCAGATGCCGCTTTACACTGGGATAACCGGCTTTGCGTTTTTCGCCGGCATGGGATTGCCTGGTCTTTCGGCGTTTATTTCTGAAGTGCTGGTTTTGCTCGGCGCCTGGCAGACGCATCCAGTGATGACAATGTTCGGCGCCGGGACCGCGATTTTAACCGCGGGTTATCTTTTATGGTGCTTTCAGCGGATCTATTTGGGTCCGCTCGATGAAAAGTACAAGCTTCTTTCAGATCTCACTTTGCGTGAAGCCTTTACGCTGGCGCCACTCGCGGTGATCGTACTTATACTGGGAGTATATCCCCATGCGGTGCTTGTCCTGTTACAGACCTCGCTGAATCATCTCAATCAGATCGTAGTTTTGGCGGCCCCTGGGCCCGCACTAGCGCTTCACTGAAACTCGTATGGACCTCGGCAATTTCGCGAGCCTCCGATATTTTTATCCGGAGTTGTTGCTGATGGTCGCCGCACTGATGCTGGTGCTGCTTGATCTGGGACTGAGAGACAAATCGTATCTCGGCGAACTGTCGCTGGTCGCGGCGGCGCTCACGCTACTGTTGATCGGCCTTGAGCCGCATGCCGACGAAGTTTGGCTGTTTAATCGAATGCTTGTGTATGACCCGTTTGCGATTTTTTTTCGGGTTCTGATCGCGCTCGCTTCGCTGGTCGCGGTCTGGATGTCGATTGGCTCTGCGGAGGTAAAGGGCTGCGAGCAGGGCGAATACTATTCGATCCTGCTTGCGAGCACCCTCGGCATGTTTCTCATGGCCGAGTCAGTCAATCTGTTGATGGCCTATCTGGCGCTCGAGTTTGTCAGTTTGACCTCTTACATTTTGAGCGGGATTGTGCCGCACAACCGGCGCTCGCAGGAGGCCGCACTTAAATATTTGATTTACGGCGGCGTCGCGTCGGGCCTGATGATTTATGGCATGAGCTGGATCTTTGGACTGGCCGGGTCGCTCGATTTCAGCGTGATCAATCGCGAGCTGGTGGGCGGCGGACGCGCCGCCCCGCTGACGGTGTTTATCGCGCTGGTGCTGATTTTAGCCGGACTCGGCTACAAGATCGCGTCGGTCCCATTTCACATGTGGGCCCCCGACGTCTACGAAGGTGCGCCGATACCGATCACGACGTTTCTCGCAGTTGGCTCGAAGGCCGCAGGCTTTGCTCTGCTCACGCGGTTTTTTTATCCCGCGATTTCCCATTTGACTGCGGCTGGAAACTGGGAGGCGCTGCGCGGCGTGGAATGGCCGCAATTGCTGCTGATCGTCTGCGCCGTGACGATGACGCTCGGAAATCTTGCCGCGCTGCAGCAGGACAACCTGAAACGGCTGCTGGCTTACTCGAGTATCGCTCAGGCCGGCTATGCGCTGATGGGGTTCGTGCTGCTATCGAACGACGGCATTCGCGCGATGCTGGTGTATCTGTTCGCCTATTACGTGATGGACGCCGGCGCCTTTTTGGTCGTGATGGTGGTCCGGAACGCGACCGGCCGCGAGGATCTCGGAGCATATCGGGGGCTCGCCGCACGCGGCGGCGCAGCACCGGCGATCGCACTCACGATTTTTTTGTTGTCGCTGACGGGGATTCCCGCCACCGTCGGATTCATTGGCAAGTTTTACGTTTTTGCTGCGGCGATCCGCCAGCGTTTCATAATCCTTGCGGTTATCGGGATCCTGAATTCCGTCGTCTCGCTGTACTATTACATGCGTCCGGTGAGAGCGATGTTTCTGGAAGCCGCGGAGGAGGGCGCGCCGCCGTTCGCAGGCGACCTGTGGAATTACGGTTTGATCGGCGCGCTGGCCCTGGCGACGGTAATCCTGGGACTCTACCCGCCGCCGGTGATCGCGTTTGCGAACCGCTCGCTGCATTTTTTCGTCGGCCGCTCCTAAGCCGATCATCGGAATGTTTCACGTGAAACACTTCAACAAGTTTCTGGGCGGGTTGCGCGCAAAGCGAAGGATTTCATCCTTGACTTTTTCTCAGTCCAAAGGAATGGGAGGCGCTCGTTCGGCGGGCGGGCGATTTACGGAATTTCGTAAAGCGAGGGTGCGGCGCCGGAGAGGCGCGCGCGCATGACCAGCTTGAGGCGGGCGCGGACCTGCGGGGACAGCCGCGCGAGTTCGCGCGGCCGCGCGACGAGATAAATTGGCTGGCGTGAGGGGGCGCCGGCGCGGGCGATCGCGCGCGGCAGCGGCGGCACGCCGCGGCCGTAGTACCAAGCGAACTCGGGATCGAAGTAAGCAACGTAGATTGGCGCGGCGCCGACGCGCAGGCGGATTGCCGGGGCGAAATCGACGAGGCTGCGCGTGCGCACCTCGGCCGGCCGCTCGACGGCGGTCCACAGGAGCGTGCCCGCCAGCGCGACCAGAGCGAGACCGCTGCCCGCCAGGAGCGGCATTCGGCGAAGCAAACCGAGCAAGGCCGCGACCGCGCCCACAAGAACCGCGGTGGCGAAGATCACGAAGGGCCATCGATGGCTGGCGAGGCCGGCGATAAAGATCGCCGCGTAAGAAGCGTCGCTCGATTGCAGTCGCGACACAAAAACTTGTTCGCCGGTCCCCGGCGACAAGAAAAGTATCGCGACGATTATTGCGGCCAGCATCGCCGCCGCGATCGTCGCGGTGGTGAGATCGCGCAGGCGGCGCGTGATCGAGCCGCGCCCCGGATCGATGCGCAATTGGGTAAACAACGCGGCCAGCAGAATCGCGAGCGGGGGGATCGCGGGTAGGACGTAATCGTCGCGTTTGGCGCTGGCGACGGAGAAAAAGAGCAGGACCGCCAGCGTCATCGCGAGTTGAAACCGCAGTGGCCCGCGCCAGCGCCGATTAAAGTCACCAATTGCGAAAGCGGCCGCGAGCGCCGGGATGAGCAAGCTCAGCGGGAGCATCGCGCCGAACAATCGCATCGCAATGTAGTAGAAAGGGCGCGCGGCCTCGCCGGTGCCGCCCATACTCGGCGGCACAAAATGACCGAAGTTCTCGCTGACGAACAGCGCCGCGACTTCCTTGCCGCGGTCCGCCGCCAGCGCCGGCAGATACCAGGCCGCGGCGAGCGCGGTGCCGAGCGCGATTATCGCCCAGGGCGATCGGCGGCTGATGAGTTCGAACGGATTACGCCGCATCATCAGGAGATAAAAAAACGCGGCGAGCGCCAGCAGCACGACGACGAGCGGACCCTTGGTCAGGATCGCGAGACCCAGCAATGTCCCGGCAACGAGGATCCGCGGCCACGACATACCAGAGTTGCGTTTCTCAAGTAGTGGGTACCGGGATTCTTCGCTGCGCTCAGAATGACAATCAGGTTCGTTCGGCTGAGATACCGACGTGTCAGACCCAGCACTCGCTTCGAGAGCCGGAAACATCGTGCAGTAAGTCGCAAACAAGAGCGCGGTCATCAGCATGTCGGTCAGCGTGGTGGTCGCCCGCGAGGCAAAGCCATAGCTGCCGAGCAGGAAGGCGAAGGCGAGCCATCCTGCGTTAGAACCGAGCGCGGCGGCGGTCCAGTCAAAGACGATCGCTGCGAGCGCGGCGCCCGCGATGAGCGAGACGGCGCGCGCGCGCGTTTCGTCCAGGGGCTTGCGGCTCACGTCGGTGGCGAGCGCGGAGAGCCAGTAGTAAAGCGGCGGCTTGCGATTGACGAAGCCATAATAATCCACCGGCAGCAGCCAATGGCCGTGATTCACGACGTCGGCGATCCACTGGGCCGATTGCGGCTCGGCGTCCTTGGCAAACGGCGCGGAGATGCCCGGGCTCAGCAGAACGAGCGCGATTGCGAAAGCCGCAGCGAGGCGAGCGGCGCGCCGAAAGCTCACGTGCGCCGCCGCGAGCGGGCAAGCCGCGGCACGAGTAGATGATAGACCCCGTAGACGGGATGGGAGGTCGCGATTTCCATCGCGGCGGCGTTATGCGCGGCGCTGAAGCGCCCATGGGCGTCAACGAGGATGAGGCCGGCTTCGCCGGCGTAGAACTGCCCCATCCGCGAGATCGTCTGCTCGGCGACGTCAGTGGTTGGCCGGTGGCCGAGTTGCGCGACCGCCTCGCGGCAGAGCGCGGCCCGGATGATCGACTCGCCGGTGCCGGTGGCTGAGGCTGCGCCGCGGCCGTCGGCGTAAAAGCCCGCGCCCAGGATGGCGGAATCACCGACGCGGCCTGCGAGCTTTCCGGCAACGCCGCCGGTCGAGGTTGCGGCGGCGAGATTGCCCGCGGCGTCCAGCGCGACCGCACCGAC
>JBOHWF010000293.1:0-8568 GCA_050736455.1 Binataceae bacterium (SeqCode) | reverse complement strand
ATCAAGTTGCGTAGGCGATCCTGTTTCCGGGATTCTTCGCTGCGCTCAGAATGACAGTGAGGGATGTTCTGCTGCGACAGAAACTCGTGAGACCCGAAACTAGCGTTTCGCTAACTGCCACAGCTCTTCGAGCTGATCCGGATCGAGCGCGGTGAGGGCGAGGCCGCGACGCGCCGCCAGCGCCTCGACTTGCTGGAAGCGCCGCGTGAATTTGTCGCAGGCCCGTCGCAGCGTCTCTTCAGCGCTGTGGTCGATGAAACGCGGCGCGTTCGCGAGCGCCAGCAGCATGTCACCCAGCTCCTCGGCGGCGGCCGCGGCGTCGTTGCGGGCGAGCGCCCCTTCGACCTCGTCCATCTCTTCGCGCACCTTCGCGAGCACGGCGTGAATATCGGCCCAGTCCATCCCGGCCTCGCGCGCCCGCGCGCCGAGCTTCTCGGCGCGCATCAGCGCGGGCAAAGCGCGCGCGACGCCGTCGAGGGCCGAGCGCGAGCCGCGGCTCTGCCGCTCCTTCTGCTTGATCCGGCTCCAGTTCGCGACCACCTCGTCGGCGCTCGCAGCCGGGGTGCTGCCGTAAACGTGCGGATGCCGGCGGATTAGCTTCGCGCGGGCGCCCTCCAGCATGGCGTCGAGCGAGAATTTCTTTTCCTGCTCCGCAATAACGGCCGCGAAAATTCCTTGCGTTATGAGATCGCCCAACTCGTCCGCGATCGCCTCGGGAGGGCCACCGTCGATTGATTCGGCGGCTTCGTAAGCTTCCTCGATCAGATGCTTGCCGAGGCTCGCCAGCGTTTGCTCGCGGTCCCACGGGCATTTTTCGCGCAGCTCGCGGACAATCGCGATTAGTTGCGCGATTAGTCGCGCGGCTCCGCGCGCCGCCGAGGTCTCGTTTGCCATGACGGGCAGATTAACCTTGGCGGCGTTGCGTAATCCAGACGGTCATATCCCAGGCATTTCTGATGCCGGCGAGGAGCAGCAGAATCACCGCGAGCGCGAGAAGGTTGGGACTGCTTTCGCGGCGCGCCGCGAAGCCGACGCCCGCGCCGAAGATCAGCAGATAACCGACGATCGGCAGCCGCGCATACCAAAGCCGATCGATTATGTCGATCTTGCCGATCACGCCATGCTTGCGCATCCGCCGCCAGACCGAGAGCGCGTAGCCGAGACCGCCCACACCGCCGAGCATCAGCAGGACGGCAAGCGATCCGCGGGTCTCAGTTGGTACGGCACCGATCAGACAGACCATCAGCACCGCCCCGAAATGCATCACGGTCGGCGACAGAAACAGCGGAATCCCGATTCGCCGTTCGCCGCTAATCACGCCGGCGCCGATCGAGGCGGTGACGAACATCAGGCCGATCAGGGTGGCGGCCGCGGCGCCGATCAGCGCATAAAATTCACGCCAATGGATCAGCGGATCGGGCGGCGGCATATAGCTTAGGCTGCGCGAGAATTTGCGACGAAGCGCGCGATCAGCTCGCAATTCGATTGAGGCCGTCGAAGGCGGCGTTCTTATAGCACTGCGCCAGCGTCGGATAGTTGAACACCGTATCGACGAAATAATCCACCTTGCCGCTCAGCGCCAGCACCGCCTGGCCGATGTGCACGAGCTCGACCGCGCCCTCGCCGATGAGGTGCACGCCGAGCAGCTCGCCGCTCTCGCGATGGAACAGCAGCTTCACAAAGCCGATGCTGTCGCCGACGATCTGGCCGCGCGGCAGCTCGCGATAGGGCGCCTTGCCGGTCTCGTAGGGCACATTCTGCTCCGTCAGTTCCTCTTCGGTTTTGCCGACGAAGGAAATCTCCGGAATGGTGTAGATGCCGTAGGGGAAAAGCGCGCGCAGATTGGCGGTCTCGTGGCCGAAGGCATGACACGCCGCATAGCGCCCCTGCTCCATCGAGGTTGACGCCAGGCTCGGGAAGCCGACGACGTCGCCGGCCGCGTAGATGTTGCCGACGCTGGTCTGAAACGCCTGATTCACCGCGAGCCGCCCGCGTGCGTCGGCCGCGAGCCCGGCGGCTTCGAGCCGAAGGTTTTGCGTCGCGCCGGTGCGGCCGACGCTCGACAGCAGCTTGTCGGTGACGATCTGCTTGCCGCTGACCAGGCTGGTTCTGACGCGCTTGCCGGCTGCGTCCTCGATGACCTCGACGTTGTTGACCTCTTCGCCGAGCCGCAGGGTTACCCGCTTCTCGCGCAGATGGTAGTGCAGCGCCTCGGTCACCTCGGCGTCAACGAACGGCAGCAGGCGCGGTCGTTTGTCCACCACCGTCACGCGCACTCCGAGCGCCGCGAACATGCTCGCGTATTCGCAGCCGATCACGCCGGCGCCCACCACCGTCAGGGTCTGCGGCAGCTCGGTCATGCGCAGGATGTTGTCGCTGGAAAAGACGCAGCTCAGGTCGTCGGGCATGAATGGATCGCGGGTGGCCTCGGTGCCGGTGGCGATCACGACGAACTGGGTGCTGACGTTGCGCTGGCCGCGCCCCTCGCCGAAGTTCAACGTCAGGGTGTGCGCGTCAACAAAAGCGGCGTCGGCATGGACCAACTCGATATTGTTGCGCAGCAACTGATGGCGCATCACGTCGATCTCATGGCGCACCACCGGGTCTACCCGCATCAGCAGATCCGCCAGCGTGATCTTCTCCTTGACCTTGTAGGATTGCCCATAGACCGCGTGCTCGCGGTAGCCCGACAAGTAGAGCACCGCCTCGCGCATGGCCTTGCTGGGGATGGTGCCAACGTTGACGCAGATACCGCCGACGATCGCCTTGCGCTCGGCGATCATCACGCGCTTGCGCAGCTTGGCGCCCAGGATGGCGGCGTGATGACCGGCCGGTCCCGAACCAATCACGACCAGGTCGTAGTCGAATTCCCCCATTGCCCGGCTCCCCTCCTTACGCCTTGACCCAGCTCGCAGACTCGCTCCGCCGAGCTGAACCCCGGCGCGGCGTGATCATCGCTGTGGACAATTTTCGGCCCGCAGTTATTCCCGCGGGCTTCGCGGCGCGCCGCGGCTGCTACGATCAGCTTTTCAGGTTGCGCCGCGCGAAGCCCCGGCGGCGGCGTTGGCGCTGCTTTTTTGAGCGTTCCGCCAGATCGATCAGCAGCTGTTGGCAACTCTCGTCAGAAGCATCGCGGAGATAGCTACCGTCGGCCTGCATCACCCAGCGGCATCGATTCGGCCGCAACTGCGCGTCGAGCGCCGCGCGCAGCTCGGCGCGCAGACCCGGGCTCTCGACCGGCGCCACCGCTTCGACGCGGCTCTCCAGATTGCGCGTCATGCAGTCGGCCGAGCCGATGTAGTACTCCTCGGCGCCGCCGTTACGAAAATAATAGAGGCGTCCGTGCTCGAGAAAACGGCCCACAATACTCACCACGCGCACGTGCTCCGAAATTCCTGCAAGGCCGGGCCGCAAGCGGCAGGTGTCGCGCACGATCAGATCAACTTTGACGCCGGCGCGCGAAGCCTGGTAGAGCGCCTTTGTAATGTCCACATCCTCGAGCGCATTCATCTTGAATTGAATCAGGGCCTCCAGCGCCGGAGAGCGGCGTTTCAGCTCGATCTCGCGCTCAATCCGCTCGATCAACGAGCGCTTGAGCAGCGCCGGGCCGGCCAGCAGCTTGTGGTACGCGCGCCCCGGCCGGTATCCCGTCGTCAGATAGTTGAGCAGCTCGGTCAGATCATGGCCGAGCTGATCGTCGGCGGTCAGCAGGCCAAAATCGGCATATAGCCGCGCCGTCCCCGGATGGTAATTGCCGGTGCCGATATGCGCGTAGCGCCGCAGCCCGGTGTAGTCCTCGCGCACCACCTGAATCACTTTGCAATGAGTCTTGAGACCGACGACGCCATAGACGACGTGGATGCCGAAATCCTCGAGCTGGTTGGCGAAGCGGATATTGGCGGCTTCGTCAAAACGCGCCTTAAGCTCGACGACCACCGCGACCTGTTTGCCGTTGCGCGCGGCGTCGAGCAGATAATCGAGCAGGCTGGCGTCGTGCGAAGTCCGATAGAGCGTCATCTTGATCGCGCGTACCTTGGGATCCGTGCTGGCCTCGCGCAGGAACCGCTCGACTGAGCTCGAGAACGATTCGTACGGATGCTCGAGCAGGATCGCGCCGGCGTCGCGGATGATGTGAAAGATGTTGCGCTTCTCGCGCAGGCGCGGATGGTCCACCGGATGATGCGGCGGGTCGTGCAGCTCAGGCAGCTTGAGCGCCACCAGCTCCATCAGGTCGCGCAGGGCCAGCATACCGGCGCACTCGAAGACGTCGGCGCGCTCGTCGAGTCCGAGCTCCGCCGCGAGCATCCCGCGCCTCACCGGATCAAAACGATCGCCCAGCTCCAGGCGCACGATCGGGGCGACCCGGCGGTCGCGCAATTCGGTCTCGATCAACGCGACCAGATCGTCAGCCTCCTCCTCGTTCTGCTCGGTGTTGGCGTTGCGCGTGACGCGGAACAGCTCGACGGCGGCGACCTCCGCGCCGGGGAAGAGCAGGTCGAGATTGTTCGCGATCGCCTCGTCCAGCGGAACAAATCGATGGGTCTCGCCGAGCTGCAGGAAGCGATGCAATCCGCTGCCCACCGGCGCCTTCACCCGGAAGAGGGAAAGGTCGGGAGCGACGCCTTCGCCGTCGGCGACGCCCGCCTTCGGGATTCCGCGCAGGCTGACCAGCAGGTTCAGCGACAGATTGGAGACGAAGGGAAACGGATGCGCCGGGTCGATCGCGAGCGGCGTGATCAGGGGGAAAACCCGATTGAAGTAGGTGTGGCGGAGCGCCGTCTTCTCGCTGAGGGTCAGGTTCGCGTAGCTCAAGATCTCGATACCGAAGCCCGCGAGCCGGCCGAGCAAACTCTTGAGCACCTCCTGCTGCAGCCGCTCCTGGTCGCGCACCACCTCGTAGCAGCGCGCGATTTGCCAGGCCGGGGTATGGCCGTCCGGGGTCAGGTCATGGACGCCGCTGGCGGCCTGCTGCTTGAGGCCGCCGATGCGTTTCATGAAAAACTCGTCGAGATTCGAAGCGCTGATCGCGAGAAATTTCACCCGCTCGAGCAGCGGATTGCGCTCGTCTTCCGCCTCGGCCAGCACCCGCCGATTGAAGCTCAGCCAGGTCAGCTCGCGGTTGAGATAGAGCTCGGTCGCAGAGAGATCGTACTCGGGCGCCGGCCGCACCAGCGCGATCGCGCCGGCCTCGACGCCGCTGCTCCCAATCGCTGCCTCGTCCATCGTGACCCCCTCGCCTCGCCCAAGCGCCGCATTCGGCAACTATTCCACCCAGCATCCGGCCGTCAGTTCGGCTGGCGGGAACCGTGAGACCACCATCCTATGCCTCGGCCGCGCATAGTCTGTTAAAGTTTTTCACGATGCGGGGTCGGGACTCAATCTCAAGATGCCTCCGCGATCGAGCGCCGATTGATGACCCGCTAATCGAACCTGACGTTCAAGCGTCCTTTGAGTAGCTCAAATCATCATGAGATCGCGGATTAGGGTCGACCCCGCGATTCAGGCCGCGACCGCCGCGCTTGACGCCGCCGGGTTTACGAGCGCGCGCCTCGACGCCGAAGTCCTCGCCGCGGCTGCGGTTGGAATCTCACGCGCGCAATTGCTGACTTTCGCAGACCCATTCCCGCCCGACGCCCACCGCTGTTTCGAGACGTTCCTGACGCGGCGCCTGGCCCACGAACCCGTTGCGTATATTACTGGCCGCAAAGAATTTTTTTCGCTCGAACTCGAAGTAAATCCTGCGGTCCTGATTCCGCGGCCTGAGACCGAAACCCTCGTCGCCGCGGCGCTCGAAAGGCTGAACCGACTCACGGGGAGGTCGCCCTTGCGCGTGCTCGAGCTGGGCACGGGTTCCGGCGCGATCGCGATCGCGATCGCGGTCAACGATCCGCGCGTCGAAGTGGTCGCGACCGACCTCTCGCATGACGCGCTCGCAGTGGCCTCCCGCAACGCCATCCGTCATCGCGTCAACCAACGCATCCGCTTCGAGCAGGCCGACCTGTGGCCGTCCGCGGTCGCAGCTTTTGACCTGGTAGTCGCGAACCCGCCGTACATCCCGCGAGCGCAGATTGCGGCGCTCGCGCCAGAGATCGCGGAGCACGAGCCGCTGATCGCGCTCGACGGCGGGCTTGACGGCCTCGATTTCTATCGGCGCATCGCCAACGGGATGGGGCCATATCTGGTCTCCGGCGGCCAACTGTTGGTCGAGATCGGCGCGGATCAGGCCGCCGACGTAATCGCGATCTTCAAGCGCCGCGGTGGGACGGAGCTCTCAGCGATCACTGATCTCGCCGAACATCCGCGCGTAATCATCGCGGCCTTCCACGGAGCATGACGCGGCGAGGTTAGTTTGCCGGGCGCTGCGCGGCGCGTTCGTCGCAGAACTTTTCGACCGCCTCACCGACGGCGCGGGTCAGTTTCTTCTGATATTGAGGTTCCAGCAGTCGCGCCTCTTCATCGCGATTCACGATGACCCCGGCCTCGAGGAGCGCGGCCGGCATTTGCGCGGTGCGCAGGACGATCAAATTATCGAAGCGGTAGATCCCTCGTTCCGGGTCCACCAGGTCGCGGTTCTCGCCCGGGATCTTAGCCGCGTGATGGAGCGTCGGTACCATCTCGCGGGCGCGCAGCGCGGCGCCTAAAAGGCGGCAGAACTCCAGGCTCTCGGCGGCAAACCGGTTTCTTTGCGAATAGAAGATCGAGTAACCATGGAATTGATCGCTGTAAGACTCGGAATGGCCCTGATAGGTCCACGCCGACAGAAACCTCGGCTGCACCGAATCGTGATGGATCGACAGAAAAAGGCTCGCATGTTCCTTCTGCGCCCGTTCGGTGCGCTGGAACAGGCCGAGCCCTTCACCCGTCTGTTCGACGATAAACGAGGCCGAGAAACCTCGCGCCCGCAATTCCTCGAGCATCTGTCTGCCCAGCTCCTGATTGAAGGAGTATTCGGTGGCGCCACGCGCACTGGTGGCTCCCGGATGCGTCGGCGTATGCCCGATATCTATCGCGACGGCGAAGTTCGGTCTAACGCAGGGCTCGGCGGCGGCGCTGGCCGCAGCAAAAACCAGCGAGGCCGCGAGCGCGATCGCGGCTCGAATCAAGCGGGACCCCGGCGATAAAAGGTCTGGAGCTCTCCAACGATCCTGAGTTCACCGTCGTTGTTCCGCAGCGTCAGTACATTGGTCGCGTTGCCTTCGGAGGTTTTGCCCAGGCGCGGGTTGGTAGCGCGGAAATGCACGGTGAAAGTCGCGACTTTCTCGGCGCGGTCAGGACCGTCGACAACCGCGATTTTTCCCGAAAGCGCGTTTTCCACTACCCATTGGTGATAGTAATTCTCTTTATCTTTGAGAATAAACTCGCGCGAAACCTTTGGATGTCCAAAATAGTCCACTTGTGAGGCGTAGAGCTCGAGCAACGCCGGGACGTCACCACGATTCTGAATCGCGAGATATTTTCTTACAAACCTCCGGACTTCGCTGTCGGAGCCTTCAGAGGCTTCACGTCCGCCAGGAACCGGCGGAACAACCACCATCGACTCTGACGCGAAGGGTCTGACGACCACTGCCCGCACCGGTTTCGAGCGCCCCAGCAGGCCCGCCTGGTTCAATAACGCCAGGACGCCGGCGATCGCCGTGACCGCGCCGGTCAGCGATGTGAGAATGCCCGGAAGGGTTTGCCACCAACTTTGCGGTTTTGGATCGTCAGCCATCGCCCATCCGCGTAGCGCCGCGCCTTTCGAGCGATAATCGGTTCGATGGTTTCAGTCAACTGGGCAAAGCTGGAAAGTCTCAGTACTGCGATCGGTTGAGCAGTTGCAGTATCAAGTTGCTACTGGACCATTTCCAGTTGATAACTGATGAAGGTCAGTTTGTATCAGCCGAACTGGCGCGGCAGCGTGACCTGATGGGATCGATTGAGTTCGGCTCGAAGAAGCCGGCACGGTCAACATGCGACGGCTATTCTCACGCTGAATGGGCGGGTCACGGCGACGGTCCTCTCAATCACTCGGTTCTCGTGGACCGAGCATCCTTCAACGCGATTTCAGATTACTTATTGCTACTTTTATTAACTTATAATCGCAACAATTCTATATCGCGCCCATTTCAAGCGAAAGTTTGACTGTGACTGCCGACGCTCTCTATGATCAGGCCTGGTCTGGAGGGACCATCCCCGTGCGCATGCTTGTTCCGCCCGTTGTTCACCGTCGCGAGATGGATCGCAGGTTGGTCGAGTTTTTTCACCGAAACCGGCCGACGTTGTTCCGCCGCGCAATCGCAGATTTCTGCCGCTACTTCGCGGTCAAGCCGCCACGCATCGAGTGGTGCGAATATATCGACTGGGGCAAAGCCGCGGGCAAAACCTTCGACGACGGCCGCATCCATCTCGTGCATCCGGAGAACTGGCGGCGCGGGCGAGTATATAACAGCGAGCGGATGTGGGTGCAGACCGTGTATCACGAGCTCGGGCACTATCTCTTCTGGACTGACGCCGAGCGCAAAGCCGAGGCCTTTACCTGTCGGATGGTGCGCGGGCTGAAGCGCAAGCGGCAGCCGATGACCGCGGCGC
>JBOHWF010000292.1:0-3553 GCA_050736455.1 Binataceae bacterium (SeqCode) | reverse complement strand
GAACAGGAGAGACCCAGGATTCTTGGTTTTGATAGCGCTGTATTGCGCCATCATCGGCGATGATTTTGGCTCGCCGGCGCCGTCGGGGAGAGGCCCGCGCATGGCTGGCAAAGGCTCTGGCGGCGGCTCGATTGCGGGTGCAGCGCGTTTCAGCATGGGCCCCAGCCTAGCAAAAGCATGGGCTCGATGCACCGGCTTATCGGCGCAAACCCACAAGCCGGGGCTCGTTCCCGCCGGCGCGAACCGTACCAAAATGCTTCACGTGAAACATTTTGGTACGATTGGGGCCAAAACTTTTTCCGGGCCCAAGACAGCGACCCCTCCTGCGATCTTGTAATATCGATCGATTTTTTGGTGCAACTCGAGGGAGGGCGGCAGCGCCGCCTCGGTGGCCGAGCCCGTTGCCGGAACGCATCCCCGGTGTAAGGTTCGCTAACGTCACTTAATTATTCGCGGGAAACTGCTCAGGCAACCGGAGCCACTTCTCTAAAGCCCTCGGCTTTGCCGGGGGATAATTACTTTACCGGTCTCCAATCAACGGGGCAACCGAAGCGTCGGTCAATGCCGCCCGTAGACGAGCACGCTTCGCGACCCGGTCGCGAGGAACACGCGACCATGTGCGATCGTCGGCGGGACGTACTTCGCGAAGTGATATCTCTTGTCCTCGTCGCTCGCGAACAGATCACTCTGGTTGTTCCAGAGTTCGTGCAAGGTGATCGGATCGAAAGCGCGCAACATCCCCAAGCCCTGCTCCCGACAGTTCGACGCGTCCTGACACCGCGGCACCGAGCATTCATGCAACGCTGGGTCGTCGTCGAAGCGTCGGCAACGCTGCACCGATGCGAACAGCACGCCTGCGGCCGGCTGTGTGGGGTCGATGGTCAGGGAGAGAAACCCGCCAGGCATGCCAACCGCGAGCAATTTGCCATCCGTGCCGGGCACATTGGCGATATACGGTGGGGAGAGCAACGCCTCGCGCGACCCGAACTTGGTCGCGATCGTCGGCGTCGTCTCGAACCGCTTGCCCCACCACAGGAAGGACTTGAGGAAGTCCTTCTCGCCCCACACGTAGAGGAAAGCACGCCCGTCGGGAAACGCACCGAACACCGGGGTCCCATGGATATGGGGCCAGGGAAACCATTGGTGCATATCAACCCCTCGGTGCGGGGATCCATCCTGCGGGTACGCCCTCTTCGGCCCGAGACAGAACAGCGGGTTCGGACCAGTGGCGGCACAATACTGATTCTCGCTAATGCGAAACTTCTGTACGAGCTGGTCGCGCCCTGGATCATCTGGGCTGAACTTATCCTCGGAGGTGAAGCCCAGATCAGGTACCGGCGCGCTGCCGTCGAACTTGCCCATGTTCTCTCGGTCGAGCACGTACAGCATGCCCTCCTTGCCCGCCGCAACCAGATATCGCGTGTTGGGGATCAGGACCACACCCCCCGACCCGAGATCGAGATCCTCGACGTCGAGCCACCCATAGCGATACGGCGTGAACCAGTCGGTCGGCGTCATCGAAATCGAGCCGGGGCGCGTATCGATGCGGAGCCGAACGACGCTGTCCGGGAGATTCCTGCCGAGCGCGTCCGCCGGCCGTGTGATCGCCATAAAGCCCGTGGCCTGATTTCCAGTGGCGAAGTAGAGGCTGCCGCGTCCGTCGGCTGCAAGGCCGGTCGAGGCTTGCCAGATACCGCCGCCTGCGACGGGATCCTTGGTCGGTTCGAGCGACGCGGAACCATTCGGCTGCCGCGTGCTGCGGTACCGGCCCTCGAAGGCCAACGTCGCAGCGTCGAATGCATAGATCCAGCCCTGAAAGGACAGCGCTTTATGCGGCCAATCCGGTTGCTCGCATCGTCCCGCGAAGGCCACGTAGACGTGGTCACCATCCAAGAGCAGGCTCGCGCGATTGCGGTGGACGAGATTCCACAATGGGTTGTCCGTGACGCGCCGATCGAGGTCGCGCCCATCCGCGCCCTTGGCGAGCTGTCCGGTGCGCAAGTCCAACGCGGCGATGCGCTGCGTTCCGTCGGGGATTCCGTCCATCCCTCGATAGCTCACGATGATGCGTAAACGCGCGACATCGATCACCGGGGTCGACTGGATCCCGTCGGCCGCAACCCCCGGCTCTTGCTCCGTCACGGCCATCTGGCCTGTGCAGTTCTCAGGTGGGGCTGTGTCGATCCGGAACGGCTCGCCGAGGAAATGTCCCCACAGCTTCTCGAGCGTGTCCGCGTCGAAAGCGTAGACCCAGTTGGTCGACGTCGCGATGAAGACTGCGGATCGCCGCCCTTGCGGAAAGTTGACGCCGGCCATGAACAACGGCTGCGCGAGCACGACGCCGTCGACGTCCAAGGCTTTGAGGAATCCGAACTTTCCATCCGAGACCGCACGCTGATCGAGCCCGCCGTGCAGCGTCGCCCCCGTGCGCAGGTTGTTATAGCGCTGGGTGACGACATCCCCAGGTGAGGCGGGATTCATTGGATCCGCGTTCGACGGCGGGGCCGGAACGGGGATGATGATGTCACCATATGGCAACGCGATGGCGGAGCCCGGCCGAACGGTGTCCGCGGGCGATGACGACGTGGCCGCGCCGATCAGCATCACGATTGCGATGACGCGTCGAACGGCGCGATCGCAGGCGCGCCCAACAGTCGTCGCCCCCGCGCGCAAAACGCGACGCAGCGCACTGTATTTAGGCCGATCAGCTGGGGCCGGTTCGAGACGCATCCCTGCTCCACTCAGCGCACTATGTCGATGCCGATCAGCTTGGGAAAGGGTCCGAGGCATTCGTGCTCCGCCACGACTACGATCACGGTCGCGCGCTCCGCGAACGCCAGCAATGTGGCCGCGTAATAGGTTTGATACCCGGGCTGGGAGCTATCGGTCACATAGCCAAGATTCGAAGTCGGACATCCGTTTGGATTGACTGTTGGGGCCACTGTGACGATGCCGAATGAATCTGCATTCCACCCGGTGCGAATCATCGTGATTTGCGTCGGGATATTCGGAGGGTCGGCTACCGCCGGCGCACAGGTTATGACGTACATCAATAGGCAACGAGCCAGCCATCGCATAACGATTCCTCCCTTACAGATTCGCCACCCCAATCCGCCAGCAAGAACGAGCAAGGGGTCCCGTCGCGGATTGTTGGAATTTGCTAACGCGGCTCCGGGTAGCATGATGCTATCCGAACTGGCGGCGAAGTCAAAGAGAGCTGGTCTCGGGAATTTGCACAGGACGATAGTTGGATTTTCTGCCTGAGAGCTGGCACCCTGATTGCTGCGGATCAGGAGCGAAGATAACGCAACCAACCGCTCCCGTCGAAACAGCGCACGTTGCATAAGGTCCAATATGGAACGCGCTGCGAGCAGCTTTTCCTAGCACGGCGCCCGCGCAAAGATCACACCGTCACCTGGGCGCCGAGCTCGACGACGCGATCAGAAGGAATCGCGAAGAAGCCGGTCGCGTTCGCCGCCTGCCGCGATAGCGTGATAAAAAGCCGGTCCTGCCACAAAGCCATGCCCAATTGGGCACGGGCTTGATCGTCCAG
>JBOHWF010000291.1:0-6614 GCA_050736455.1 Binataceae bacterium (SeqCode) | reverse complement strand
ATCGGCATCATCCTCGGCATCGCCTTTGGCCGGATCATCACCTCGCTGGTCAATGATATCATTATGCCGCCGATCGGCCTGATTCTCGGCCACGTCGACTTCAATTCTCTTTTCATCAGTCTCGACGGCAAGTCCTACGCGACGCTGGCTCTGGCCAAGGCCGCCGGCGCGCCGACCATCAACTACGGCACCTTCATCAACGCGATCCTCGACTTTGTAATCGTCGCGTTCGTGATGTTTATGCTGATCCGCCAGGTCAACCGGATGACACCAGCCGCGCCGGCCGCCGCGCCAACCACCAAGGATTGCCCTTTCTGCCTGTCGCCGATCCCGCTCAAAGCCACCCGCTGCCCGAGTTGCACGTCGCAGATGGCGGCCTGAGGCGGCGCGCCCGCGGCCCGCGAATCAGTAGGTGCAGATCCACTGATTGTTAACGCCGTCGGCGAATGCTCCCGTCTTGGTTCCGCTTGACGTGCAAGCCACGGGCGGGTTCGCCGGCGGATCGCAATTCGAACACCAGGTCCGGCCGCCGTTGATCGCCGGTGCCGGCAGATTCGCAAACGTGCTGCCGCTGACGATCAGAGTCGAGGCCACCGTAACATTGCCGCTCGACTGTATTTTTAATGTCGGCGTAGAGAAGGTTGTACCTCCGGCGGCGGTGGACGGCGTTATCTCACAGGCGCCGTTAACATTGACGTCGCAGCCAAATAGCCAGTTGCTGTGCGCGCCGGTCGGATCTATAAAGCGCAGTTGCATGCCAAAATTCGCGTTCTGGTTGGTCGAAGGCGCGACGACCAAACGGCCAAAGCTGTCGGCGACACTAAGCGAAGAATTCTGATTCTGCAGAGTATGCTCGATCGTTCCGCCAGCCGTCGTATTACTCCACGCGGCGCCGTCGCCTTCACTGTACACCACCGCGCCAAGGCTGTTGGTCTGGAGCGTCGGTGGAGTCGGAGAGCCGAACACGTTATTCTTTGAAAACAGCGTCAGTCCGGCGTCCAGCGTGACATTGTCGCCGAAACCGTCGCACCAGTTGTCCACAAAATCCAGCCCGGCCGCCGCCGCACTCGGGGCGACCGTCGCGGTCGGCTCGACGCGCAGGCAATATCCGCCCACCGGCCCTTCATACTCGGTATGTGCGATCGTTCCTTCCTGGCCGGTGTCGTAAACGTGAAAGGCCCGACTCGGACCTCCATCCACGGTGCCGCTCGCGCGATCGACGTCCAACCCGCCATCGCTGACTTGATCGATGCAGACGTTCGGCTGTCCGAGACACGAGGGCTCGGCCAGCAGTGAGATCGGAAATCCCGCATTGCTTGAATTGACCACATAGCCGATCGCGCGCGCATCAGTTTGCGGAAACACCGTGTGCGTTTGATCCAGCACAAACTCCGAAACGTCGCCGTTCGGATACACGCCGTCGGTGATGACGTTGCCGCCAATCGCGAAGCCATGATGAGCCCCGCTGACGCTCACCTCTTGCAGCCGCGCCTTGTCGTTACCCGACAACACGGTTAGCGAGGTATCCAAATGCACGCCGGTCATGGCAGTTGACGGACTCGCGCCGCCGTTGACGTTGCGCGCATCGAGGTTCCCGCACATGATGCGCTCGCGCAGGCCGTCGTACATGTCGATCATGTCCATCTCGTCGGGGCCGCTCCATTGCAGCGTGGTGCCGAAAACATAGCCGGGCGCCGCCGCACCTTGGCCAAAGTTAGTCCCGCCGCAATCCACCTGCAGCGTCGCCTCCGAGGGAATAATCAAGGGTTTGGGCAGTGAGTACGTGCCGCGCTGCAGCCGGACTGAGCCACCTGCAGGAGTTGCGCCCGACGCCGTTAACGAATTGAGGGCGGTTTGAATCGGCGTCCAGTTGTCATGCACCAACTGAGTAGTGGTGCTGACCGCGCTGTTTGCGTTCAGCGTCAGCGAGAGCGTTCCGCCACCACCTTGAATCGTCGTGAATAGCCAGTCTCGCGTCGGACTCGAAAGCTTTGCTGGATAGGCGCTGGTCGGCGTGTAAACTGCCCAGACGTTAGTCCCGCTCGCCGGTGCGGTGGTGAACGAGGCCGTCATCGCGCCGGTCGCGTAATTAATCGAGCCACCGCCGCAACCCGACCCGGTCAAGGCGCCGCTGCCGCTGTCCGTGCACACCACCGAGCCGGCGCTCACCGTCAGCGTCTTGGCGTCCAGCGGAACCTGTTGCAGCGTCGCGCCGAAGGAAGTCGCCGTGGCATTGCCAATCGCGATGAACTCGGGCGGTGCGTACGTCAAGCCGACGTCCACCACTCCTTGAAAGGACTGGCCGCCCGCGGTTATCGCCGGAACATACGCGAGAAATTTCGGCACGCACGCCGTGCCGCGGCAACTCTTCGCGATATAACCCTGCGCGTTGACGACTGTCGCCCACTCCAGCTGGACCCAGGCGGCAGGCCCCAGCATCGCCTGTGCGTTGGTTACCGTCGCGGTCGGACCGCATGCCGAAATGCCGTTATTCTGGTCCACGGTCTCGACGCAATATGAATAACTGGCCGAGCCGGTTCCGCCCAGCGTTTCGAACCGCGGGTAGTTGCCGCCACTCGCACTCCCGCAGGTGGTGCTCGTACACCACGCCGGCGCTGCGATCGTCGCCACCGCTCCGGCGCCCACCAGCGCCACCAGTTGCCCGTTCTGCCAGTCGCCCGCGTTGACCAGCGTCATATTCGCCGACGACGCGGTGGTGGTCGCCGACCCCACCACATTCGACGAGACGGCTCCGTATACCGGCGCCAGCGGATTCGCCTCCCCGTTGAGGTTGAACCCGGCAATCGTGTCACCCGCCAAACCGGGCGTCAGCGACGACAAGTTGAGCAATGAGAAGCCGTTCATGCTGTAGTTGCCCGATGCGTTCGCCAGCAGGTTGATCCCGTTATTCGTCGTCACCGGCGTCTGGCCGTTTAGCACGCTAGAGACCGTCGGATTGGGATAGATCCCGCTCAAGTCGTGCCCCGCCGAGCCCGTCGGCGGACCGCCGGCAGCGGCGCCGGCGCCACACGTCCATTGACCTCCAGAACCGAGCGCCATCGCCCCAGTCCCACCGCCGCTGCACATCGGGGCCTGAATACAGTCAAGGCACCAGTAGAGCTGGCCGTCCTGCTCCGGCGTCGCCGCGAGCAGTGCGTAGTTCAATGGCACCATACGCGGACTCACGGGAGTCTGGCCTGAGAGATGATTGTTGATATCGTCGCGGAATTGCTGGCCAGCGCTCACTCCCGTGTAATTTGGGATCGGCTGATATTGAGAGTTTGCCCCGCGCGGCAACGCCACCGCCGCTAGCCCGGCCAAAAACATCGCTGCGATAGTCCGGCTAAACCTGCTGAACCGCATTTTCATCCCTTTGAATTTACTCACTTCTTGCCAGCGCGTGTGACAATTGCTGGACGCAAAATCGCGCCTTCTTTGCTCGCGCCGGGAACCGTCGGTCGCGCCTGGTGCCTCGCGTACGTCTGGATAGCGCCATCGATAATCAGCCCGGCACGGCCCTACGTACCGTGATGGGCTTTTTGCGCGCTTTTCGGAAGGGTGAAATTCTTCAGTCCGCGCCCAGCCCGTCGCTCGGTCAGCCGACTTCCTCGACGTTCGCCGGGACCGCGGCGTATCCGACCACCTGGGGTGTGATCGGCTACAAATTCTGTCGCGGTTAAGGGCTAAAAATTCAGGGAGCAGCTTGACGCCCGCGCGCCGCGCGAAAATACTGTAAGCGGCCAGGTTACGAAATCCCAACTCGAATCGAGGCAACGAAATGGCGCAAATCGAAGAGAAAATTCGCAAGCTAAAATACCCCGGCGCGATCGACGCCGACGGCCACATCCTGGAAGCAGCCAACTGCTGGGAACAGTATTGCGAGGCAAAATACCGCGAGAAGGCCGTCCGCCTGAAAGTGGACAACGCGGGGTTCGAGTATCTGGAAGTCAACGGCGTGCCCTCGCGGGTGAGCCGCGGCGGCAGCTTCGGCACGCTGGCGCAGATGGGCCAGATCACGCGCAACTCGGGGGGCGATTTCGATCGCCGCACCCCATACGGCAGCAGAGTCCCGCTCGGCGCGGTCGACGCGAACGATCGGGTCAAGCGGCTGGACCTCGAAGGGCTCGACGCCGCGATCATCTACCCGAGCCTCGCGCTCACGTGGGAGACGGATACGAGCGAAGTCGCGTATTCGCAGGAGATGTGCCGCGCCTACAACCGCTGGGCGGTCGATTGGAGCGCGGGCAGCGGCGGCCGGCTGATCCCGGTCGCGCATCTGTCGCTGACGGATCCCACTGCGGCCGCGGCCGAACTCGAGCGCGCGGTTAAGGCCGGTCACAAAGGCGGATGGGTGGTGCAGTTCACGGCGAGTCGCAAACCGCACGCCCATCCCGACCACGATCCGGTCTTCGCGAAGGCGCAGGAACTAGACGTGCCGCTCGGCATCCATGTTTCCCTCGAGCCGCAATGGTGCTGGCCCGGCCGCTACGACAAAGAATATGTCCGCAAGCAGCACTGGTTCCTCAGCCTTACCGCCTCCGACGCGACCCGCCATGCGCTCGCGAGCTTCATGCAGTACGGCACCTTCGACAAATTTCCGAAGCTCAAAATTATCATCCTCGAAGTCGGCGCGGGTTGGATTCAATACTGGCTCGATCGCATGGACGCGATCTACGACAGCGTGACCGGGCGCGGCGTCCCGCTCAAGGAACGGCCCAGTTACTACTTCAATCGCAACGTCTGGGTCTCGGCCGATCCCGACGAGAAGTCGCTGCCGGCGATGGTCGATCTCTGCGGCAGTGATCGCTTCTTCTGGGCGACCGATTTCCCGCATCCCGATCATACCGGCAACTATATCGAGGAGCTGGAGAATTTCGGCGGCAAGGTCGCCGACCCGCAGCAGCGCCGCAACGTCCTCGGCGACAACTTGCGCAGGGTCTATAATCTGTCGGTCTGATTCGCGAAATGTGACTTAACGCACAACGGCCCGCGAGCATCGCTCGCAGGCCGCCATGGTTCGCTTAGGAGGCGCGCAGCCGCACCCGCCGATTACCGAAGCTGGCCACCAGTTCAAGCGATCCGCCGAGTGCCGTCACGTAATTGCGCAACGTCGAGAGGCGAAAGTCGTCGCGGCGTTCCAATCGCGAGATTTCGGGCTGAACCGTGCGTAGCGCCGCGGCCAGTTCTTCCTGGGTTTTGCCGGCGGCCTCGCGCAGTTCGCGCAGGTCCATCTCCAGCACCTCACTCGCGACCGCCTCGTCGATCGCGGCCAGCTTCTCGGGAGAAAGTTTTTGTGCGCGAACTTCGCGCCAGGGCTTCGTCTTCATCGTTTTTGCGCCTCCTTGCGAATCGAGTTGAGATAGTCCCGCCAAATGCGTTCGGCAAGCGAGATCATCTGTTCATAGAAGCGTGGGTCGCCGGTTTTGTCGCCACCAATCAGGAGGACTGCATGGCGGCGCGGGTCGAATCTATAAAAGACACGGAGCGGATCGCCGCGGGATTGAATACGCAACTCCCGCAACGCGATCGCCGATTCCTTGATGTCGCTACTGTAAGGAAAACCCAGCGTGATGCCCTTTTCTTCCAGCAATCCGACGACTCGGGTTACCGCCGCGGTGTCCTGATCATCAAGTTCCATATACCAGGCTTCGAATTCTTCGGTGACAATTACCTCGATTGCCGGATCGTTCACGTTCACCAATAATAGCTCGTACGATATATATGGTCAAGAGTATAATCACGCGCGATATTCGGCATTCGGCGGAGGATTCTGCAGGGCCTTCCACTTCTCGTAAGCCTCGCTGAGGCTCATCGTGACGCCCGGGCGCTCGAGCCACTGATGGCGGATGAAGCTGGCGATTAGACGCGCGCCTTCCGGATGATTCCTGAAGATGAGCGCGGCGCCTCTTGGATCGGCGGGATTTGGCGGAAAGTCGATCGACCAATGCCTTAGATCAATAATCTGACAGCCAAATGTAACCGGTGAGTCGAAAACCCGCAAGTGAAACCTTCCTTCCAGTGAAGCATCACGTTCGATGGCGAAACGCCTCTGAAAACTCTCTTCACTCCATTCACCGGTGCCGCCTGCAACTATTACATACACATGCAATTGCTTTTCGCTTCGCGTGGTTGACATTAGTTTCTCACGGAATCGTGTGATTTCCGCGGCCAAAATGTCCTTCACGCGGATGACAGAGATCATTTCGTGCTTGGTCTCAGGGAGTAGTCTGGTCAGCTCGTGAAAATAATCATCTGTATTGGTTAAGAGCTGAGGCGCTTGGATCGATTCTTTCGATTCGCGGGCGGCGCCGTCGAAGACGATGAAGCCGAGCAGAAAAATCGCAGCGTTGAGTGCTTGGTCTTGGGGGATCCAACCGAGCCCCAGCAGCGCCGGTGTTAGCATCCCGGCCACGCCGAGTGACAGCGCAATCCATCTGAGCCATTTTGCAGGCAACCCGCCCATACAATCTCCTCAGTGTCGCTGGCAGATTTGCGAGCCACGATAACACTGAGCCCTGCGCATGTAGAGTATGAGGGCTCTGCAATCCGGGATTCCTCGCGCGCCAGACAGGACAGATCGCGCGGGAATGACGAATGGGGAAAACAAGCGGCCC
>JBOHWF010000290.1:0-24539 GCA_050736455.1 Binataceae bacterium (SeqCode) | reverse complement strand
GTATTCGGCTCTGGGAACCGGGTTGCCTGCCGCAAACAACTTCAACGCCGGTATCCTAATCACGTGGCCGATCTTTAACGGCTTTCTCACCTCGCACGAAGTCGCGGAGGTGAAGTTCCGTCAGCGGGCCGTCCAAAGCCAGATCGAGGACTTACGCCAGCGGATTGTCCTGCAAGTAAAGACTGCCTTCCTTGACTGGCAAGCATCTTTGGAGCGGATAAATCGAGCGGAGCGAACCCTGGCGGCGTCGCGCGCTGAGCTGGAGTTAGCTGAAAAACGCTACGATGCCGGGCTCGCCGACATCATCGAACTCGAGGATGCGCAGCGCAACTACACAGACGACGACGCTGCCTACGCCGACTCACTATACGGCTTTTCGATTGCTAAGGCCGCAGTGGACTACGCGACTGGCCGCTCGCTCGGCGGAGCCTGAACAATTAAGGCCTGACCAAGCTCCTTTAAGTTTGGACTGAGACCTGTTTTGAAAAGTGAGGGGCTAGTTCATTTCCTAACTCCAAAGGGTCAGATTGACATTCATCTACCGGTCACGGGACTGGCTGGCGGAGCAAACCGACTTCAAACCTTCGGTGCAACGTCGAGGCTGCGCGAGTCAGTGAGTCAAGGCAAAAACTAGGGTTCATAGAGCATGGTTAATCCTCGGCGCGTCGTCAGCGGCTACGTTCCCGTCGGCGGATCGGCAGCGCGCGCGCGCCGGGCCCAGTTTCGTGAGGCGGAAAAAAATGGCGCTCGTCTCTTTGAGCAGTAGGCGCGCCTGACAGATCGAACAATGCGGTCGTCGAGCGAGGTTATGTTCGAGTTAGCGTCAAAAAAATCGTTGATCGGGTTGGACTTCATTGGTGAGCCGTCCGGGACTCGAACCCGGGACCCTGTGATTAAAAGTCACATGCTCTACCGGCCTGAGCTAACGGCTCACCGAAGCGCAGATGTTTACCTGAACCACCCGCGGACGCAAGCGCGCGGCGAGATGGATTGGACGCGGCGCGGCCTATAGGCTTGGAGGCAGCTTTTTCGCATCTTGATACGCGGAAGCGATGAGAATTCCAGTAGCAGTCGTGGGGGCGACCGGGATCGCAGGACAGCAGGTGCTGGCCGCCCTCGACGGTCATCCGCTGTTCGAAATCGCGGCCTTGGCCGCCTCCGAGCGCTCGGCCGGGCGCAATTTCGACGATGCCATTACCGACGCCGATAGCGGCATGCGGCGCTGGTACGTTGACGAGGTCGAACCGCCGCGCGCAGCGCTCGGACTCGAAGTCCAGGAAGCGAAGTCAATGCGCCTGGATGACGTGAAGCTGGTCTTCGCCGCGGTTGAATCGGAGGCGGCGCGCGAGCTCGAACCGCTCTACGCGCGGCGCGTGCCGACGATCAGCACCGCACGGCCGTATCGGATGGAGCCCGACGTGCCGCTGGTCATTCCGGGTGTCAATCTCGATCATATGGCGATCGTACGCGAGCAACAGCGGCGGCGCGGATGGCAGGGTTACCTCGCGACGCTGCCCAACTGCACTGCCACGGGACTGGCAATCACGCTCAAAGCGCTCGATCAGCGCTTCGGCGTCGAGGCCGCCGTCGTGACCACGATGCAGGGAATTTCGGGCGCCGGACGCGACCTGCCGGCGCTGGATATCGTCGAGAATATCATTCCGTATATCCCGCGCGAGGAGGAGCGGGTCACGATCGAAACCCGCAAGATTCTGGGACGCGTGGGCGAAGGGACAATCGCGGAGCTGCCGCTCCGAGTCAGTGCGACGTGCACCCGTGCGTCGGTGCTCGCGGGTCACACTGAGTCGGTCGCCGCGAGCCTCAAACGTCCGGCCTCGGTTGACCAAGTGATCGCCGCGTTCGAGGAGTTCGGCCGCGACTTCACCGCGCTCGGCCTGCCGAACTCGCCCACGCGGATGATTACGGTTCATCGGAATCCGATGCGTCCGCAGCCGCGGCTGGATCGCAGCGCCGAACGCGGGATGACGACCTCGGTCGGGCGGGTGCGCGTCGACGAAGTGCTGCCCAACGGCGTGAAATATCTGCTGGTCAGCCATAATGCCGCGATGGGCGCGGGACGCGGCGCTGTGCTGCTCGCGGAATATCTCAAGCACGCCGGGATGGTCGGCTAGCCGCTCACGGAGGGCGCCGCTCCTGCGCCGGCGAGGGCGAGGAAGTCGGCGAGATGGATCACGCGGACCTTGGCGCCGCGGCGACGAAGTTCCGCGGCGATCTGAAACTCACATCCGGGATTCGACAAAATGACGAAGTCCGCGCCGGTCGCGACAATATTGTCCGCCTTGCGTTGCGCCAATGCGCGCGCCATTTCGGGTTCGGTCAGGTTGTAACTGCCGGCCGATCCGCAGCACAGATCCGCTTCGGGCAGCTCGACCAGGCGCACGCCGGGAATTGATCGAAGCAGTGCGCGTGGGTTCTCGCGGATCCCAAGGCCGTGCGCCAGATGGCAGGAATCGTGATAGGTCACAGTTGCGGGAAATTCGCGTGTGAAGAGTTTCGACCCGGCGATCAGCAGCGAGCTCAGATCGGCGACGCGCGACGACATCTCCTGCGCGGCGGCGGCGAGTTCCAAGTCGTCCTTGAGCCATTCGCCGTAACTCGCGATCACCGCGGAGCAGCCCGAGGCCGCCGAGATAATCGCGTCGGCGCCCGAACGCCGGAACTCGCGAACATTGACGCGCGCGAATTCCAGTGCTCGCGCGCGATTGCCGTTGTGGATATCGAGTGCGCCGCAGCAAACCGTCCGTTCGAGTTGCACGACTCGATAGCCGGCCGCGTGGAGCGCCCCTTCGCTGTTGTGATTTTCCGAAGGTGTCAGCACCTGCGTGACGCAGCCGTGATGGACGACGACCCGTTTGCCGGCTGCGCTTGCGGCTTGGAAATCGGGCGCGAACGGTGGAAAAGCGGGCGCATCGCCAGTAATGAGCGGGGGCAGCAACTCGATCCAGTTTCTGAGCACGGCGGGCGCGAGGCGTAGGAGGAGGGGACGCAAGCCCGCAAATTCGATCAGCTTGAGGGGCGTGAGGAGGATGCACAGCCGGCGCGGGTAGGGGAAAATCGCCCCGATCAAGCGATTGCGCACGCGCTCGACGAAACTCCGCCGCCAGTTGCGCTCGACGTAAACCCGGGCTTTTTCGATCAGCCGCCCGTAGCGGACGCCCGAGGGACAGGCCGTCTCACAACCGCGGCATCCGAGGCAGAGATCGAGATGACGCACGGCGTCGGCGTCGAGTTCGAGGGTCTCCTCCGCCAGCGCCTTCATCAGGTAGATGCGGCCGCGCGGCGAATCCATTTCGGCACGGGTCAACGCATAGGTCGGGCAGGCTTCGAGGCAAAGGCCGCAATGCACGCAGTCGAACAGCAGGTCATAGTCAACGACGTCTTTGACATGAGGCCGCGGCGGACTGGCGGTCTTTGTGGACGGTGTTCGTGACGGCTCCGACGCGGTTGCCATTTGCCTGCTTCAGAGTCCGTGGCCGCCGCCGACGAAACAGTTCGGATTGAAGACGTTATGCGGATCAAACGCGGCCTTCAGCCGTTTCATCAGCGCCGTCGCAGGCGGCGGAGGCACGTCGAACATCGCGAAGTCGCGGCGGACTTCCGATGACGCCGCGATCACGCGCAGATGACCGCGCGCGCTATGCGCGATGGCGCGCCACTTTGCCACGAGGTCGCGCGGGTCCTCGTGGTTGCCGGCGTCGCTCCAGATCTGCGCCACACCGTTCAGTGCGTGCGCGCGGAATGCCACGCCCAGGGTCGCGAGGCAGCGCGCCAGTTCCGCAGGCTTGACGGCGATCTGCGCGGCGACGGTCGCCTCGAGCGGCGTCAGATCACGCAGCCATCGATAAGCTGCTTCCGCTTCGGCATCCGCGAGTATCCGCGCGTCGCGGCCGAGGCTTGCGAGGAGGCCGTTGTGCTGATGCTCGACCTCGGCGGGAATGCCGCCGAAGCCGGCGAGCAGGATGAACTCGCCGCGTTCGGCGAACGCTCCGGCGATCGCGCGGCTAACCACCTCGCAGTGGTAGAGCGCGGCGGCGCGTTCGGCCTTTTGCGCAGCTTCGAAGGCCATGCCGATCGCGGCAAAGCCTGCCACCACGAGCCGGTAAATGGGCGGGATCGGGCGTACTTTGCAGGCCGCTTCGGTGATGATCCCGAGCGTGCCAAACGATCCGGTCATCAGCTTCATCAGGTCATAGCCGGCGACATTCTTGACCACGCGGCCGCCGGCGTGAACGATCCGGCCGCCGTGCCCGACGAAGCGGATGCCGATCAGCAGATCGCGAATCGTGCCCTCGCTCAGGCGCAGCGGTCCGGTCTTGGAGCTGGCGATCAGTGAGCCGAGCGTTGTCAGCTCGGGCGCCGGCGGATCGGCCGGCAAGCGTTGGCCGCGCTGCGCAGCGATCTGGTTGAGGCTACCGAGCGTGAGGCCAGCCTCGGCGATGACCGTCATATCGTCAGGTTCGTAGGCGACGACCCGGTTCATCCGCGCCAGGGAGACTGCCACCGCAACGCGGCTTATCAGCCTCTGCGTGCGCATCGCAGCCAGCGGCGCGAGCGGGATGCGATCGCGCTCGCATCGGCGGACGACTTCGGCGATCTCATCGGCGCTTTCCGGTTCGACGACAATCTCGGCGATGGCGGTCTCGCGACCCTGCGCAGTGCGGACGCGATCCGCGCCGATCAGCTTCGTGAAGTCGTGCGCGAGGCTCGACGCGTCAGGCTGCGGCATCGGAACGTTTTTTTGAGTCGCTCGCTGCGCTTGCTGTGCGCACGTCCAGGGGGCGGCCGAGTCCTGTCCTCGGCTGAGCCTCGCAGACTCGGCCACCCACCGGAGGCGCGGCCATAATCGGTGCGCCCCCGTCTTGGTTAGAACGCAACTCGGAGACTCGTTTGTTCGTTCTGCTTCGCTCCACTGGCGCTCTTAGCTCTGCTCGCAGGCTCGCCTAGAGGGCGACTTGCCGGCGCGGCGCGGCAACTTCGACGCATCCGCCCGGCCGCGGGAGCACCTTGTTGGGGTTGGAGCGTTCGGCCGGATCGAACACCCGCCGCAGCTCGGCCATCACCAGCAGATCGTCGGGCGAGAAGAGCATCGGCATCTCATTGATCTTCTCGACGCCGATGCCGTGCTCACCGGTCAGACTGCCGCCGAGCTCGACGCAGGCCGTCAGAATGTCATGGCCGGCGGCGATTGCGCGGCGGACCTGATCCGCGTCGCGCTCGTCGTAAAGCACGATTGGATGGATATTGCCGTCGCCGGCGTGGAAAACGTTGCCGATCGTGAGCTGATGTTTGGCGCTGATCGCGGTGATCCGCTGAAGAATCTCCGGCAGCCGGGTGCGCGGGACGACGCCGTCGTGCGTCGCGTAATTCGGCGCGAGCCGCCCGACTGCGCCGAACGCGCGCTTGCGCGCTTTCCACAGCAGCGTGCGTTCGCGCTCGTCGCGCGCGAGGCGGACCTCGCGCGAGCCCGCGGCCTGCATCAGTTCGCGGACCCGCGCTGCGTGATCCTCCATGCCGGCCGCGAGGCCGTCGAGTTCGATGATCAGGACTGCGCCGGCGTCGGTCGGAAGTCCGACGGCGAAGGCCTCTTCGACCGCGCGGATAATCAGCCGGTCCATCATCTCGATCGCGCCCGGAATGATCCCGTGCGCGATCACCGCGGAGACCGCCTGCGTGGCGTCTGCGACCTCGGCGAACACAGCGAGCATCGTGCGATGGGCTTCCGGCTCGCGCGAGAGGCGCAGGGTCGCGCGCGTGACGATGCCCACCGTGCCCTCGGCGCCGACCACCGCACCGACCAGATCGTAGCCGCAGAGCTCCTCGGTCGGACCGCCCAACTCGACGACCTCGCCGTCGGGCAAAACCAGCTCGAGCCCAAGCACGTGATTCGTCGTGACGCCGTATTTCAGCGTATGCGGTCCGCCGGAATTTTCCGCAATATTGCCGCCGATCGTGCACGCCGTCTGTGACGAGGGGTCGGGCGCGTAAAAATATCCCGCGGCCTTCACCGCGTTGGTGACGTTGAGATTGACGACGCCGCTCTCGACCTCGATCCGCCGATTGGCGAGGTCGATCTCGAGGATGTGATTCATGCGCGAGGTGCAAATCATCACCGGCGCGTTGAGCGGCAGGCATCCGCCCGACAAGCCCGTGCCGGCGCCGCGCGGCACGAACGCGATACCGTGGCGGTCCAGGATTTTGAGCACCGCGCTGACGTCGGCGGTCGAACGCGGCCGTAGCAGCAGCTCCGGGATGCTCTTTTCCATCGTCCAGCCATCGCACTCGTAGACCTTGAGCTCAGTCGGGCGCGAGACGATACCGTCGACGCCGAGAATCCCCTGCAAGGCTGAGACGACGCCCGGCGTGACGGACTTGTGCCCATTAAGTTGCATCGGCGGCCACTCTAGCACGAAAGAATGCACGCCCGGCCATCGAGCGTCCGCCACGCTTTTGCGCAGACGCGCGCCAGTGAAATAATAGTGCATCTGAGCGTTACACCAGTTGGGCGGACTGCATCGCTGCTGCCGCTCTTTAAGGCCGCTCGACAAGGGAGAAGCATCTGTGCCGATTTCCGTCCCTGAACTTAATCCTGCCGCCCGGATCCTGCTTGGCCCCGGCCCCTCGAATATTCATCCGCGCGTAATGAAGGCGCTGATCTCGCCGGTAGTCGGCCATCTCGATCCGGATTTCGTCAAGGTCATGGAAGAGATCAAGCTGCTGTTGCGTGAGACGTTTCAGACGGCCAATGAGATCACTTTTCCGGTCTCGGGCACCGGTTCGGCCGGGATGGAGACCGCGCTTGCCAACTTGATCGAGGACGACGATGAGGTCGTGGTTGGGGTCAACGGCGTCTTTGGCGATCGCGCCGCCGACGCGGCTGGACGTCTCGGCGCGAAGGTTGTCCGGGTCGAGGCGGAATGGGGCCGAATCGTCGAGCCCGAGCGGCTCGAAGCGGCGCTCAAGGCGGCGCGCAAGCCAAAATTGATAGTGGTTGTGCACGCCGAAACCTCGACCGGAGTCTATCAGCCCGTGGCGGAGTTGGGCGCCATGGCCCATCGTTACGGCGCGCTCTTCGCCATGGATGCGGTTACCTCGCTCGGATGTGTGCCGGTAGAGATCGATCGCTGGGAGGTTGACGCCTGCTATAGCTGCACGCAAAAGGGTATCGGCGCGCCGCCGGGGCTGGCGCCGGTGACTTTTAGCAGTCGCGCGATGGAGGCGATACGCGCGCGCCGAACCAAGTGCCGTTCGTGGTATTTCGATCTCGCCGGCATCGAGCGCTACTGGGGCGCCGATCGCGTTTATCACCATACTGCGCCGATCTCGATGAACTACGCGCTGCACGAAGCCTTGCGCCTGATCGCGGAGGAAGGTCTCGAAGCGCGGTTCAAGCGCCATCTGGAAAACTCGAGCGCGCTCAAAGGCGGACTTGTCGCGATGGGCCTCGAGCTGGCCGCGCAGGAAGGCTATCGGCTGCCGCAACTGACCGCGGTGCGCGTGCCCAACGGCATCGACGACGCGAATGTGCGCAGCGACCTGCTGCGCCTGTTCAACACCGAGGTGGGCGCGGGGCTGGGGCCTTTCAAGGGCAAGGTCTGGCGTATCGGCCTGATGGGCGAATCGTCGCGCCGCCAGAATGTGATGATCGTGCTGAGCGCGCTCGAGACGATTCTCAAAGGGCAGGGGATGGAACTGGCGAGCGGCGCCGCGATCGCGGCCGCCGATCGCGCCTATCGCGCGGCGGTTTGACGCTCAGAATGGGCGGAGAAAGACCAGCGCGAGGATCAGCAGCAGGAGCGCGCTCACGAGGCCGTGGAGGATCGCGAATTCGCGGCGCGTCGCCGACCCGGGATCGTTTTCGAGCGCGGTCACGCGCCGGTAGAGCCTGACGTGGCATCCGAGCATGATCAGCACCAACAGCAGCTTCGCGTGCAGCCAGCCCTGCGTGAGCACGATCGGCTCCGCCATGATCGCGCCAATTCCGAAGACGATCGTGACGGCCGCGCCAATCATCGCGCCGACGCCGAGCAGGCGCCGCGCCGCGACGATCAGCGCCTCGCGCGCCGCCCCGATCTCGTCCGGCACGCGCGTCATCAGGCTGCTGACCACCAGCAGACTGCCGATCCAGAAGACCACGCCGAAGACGTGAAGGATGATTATCCAGGTCAGCATGGCGCGTCTCCTATGGCCTGATCGATGCCGCCGGCAATTAACAACGCAACCAGCGCGACGAGTGCGCCGCCCACGTATGCCGCGACCGGCCCACTCGTGTCGTAAAGGATGCCGGCCACGATCGGACCGACGACCCGGGCCAGCGCGAGCGCCGATTGGTTCACACCCAGCACCTCGCCTTGCAGATGACTTCCGGAGCGCTTCGAGATGAGGCTCGCGATCGCCGGGTTCGCAAAGCCGTAACCCAGCGCCAGGATGGCGAGCAGCGCCAGCAGCATCGCGGGCGAACGAAAATTCGCCATCGGCGCCATCCCGAGCGCAAACAGGAGCAACCCGGCGCAGATCAGGCGCTGCTCGCCCGCAACCTTGACGAGCTTCCCGAGCAGATAGCCTTGTGTGACGGCCTGCACCACGCCGGCGAAGGCGAACAGTCCGCCGACACCGGCCGCGTGATAGCCGTACAGTAGCGGCGCGATCAGGGCGAAGGTGGTTTCGAAAATCGCCATCGCGAAGGTCGCCAGGAATGCGATCAGGAAAAATCGCGCCATCCGATGACGCATGAGCTGGCGCGGCAAAATCCACAGCGGCTGCGTCAGATGATGCCAGCGAAAGGGCTCGACCTCCACACCGCGATGCGATTCCGGCAGCGCGCTTGCCGCAAAGATCAGATTGGCGAAAGTAATGGCGGCGGCGGCGAAGGCCGGTACGCGCAGACTCGCGTGGCCGAGGATACCGCCGATCGCCGGTCCAAGCACAAAGCCGAGTCCGAAGGCCGCGCCGATCATCCCCATCCCGTGGGCGCGCTCGGTCTCAGTGGTGGTGTCGGCCACATAGGCCTGCGCGGTCGAAACCGTCGCGGCGCAGGCGCCATGCACGCCGCGCGAGAGCAGGAGCCCGACGAACGAATCGGCGAACCCGTAGATGACGTAGCTGACCGACGAACCGAGCAGGCCCAGCATGATCACCGGCCGCCGCCCGACGCGATCGGATACGCGGCCGAGGATCGGCGCGACCAGCAACTGCATCAGTGAATAGATCGACAGGATCAGTCCGATCTTGAATGCGCCAATTCCCATTCGGGCGGCGTACATCGGCAGGAACGGGATGACGATGCCGAAGCCCAGCAGATCGACCAAAACCGTCGCAAACAATACGGCCATGGGTGCTCGCGTGGCCACCGGCGAGGGCCGAGCCGGTTCACGGGATTTAATGACTGACATGAGTGACGACGCGGCAAAACAACGCGGATGAAACAAACCCTATGCGGACCTGACAGTCAAGCCGCTCTGGCGGATCGATCGCGCTGCGGGTTACAGTCGGTGATTCAGTAGTGAGGTCAAATCATCGATGGCACAGAGCAAAAAATCCAAAGTGGCGGTGGTCGTTGGAGTTGGCGCTGGGACCGGCGCGTCGCTGGCCCGTCGTTTCGCGAGCGATTATGCGGTCGCGCTGATCGCGCGCAATGGCGATTATCTGCGCACCCTCGGCGACGAGATCCGCGCGCCCGGCGGCGTCGCGCTCGAGACGCCCGCAGACGTCGGCAGCGCGCCGGCAGTCGCCGCGGCGTTCGCCACGATTCGCGCTCAACTCGGCGACCCGGACATTCTGCTCTACAACGCTGGCAGCGGGACCTGGGGCACGATCGCTGATATCGCGCCCGCGCAGTACGAGGCGGACTGGCGCGTCAACGCCTACGGCGCCTTTCTCTGTGCAAAAGAAGTGGCTCCTGCGATGATCGCGGGCGGCGCCGGTGTGATGCTCTTCACGGGCGCCACCGCCGGGGTCAAGGCCGGTGCGAAATCAGTTTCCTTCGGCCCGGCCAAATTTGCGATGCGCGGACTGGCGCAGTCATTGGCGCGCGACCTCGGGCCGCGCGGCATCCACGTCGCCTGGATCAACGTGGACGGCGCGATCGCGATCCCGCGCGTGCGCGATCGCTATCCGCAAATGAAGGACGAGGACATGCTCAAGCCCGACGCAATCGCGGAGACCTACTGGCATCTCGCCCATCAGGATCGCAGCGCCTGGACGATGGAACTCGAAGTCCGGCCGTTCAAAGAAAAATTCTGAGGCGGCCCTGACTTCAGCTCGCAGCCTTCACAATGACGCCTTGAAAGAAGGTCTGTGACCGTCCATCGACGGTTTTGATGACGAGCGAGCAGACGTAATTTCCGGGCGCGGCGTAGGTGTGAAAGATGTACAGCTCCGGCGGCAGCGCCGAGACCGTGCCGTCGCCGAAGTTCCACTGATAGGTGAGAAAGCCGATGTTTTCAGGATCGTTGGCCAACACGAAAAACCCGACCTTGAGCGGCGCGTTGCCGTAGGGCGGCGCGACCATCATCGAACCCGTGATTGGCTGGAGGATCGGAACTCTGATCATCGGCGCCGGACCGTTTCCGCCCGCATCGGTGGCGGACTCCTGCGCCAAGACTAGAGGCATCCGCACCAGACCGAGCAGCAAGATCGCTGCGACACCGGCGATGATCCCAAGCCGCAGCGTCAGCCTGTTAACGCGACGCATCACTCGCGATTATTGCAGGATGATCCCGCCGTCGGGATGCAGAATCGAGCCGCTGAAAAAGCTGCCCTCCTCGCTCGCCAGGAACAGCGCCGTGTTCGCGACGTCCTCGGGGCGCCCGATCCGGCCGAGCGGAACCTGACGTATCATGCGCTCCGCCTTGCCGGCCGCCTGCAGATCCTTGGTCATCGGCGTATCGATGACTCCGGGTCCGATCGCATTTGCTGTGATTTTGAAGCGCCCCAGCTCGAGCGCCATGCATCTCATCAGCATCCAGACCCCGGCCTTGCTCACGCAGTAATCGCCCGAACCCTTCAGCGGCACTTTGGCCGCGCCCGACGAGATCGCAATAATACGTCCGCCGCGCCCTTGCTCGATCATTTTACGCGCGACCGCCTGGCAGGTCAGAAAAACGCCGTCGAGGTTGATCGCCAGCACTTTGCGCCACTCCTCGAAGGGCAGCTCATTGAGAAACTTGGGCTTGACCTGGCCTTCGCCGTAGTTGGCGGCGGAGACGCCGGCGGCCGCCAGTACGATATCGATGCCGCCGAGCTCCTTCGCGGCGGTATCCACCATCGCCTGCGTCTGTGCCGGATCGCTGACGTCGACCCGGACGGCGCAGGCTTTACGACCGAGCTTGCGCACTTCCACGGCGGTCTCCTCGGCCGCCGCCGGCTGACGGTCGGCGATACAGACATTGGCGCCCTCTTGCGCAAAGCGCAGCGCGCAAGCACGACCGATTCCACTCGCGCCGCCGGTGACCAGTGCGTTCTTCCCGTCAAGTCTGAGACTCATGAAGGTAGCTCCGAACGACAGTGCTCGCGCCGATTTTGGTGCGCGGCGTGCGCCAGTTGTTAGCACGATCGCCACGCCCGGCGAAACTTGTCCAGCGAACCCCTTCGGCGCTCGTGGTTTGCTCACGGCCGCCGCTCGATTTATTCTGTTGCTCATGCGTCAAGAACCCGCGGCGACCGCCGAGGCGGCGCCGACCAGCCGTTACGCTCAAGTCAACGGCTTGCGCCTGCATTACTTCGATTGGGGTGGCGACGGCGCGGCGCGAACCTTTGTTCTCTGCCACGGTGGCTCGGCTCATGCGCACTGGTGGGATCAGGTCGCGCCGCGGCTCACTCACCACGGGCGTGTGATCGCCCTCGATCTGCGTGGCCATGGCCGCAGCGAATGGGCCGAGGTCTATGGTCCCGGCAACCACATCGACGACGTTAAGGCCTTCCTGCGCGATCACGTCGGCCGGCCGGTCGTGCTGGTCGGCCATTCGATGGGCGGGGAGGTCGTCCAGCGGGCGGCCGCCGACTATCCCGAACTGGTCGCCGCGCTGGTGGTAATCGATGCCCCACACGGCGGTCCTCCGCTCCGGACCCGCCTGATGTGGCGATGGAAGCGGCGCAAGCAGCATCTGGAGCGCCCGGAGTTTCGCAGCGCCGAAGAACTCATCCGCAGGTTTCGGCTGTCGCCGCCGGGCGACGAGCTCTCGCGCGAGCAACTCGCGGAGTTGGCCCTCAAAGGCGCGGAGCGCCTGCCGAACGACAATTGGGCGTTCCGCTTCGATCCCAAAACTCGCAAGATGACGCCCGGATGGAGGCGTCAGATCCGCTTCCCGCTGAAAAGTCTCCGGGTGCCGACGCTGATTCTGCGCGGCGAGCACAGCCGGCTCATGAGTGCGAAGGTTGCGCGCAAGATGCATCGGCGGATTCCCGACGCGCGTTTCCAGCAGATTCCCGACGCGCACCATCACGTCCCGCTCGACAACCCTGCCGCCACCGCCGCCGCGATTATCGAGTTCGTCGAGACATTGGGCGGAACGCACTCCAACCGAACAGGCACCCGCCCTTGACGAGTCTAGCGACGCAGGAAGTCTCTGGGTGTTTAGAAAATCACTCGGGCAGCTTGGTCGCGAGGACCTCGTCGGCGCGCGCCTGCCGCCATTGCTTGAGGCGCCGGGCCAGATCGCCGTCACTCAGCGCGAGGATCGACGCGGCAAATAGTGCGGCGTTGATCGCGCCCGGGCGGCCAATCGCCATCGTCGCGACCGGCGTGCCCTTGGGCATCTGCAGGATCGACAGGATCGAGTCGAGGCCGGCCAGCGACGTCGAGGGAATCGGCACCCCGATCACGGGCAGCGCCGTGATTGCCGCGAGCATCCCGGGCAGCGCCGCTGCGCCGCCTGCGCCCGCGATGATCACGCGCAGGCCGCGCTCCTCGGCGCGCCGTGCGTACTCGACCGTCAAATCGGGTGTGCGATGCGCCGAAATAACCCGCGTCTCCTGCGCGACCCCAAGTTCGGTGAGTAAGTCGCCCGCGGCGCGCATGATCTCGTAATCGGTCGCGCTTCCCATCAGGATTCCGACGCGCGGTCGTTCGCTCGTTTTGCTCATAAAATTCAGGCTTGCAGTCGTGGTTCGGGAATCATTATCGATGCGCGCGAGCGGATCAAGTCAGGGGCGCACCAGCCATTCGCTGAGGTCCAGCGAGAGCGCCGCGCCGTCGGTGAGGATCAGGGACTTCGGCGAGCGCCGCAATTCGAGTTTCGCGACTTCCAGCCCGCGCGGCAGCAGATAGATCGGTTCGCCCGCGGTCATCGAGACGATCCGCACGCGTTCCTCGCCGTGCCGCTCCGCGCCCGAGACCTCGTAAGGATTCAGATGGAACGGGTAGCCGCGCACGCGCAGCGTTGCGGTGTCGTAATCTTCGACGACCCCGACAAACAGCCGCGTGTTGTCGTCCTTGAAGAGGCGGCGGTCGATAATCAGCATCCGATCGCCATTCCTTATCGTCGGCATCTCATTTCCTTCTCTTACGCACGCGCGTGTTAGCTTCGATCTTACGCATCGCTGCGAGTGGATGCGATGCCGGCGCCGGTTGCTTGCACATGGCCTTTTCTGCGCGGCGCGCATCTGCAAAACTTGTCGACCGTTTCAAGACGCCTGTGCTGACAGTTGACAAAATCTCGAAGTCGTACGGCGGCCGCGTCATTTTTGACGCGGTGAGCTGGGCGATGCCCGATGACGGCCGCGTCAGCCTGGTTGGCCTCAATGGCGCCGGCAAATCGACGCTGCTTAAGATTATCGCCGGCGTAATCGAGCCCGACGGCGGCCGCATCAGCCGTCCGCAGCGCGCGCAAATCGGTTACCTCCAGCAGGACGCCCCCGAGATGGCCGGCCGCTCGGTGCTCGACGAGACTCTTTCGGCGCTGGCCGAGATGCGCGCCATTGACGCGCGCCGCGTCGTGCTCGAGCAGATTCTCGCGCGCGAGCATTCCGGACCCAACCATGACGCGGCCCTCAACGAACTCGGCGACGTGCTGCACGAACTCGAACGCCACGACTTCTACACCGCGGACAGCCGCGCGACCGCAGTGCTCTTCGGACTGGGGTTCGAAGAAGCGGACCTCGGGCGCGACGTAAGTGAATTTTCCGGCGGCATCCGGATGCGCATCGCGCTGGCAAAACTGCTGCTGCAACGCCCCGACTTCATGATGCTCGACGAGCCGACCAACCATCTGGATATCGAGGCGCGCAACTGGCTCGAAGACTATCTTGACGCCTACGAGGGCGGCATCATCCTGGTTTCGCACGATCACTATTTTCTCGATCGCGTCACCCGCCGCACCGTCGAGGTCTCGGCCGGCGGGCTCACCGAGTACGCTGGCAACTACTCTTACTATCTGCAGGAGCGCGAGATTCGTTTCGCCGCCGAACTCGCCGCCTACCAGAAGCAGCGCGACGAAATCGAGCACATGGAGGCTTTCATCAGCCGCTTCCGCTATCAGGCCAGCAAGGCCAAGCTGGTCCAGAGCCGCATCAAGCAGCTCGAAAAAATCGAGCGGCTCGACTCGCCAGCCGGACTTGAAAAGCCGCCGACGATCACCTTTCCGCCGAGCGAACGCAGCGCGCGCCGTGTCTTCGAGCTGACCGGCGTGGTCAAGCGCTACGGCGCGCTGACGGTTTATGACGGCGTCAGCCTGACGATCGAACGCGGCGCACGCATCGCTCTGGTCGGGCCCAACGGCGCCGGAAAATCGACCATGATCCGCCTGATGGCCGGAGTCGAGGAGCTCACCGCCGGCGAGCGCCAGGTCGGCGACCGGGTGCAGATCGGCTACTTCGCTCAAAACCTCGCCGAGGCCCTCGACTACGATCGCACCGTGCTCGACGAATTGAGCCAGGCCGCGCAAGGGATGACTACCACCGAAGTCCGCAGTCTCCTCGGCGCACTGTTGTTCTCAGGCGACGACGTCAACAAGCGCGTCGGCGTGCTCTCCGGCGGCGAGCGCGCGCGCCTCGCGCTTGCGAAGGTGATCGCTCATCGCAACAATTGCCTGCTGCTCGACGAGCCGACCAACAATCTGGACATCATCGCCAAGGAGACCCTGCTTGAGGCGTTGGCCCGGTTCCCCGGAACCGTCGTGATCGTCAGCCACGATCGCCACATCCTCAATCAGCTGGTTACCGAGGTCATCGAAGTTGGCCACGGCCATGCCACGCGCTATCTCGGCAATTATGACGAATATCTCGCGAAGAAATCTGCTGAGGAACTTGCGCCGGCCCGTAAGCTATCCGCGCAGAAGCCCTCTGCAACGACCGCCGAGGTCGCGCCGGCGCGGGCCACGATCGTCGCCGCCAAAGGTCACACTCGCAACGGCGCGGCTCCACCGCGTCAGCCCGATCGCGAGGCCGAGCGCGCGCAGGCGCGCATCGCCAAGCGGCGCGGCGAGCTCGAGAGCGAGATCGAAAAAAAAGAAACCGACCGCGCCGCGCTCGCGCTCGAGATGAACGATCCGAATTTCTATCTCACCCGCACAGATGCCGACGATCTCATCGCGCGTTATGAGCGGCTTGGGCGCGAAATCGACGGCCTCTACGCCCAGCTGGTCAGCTCCGAGAGTCAATCCTCTTCCGCGTAGCGCACCGCCGCGCGCCTGACTAAACTGCGACTGTGGCCGCGTCACTCGCCTCGCCTGAGTCCTGGACTGCGGCGCGCGTCGCCGCGCTCTGGCCCGGCGCACGCTCTGCCGCGACCATCGCGCTTAAGGGCGACGCTTCGACGCGCCGTTTTTGGCGCGTTTCCCTCGACCGGCCCCGGGCACGCGCTGACGAACAGGCGCCGCCGGCGACTGCGATCGCAATCGATCTCGGCCCCGACGACTTCCCGCTCTACGTGCGCGCGCTGCGCCTGCTCCCGGAGCGGCTCCCCGAGCCGCCATGGCTGAGCCTCCAGCGGTTCCTCGAAGCGCTCGGCGTAGCGGTGCCGCGGCTCTATGCCGCCGATCTCGCCGCGCGGATGCTCCTGGTCGAGGATGTTGGCGAGCTCGCGCTGTTTGACGCGGCGCAGCGCGGCGACGCCGCCGATCTATATCGGCTCGCGGCCGATCAATTGCTGGTCTTCCATTTCGACGGCACTCGCCGGCTCGAGCCCGATTGCGTCGCGGCCCGTATCGCTTACGACCAACGCCTCTTTCGCTGGGAACTCAAGCAATTCATCGAGGCGGGAGCGGCTGCAACCGCGGCGGGCTCCGCGCGGGCGGCGCTCGCGCCGGAACTCGACGAGCTGGCCGCGCGGCTGGGACGTCTGCCGCGCGTTTTTTCCCATCGCGATTACCACGGCCATAACTTATTCGTGCAGTTCGCCCCCGACGGCGCCCCACGCTTGCGCGTGATTGATTTTCAGGACGCTCTGATGGCGCCGGCCGCGCAGGATCTCGCCGTCCTGCTGACGACCCGCGCCGCTGCGCGCGTCATCGCCCCGCGCCTCGAGCAGCGCGTGCTCGAGTACTATCACGCGGCGCTGATTCGCAAAGCCGCGGCGACCATGCCGCTGGCGGAGTTGATCGCGGGCTACCGGCTCTGCGTGCTGCAGCATGCGCTCAAGGTTATCGGCCGCTTCACCTGCTTGGAGCGCGATGGCAAAAGTGGCTACGCGCGTTACATCCCGGACGCCATCGCGCAGGCGCGTCGGATGCTCGCCCAGAGCGGGGACTTCCCGGCGCTTCGCGCCGCCTTTCACGAGTAAACGGGCTCGGGCGTAATGAAGGCGCTAGTCTTGTCCGCCGGTCATGGCGAACGTTTGCGCCCGCTCACCGAGACCACGCCCAAGCCGCTACTCGAAGTCGGCGGCCGGCCCCTGATTCACTATCCGCTATTGATGCTGCGCGCCGCGGGCATTCGCGAAGTCGCAATCAATGTCCATCATCTGGCCGCGCAAATTGAAAATGCACTCGGCGATGGACGCGCGCTCGGACTCGCGATTAGTTACTCGCGGGAACCAGTATTACGCGGGACCGGCGGCCCGCTGCTTGATCTCACTGACTATTTTGCGGGCGAGCCGTTTGTCATCGTGAACTGCGACACCGTCATGGATCTCGATCTAGCGAGCATGATCGATTTCCATCGCCGCGGTCGCGGCTTCGCCACTCTGGCCTTGCGCGCCGGCGGCGATCTCGACGCCTACAGCCGCATCGAGATCGATACGGCGTCACGCATCCGCCGGCTGCGCCTGTTGAAGGGGCGTCTGCGCGGCGAGTTTGTTGACTATCCTGACGCGCTCGATGGGAAGCTCGCCGCCGCGCTGACGCACTATATGTATTGCGGCGCGATGGTCTGCACGCAGGCTGTCCTTGCCGCGACCCCGCCTCACTCACCGTTCAGCCTGATCGGCGATCTGCTCGCGCCGCGGGTCTCTGAGAAATTGCTCGGCTTTGTCCACCGCGGCTTCTTTTGCACCGTGGACGACTTGGCCGGCTATGCGGCGTTGCGCGCCGAATTCGCCGCAGCTCCTCCGCCGCTGCGCTTTCTGCGGGCGCGTCAGTAGTGATCTCGCATTGATGCAAACGTCGAGTAGCTAATCGGGAGCCTTGTGGTCGGCCACCCGCTCCGTGAGAAAGGCGGAAAGATCGCGCACTCCGTCGGCGCAGACTTCGTGACCGCAATCGTATTCGCGGAAGGTCACTGACGCTCCGAGCTCGCGCAGTAGCTCGACCGATTTGCGCGCCCGCGCCAGCTCCAGCATCTCGTCGGCGCGCCCATGCTGGATCATCACAGGCAGTTTCGCGATCGCCTCGCGCTTGGTCGCGCGCTCGAACAGAAAATCCGGGAACGCCGTCGAAATCCCCACCAGCGCCGCAAATTTGTCCGGCCAGCGTATCGCCAGGTTGTACGCCATCATCCCGCCCTGACTGAATCCCACCAGCACGATTTTGCTCCGTTCGACCGGGTAGCGTCCGCACGCTTCATTGATAAAATCGCGCAGTTCGTCCACTGCCGTATCCACCTTCTCCTCGTCGGCCCTCGACCCCGGCCGCGTCTCGTACCAGCCGTAGCCGTTGATCGCGCCGATCTCGACGTTGTGGCGGCCCTGCGGACAGATGACCAGAAACCGTCCGCCACTGATGAACGGTGCGATCCCGTGCAAGTCAAGCGCATTCGAGCCCCAGCCGTGCATCGCCAAAATCGTCGGGAAGGGGCCTTCGCCGGCCGGCTCGTAAAGCGCATGCAACAGTTTCATCCGCTCGATCTCCTTTGCCAACGCGCTTGGGATCATACACTAACCGGCGCGCAGTGGCGCCAGGCAGCCCCAGCCGTTGACGAGCGCAGCGACAGCGACAAGCGAGTCTGCGAGGGGCGTCACAATTATGTTAACCTCACGCGCTAGCTATGGGGCGCCGGTGCGGCGTCTCAAAAGCCGGTGCCGCAAAATTACATACTAATGCGATCACTCGTATCGAAAACCTTGTCGAACAAACGGTTCGACCCGCGGTTGACGTCGTTAGCGGCTTGCGCCGCGATCCTCGGTGCTGTTGCCACCAACGCCGCGGCCGACGATATCCCGGTCGTGTCATTGGCCGGCGACAAACTCGCCGGACTGTTTTCCGGCGCGATCCTCGCCGCGCTCGTGCTCTATGCTCTCTACACCGCCGCCAAGCCGCTGATCGCGTCGCGCGATCGCGGCTTCGCCCGCGCGCTCCTCCTGCTGGCCGCGCTGTGGCTGGTCAAGACCGTAGTGGTCGCGGTCTCGCCCGGCTTTCGCGTCGACGTCGGCACCTTCGAAGCCTGGGCGCTGGACATCGCGCAAAACGGCCCCGCGAGCATGTACCGCTCCGGCTTCTTCCTCGATTATCCTCCCGGCTACCTTTATGCCTTGTGGGTTGCGGGCGCAGTCGCCCACCTGCTCGGCGCCGTCGATCCGCTGCTCCGCGTGATTGTCGAAACCCCCGCGCTCGCCGCCGACTTCGCCCTCGCCGCACTGATGTTCGTGATCGTGCGGCGGCGCGCCACCGCCTCCGCCGCCTGGCTTGCGATGCTGTTCGTCGCCCTCAATCCCGCGCTGCTCTTCGATACCGTCTTGTGGGGCCAGAGCGACTCCGCGCTCACGCTCGCGATGCTGCTCAGCGTCGCGATGATGCTCGAGGACGAGCTCGAACTCGGTTGGAGTCTGGCGGCGCTCGCCCTGTTGATCAAGCCGCAGGCGCTGATGCTCATGCCGGTGCTCGGCGTCTGGACTTTGCGCAAAACCAACTATCAGCTTTGGCTGCGCTCCGCGCTCGCCTTTGCGGCCGTGATAGTCATCGGGGCCGCCCCCTTTCAAGCAAGCCATCCCTGGAATTGGCTCCCCAACCTTTATATTTCGACCGCTGCCTATTACCACGAAACCAGCGTCAATGCCTTCAACCTGATGGCGCTGCTTGGGGGCCTGCGCCAGAACGACGCCGAAACCCTCTTCGGAATTTCCTACTTCGCACTCGGGATGTTCTTGCTGGCGCCATTGTACGCCAGCCTGCTCTGGCCGCTGTGGCGCGATCCAACGCCACGCAATCTGCTGGTCAGCTCATTCCTTGCACTGCTCGGCTTCTTTCTCGTCGCGCCGCGGATGCATGAGCGGTATATCTACTCGGCGGTAGTTTTCGCAGTTCCGCTCGCCATCCAGGAAGTCCCCATGCTCGTGGTCTTCGCCCTGGTTACGCTGACCGGCCTGTTCAATCTGGCGTACGTCCTGCATACCCTGAATACCACGGTTTTTCTCGCCGTTCATGACGGCCCCGCAATGGCTGCTGCGCTGCTCAACTGCGTCGCTTTCTTGATTGCCGCGATCTATGGCTTGTCGCCCGCGCGGGCGCAAGGCGCGGCCTCGGCCCGGACTGACTGGCGTCCCATTGCAGTGCGCCCATGGCTCACGGCGGCGTTTTCACGCCGCTTCAGCCTTCAGGCGGCGCCACCGGAGACCTATGCGCGCTTTCCCTGGATCCTGCTGGATACTCTCGCCGTTGGGCTGATTACTCTGACTGCGGCCGGACTACGCTTTTGGCATCTGGGCCATCCTCCGGAGATAGTTTTCGACGAAGTCCATTTCGTCGGCCAGGCGCGGCATTATCTTCACGGCGAATCCTTCCTCGACCCCCATCCGCCCCTTGCCAAACTCGGCATCGCCGCCGGCATCCTGCTCTTCGGCGACCATCCTGCGAGCTGGCGCTTGGCCAATGCTCTCACCGGCACAATTCTGGTCGCAGTGACTTATCTCCTTGCGCGGCGCATGTTCCGCTCGCGTCTGGCCGCGAGTCTCAGCGCCGCGCTGGTTGCGCTTGACGGCTTTTTCCTCGTCGATTCGCGCATCGGCTGTATCGATATTGTTTACGTCACGTTCGCCGCGATCTCCTACTGGCTGCTCTTCGTTTTTATTCAGACTCCGAGCCTCGCGCGTCGGCGCAATTTGCTGATACCCCTCGGCGTGGTCCTCGGCCTCTGCCTCGGCGCCAAACTCTACGTCCCGGCCATTACTTTTCTGGTCGTCACGGCGTTCGTCGCCCTTTCGCTCTGGCGTCCGCAACTGCCCGCGAACAAAGGTCGCGCACCCATACTCAATCCCTGCCGTTTCCGCCACGCTGTCGGCGCGACGCTCATGCTCGGCGCCATCGCCACAATTTTCTACGTCGCCTCTTTCACTCCGCACTTTCTTCTCGGATGGTGGGGCGGGATCGCCGATCTCTTCCATTACTACAAAGACGTAATCTGGTATGAAAAGAGCGTCTCCACCGCGACTCATCCATACGCCTCGCCCTGGTGGAGCTGGCCCCTGATGCTCCGGCCGGTCGCCTACTGGCAGAACTTCCCCGCGACCGGCAACGTCGTCGCGACGATCTGGGGCGCCGGTAACCCGCTGACCTGGTGGGCCGTCATTCCGGCCATGACCATCACCGCGGTCCGCGCGATCGAACGGCCGAATATCACTCGGACATTTATGCTGGCCGCTTTCCTCGCGTACTACGTAATTTGGATTCCGATCGGCCGGATTCTGTTTTTGTATCACTATCTTCCGTCAGTCTATATTGGCTATCTGGCGCTGGGCGCCGTGCTTACCGAGTTATACTATAACAAAAGCGAGTTCTGGGAATCTTGCGTGATCCTCTTTACTATATGCACTGCAGCGATAGTCGGCCTTGGGCATATGTGCGGAACTTACAATCCGACGTGGTTTCCAAGGAGCTTGCAATTGATTGCTGGTTTGCCGATCGTTACGGTGCTGCTCTTTGTGTATTTGTGGCTTCTGCGCAACCAGCGGAACGCTGGGCGCTTTGTGTTCTTCGCTTTTGTCGGGGCCTCACTGCTGCTCTTTATTTACTATTTGCCGATCTGGCTGGGAACGCCTATAGCTCGCGAGGGATATTACGCGCGCATGTGGTTCGAAGGGCCCGGACTGCGCAACTGGATATGAGCGCGCACGGTGGGGTCGCGGGTCGGCGCTTGGGCGTTGTGCTATTGGTTGCGCTGGTGCTGATGCTGATGGGTGCGCCGGCCAGCGCAGGCGCCGCGGGCAATCTGTTGCACAACGGTGATTTCAGCGTGGGTTCCGGCGACTCGGTCGACGGCTGGCGGACCGACGCCTGGATCCAGAATCCCGGTGCCACGGACTATAGCTGGATTCGGCCCGCTAACGGCGCCCCCGGCGAAGTCGAAGTCTTTATTCATCATGACAATGACGCCCGTTGGCTGCAGCCAGTCAGTCTCGGGCCGGGCTGGTATCACATTACCGTTGAGGTTAAGACTGCAAAGGTGTTGGCGTTTTTCACAGGTGCCAACGTCAGCATTCTCGAAGACGGCATCTCTTCCGCGGATTTAAGAGGCGACCACGATTGGACTTTGCTTGGCCTGTTCTTGAAGATCGGGCCACGTGGCGCTGACGTTGACGTTTGCATGCGGCTCGGCGGCTACGCCAACCTCACGCGCGGTCAGGCTTTTTTCCGCAACGCCCGCATCGTGCGGGTGGCCGCGCCCCTGCCCGGCACGCCCTACGTCTTTGATCTCGAGGCGATTCGCAAACAGGAAGTGACCGGTCCGATCGGCCGTCCGTGGACTCTTGTCGCGACCTTGATTTTGCTGGTTGTGCTCGCAGCCTTCGGCTGGTCGCTGCTGTCGGAGCCGTCTGCGTCGGTCGTAAAAGCGCAGACCGCAACCGGCCGCAAAAAGCGCAGAGCCGGTGGCCGCTAAAGCGCCTGCCGCACGAGCGGCTCGCATTTCCGCGAAACCCGATCAGGCGCTCGAACGCGCGCTCTTCTGCATTCCGTTTCTCAGTTTCGCCTATTTCTACCAGGGCGCCGATCAGAGTACCGGCGCGCGCTTCGACCTGATGCGTTCGATTATCGAGCGTCGTACCCTCTGGATCGATGGTTATTGCGGCTACAATACCGCCGACATTATTTCGTTCGCAGGCCACTATTACTCAGTCAAGGCGCCTGGCGGTTCTTTTTCGGGCCTGTTGCAATGGCTGTGGTTCAGCTCGCTCTTGTCGCCGCTGATGGCGAATCACGAGACGCTCTACTGGGCGCTCGCGACCTGGTTCACTATAGTCTGTTCGACAAGTTTCATTGTCGCGCTGTCCTGCGTGGCCATGTACCGACTGATTATTCTTTTCGGCGGAACCTCCGGTCGCGCCGTCGCCTGCGCGCTGATTATGGCGTTTGCTACAATTATGCTTCCATACGCCACCGAAATGACGGGCGAACCGATCGCCGGGGCCTGCATATTGATCTCGTTCTATTTGATCGCGAGTCAGCGCCGCCCCGAAGACGAAGCAGGCTGCATGGTGGTTGCAGGAGTGTTGACGGGCTGGGCGGTGCTATGCGATTTTCCGGCGTTTTTGCTGGCCGCTCCGCTTGCCGTTTATGCGTTGTTCAAGCTCAAACTGACGCGCCACTTGGCGGCCTTTGGAGTCGGCGCGATCGTGGTCGCGATGGTGCTGATCGCCTATAATCAATCGGCCTTTGGCAACCCGTTATTTCTTAGTTATGAGGCCTACAAATCAGCTACTAATAGCCAGTTTCCGGAACAGGCGATCGGTTTCGTCGGATTGACCTATCCGCGTCTTAGTATACTTTACAAGGTGTTGATTGACCCTCAACGAGGTTTATTGTTTTGTAACCCCGTGTTGTTGCTAACTTTACCCGGACTCATATTCATGGCGATGCGCAAACACCTGCGCGCCGAGTGCGGCTTGATCGCGTTTGCGACACTCGCGATGATTTTATTCAACGGTTCCTTCGGCGAGTCGATAGTGTCGTGGGGCGGCGGCACTGCTACCGGACCGCGGCAGATTGTCGCCGTTGTGCCGCTAATGGTTGTGCCGCTGGCGTTCCTTCCCGTTCGTTGGAACGGCTTGTTAGCGGTGTCGGCGGCAGCGTCGGCGTTTCTGATGCTGATGGCGACCGCGGTTGAGCCGCATTTTCCCTATGAGTACGGCAATCCGCTGCGCGACTTCGCGTTGCAGGGATATCTGCGAGGCGACTTTGCGTACGACCGCGACGCGTTTTTCGGGGGCGCAGCCGTGGTCGATGAGTCCACTGCTTTTAATCTTGGCAAACTCGTGGGTTTGCCGGGAGCGTTTCAGCTCTGGCCGTTGGGGATATTGTGGCTCGTCGCAAGCTGGCGCTGGCTCAGTCCGCGTAGTGAGATTGTCGGCAGCGGACGGCGGTGGCGGCTGGCCGGGAGCGCTGCACTAGGTTTGATTTTTCTTTTACCGCTGGTCGCGACGACGATCGTGCGATTGCAACCGCGACCGCGCAACGGTTTGGTGGGACGCTACTATCGCGAATTGGAGCCGAACGGGTTTGCGCCCCATCTCGAACGCGTCGACCGCGAACTTGATTTCGGCAGCGTCGGTGAGCTGGGCGGCCTGCCGGCACCTTCGCGGGTGGTCTGGAGCGGCACACTGAATGCTTCGCGCAGCGGCCTCTACGCTTTCGTTCTAGAAGCGGACGATTCGGGGTGGCTCACGATCGACGGGACCGTGGTCATCGCGGACCCCGGCAATGTGACCCAGGGCACGGGTAAAGGCGCGGTTTTTCTCACTGCCGGGCTCCATCGGATCGAGGCCGGTGAGCGCAATCTCGCAGGCGACGCCGCGATGCGGCTCTATTGGGAGCCACCCGGCGGCGAGCCGACGCTGGTTCCGTCCTCGGTATTAACGCCGCCCTAATGTTTGGGAATGTCACGGGTGTTGACGGATAGGCTCATCCGTGCTATCCTCTTATCCATGATGACTTTGAATCAGTTGATGGCGAGTTTTCCGACAGAGGAATCCTGCCGTGAGTACCTGTTTATGCGCCGTTGGCTGGATGGCGTAGTGCGCTGTCCGCGTTGCAGCAAGTCGGAGACTGTCTACAACATCGCGCTCGCGTGGAAATGGGAGTGCTCGAATCCTGAATGCCGTCGCGGCAACGCGTACCGCTTCTCGCTTACGGCGGGAACGATTTTCGAGAACACCAAGAAGCCTTTGCTGATTTGGTTCAAGGTTCTCTGGACGATCCTTCAGAGCAAGAAGGGTGTTTCGT
>JBOHWF010000289.1:0-2534 GCA_050736455.1 Binataceae bacterium (SeqCode) | reverse complement strand
TCCTTATTGTCATTCCCGCGCGTCTGCGTTGCCCGGCGCGCGAGGAATCCCGGAATCAGGGACCCTTCGCGCGGCGGGCACGCGCGAGGGTGACATAAATGTGTCGCTCATAAGAGGTTGGTCATACTAACCCGTTACTGGAACTGTCTCAGGTAAGCGTTCGTCTCGCAGACTGTCAAACTAAATCTTCGCGGCGGCCTCCACCCACGAGCGGCTCTGCCCCTCGAGCAGCTTGACGACCTCGGCTTCAGTGTTCGGGGCCTGCTGGAAGACCGGCGTTAGATAAAGCTCGTCGACGCCGGCGTCGCGATAGCGCTTCAGATCGTCGGGGGTATTTGCATTGGTGGGCGACATCGAAAACTCGAAGGGCGTATCGGCGCGGCCGTGCTCGGTGCGTAATCGGCGAATCTGCCCGATCGCCTCAGCGGTCTCGGCGGGCGTCAGGTTGAAACCGCACCAGCCGTCACCGTAAGCCGCGGCGCGCTTCAAGGCCGCCGCGCTTTGACCGCCAACCAGGATCGGCAGTCCCGCCCCGCGGGTCGGTTTTGGATAGCTGAGTGCGCCCTGATAGTTGACGAACTCGCCGCGGTAATCCTGCTGCTTGCCCCACAGCCCGCGCATCGCTTCGACATATTCGCGGGTGCGCTTGGCGCGGCGTTCCCACGGGATCCCGAGCGCGGCGAATTCTTCGCGCAGCCAGCCGATCCCGATTCCCAGGGCGAAGCGTCCGCGGCTCAGGTAATCGAGCGAGGCGCACATCTTGGCGAGCAGCAGCGGGTTGTATTCAGGCACCAGGCAGATGCCGGTGGCGAGCCGAATCCGCTTGGTGCACGCGGCCGCATAGCTCAGCGCCAGAAACGGATTGAGCAGCGGGATGGTGGTCGGCACCGGCAGATTTTCGCCACGCGCATACGGATAATGCGAGGCAAAGCCCTCGACGAACAGCAGATGCTCGGGCGCCCACAGCGTCGCGAAGCCGAGGCGTTCCGCATGGGTCGCCGCCGCCGCAAGCATCTCCGGCCGGGCGAAGTTCGCGATCCCGACGGCAAAGAAGCCGATTTTCATGTCTTTTCCTCCACGATTTGACTTCCGCGAGCTTAGCCGAATTGCGCCGCCGGTCGAAGGCTCGCGCAAGCGAACGCGGATGACGTCGCGAGTAATGCTCTACCACTGCTAGAGTGCGTCTCGTCCGATTGCCGAGGGGGGCGATGAAAAAGCTTGCATCAAAAGTCGCTACCGCAACGATCGCATTACTCGCGGTATGCACGAGCGCACCTTCGGCGCAGGCAAAAGTCGCGACGGAAGCGGTAATCTTTAGCGCGGGCCAGATCGAGTCCCACAGTTTTGTGGCGGCTGACGACAGCTTGCTGAGCCGCCGCCCCGGCATCCTGGTGGCGCCGGAATTCTGGGGCTTGAACGATTACCCGAAAACCCGGGCGAAGATGCTGGCGCGACTCGGCTACGTCGCCCTGGCGATGGACCTCTACGGCGATGGCCGGGTCACGACAGACCCGAAGCAGGCGGGCGCCTGGGCCTCTGCGCTCGAGACCGGCGATCGCACCGAGCTGCGGCAGCGGATCTCTGCGGCGCTTGCGAAACTGAAAAGCGACCCGCGCGTCGACCCGAGCCGCACCGCCGCCATCGGCTATTGCTTCGGCGGCACTGCCGTCCTCGAGCTCGCCCGCAGCGGCGCCGATCTACGTGGCGTTGTCAGCTTCCACGGCCATCCGGCGCCGGCCGTCCCGGCGCGGCCAGGCGAGATCAAGGCCCGCATCCTCGTCCTCGCCGGCGCGGACGATCCCTTCGTGCCACCAGTGCAGCTCGAGGCGTTCGAGCAGGAGATGCGAGCGGCGGGCGCTGATTGGGAAATCGACGTCTATGGCGGCGCCAGGCACAGCTTCACCAACCCCGCCGCGGACCAATACCACGTCTCCGGGCTGGCCTATAATCGCGAGGCGGATCAGCGTTCGTGGACTGCGATGCAGGACTTTTTCAAAGAAACCTTGCGGTGACGCGCGAGCCTCAATGGCTCAGCGCGCTGGCCACCAGCAGCCGCAGCATCAGCGTTGCCGCAGCGCCCAGCGGTGCAAAGGCTCTCGCCTGATTGCCGGTCAGGATGAACCCAGTCGAATCGGCGAGAACCGTGCGCAGACAGGCCTGCTCCTCGCTCGTCCAGTCTCGACCGGAGGTGGGAACAAACCATAAAGTGGCGCGTTTCGGCTCCGGCCGGATCATCGCCAACGGCCGCCCGAGGCGCGCGCACTCGTGCTGCCAGCGGGCCAGCACACGCTCGCCGACGTCGGAGGTGACGGTCAACCAGCCGTTTTCGTTGGCGAGCTTCAACGCCGCAAGCTCGCCCTCACTGAGCGCACGTTCGCTGGACGGATGAGTTTCAGTACCGAGCATCTGATGAGGTCCCATTTCGGGCGACGTTCGCGTCGCTAGCTTATGCCGTCCTTCGTCTAAAAAAAAGCGAAGCAAGGACGGTTGACTCGAAAAAGACGTGCCTCAAGTATGGCGCAGAAGTCAAGACG
>JBOHWF010000288.1:0-5124 GCA_050736455.1 Binataceae bacterium (SeqCode) | reverse complement strand
GGGGCGCCGCTTGCGGTTCCTCCACCAGGTCGCGCGGACAAAAGAGATCCAGCAGCGGGATCGTCATGACCGTCGTCACCAGCGCCATCACCACCATCATCGAGAAAACCGTGGGTGTGATCACCTTCATATCGAGCCCGATGTTAAGTACGATCAGCGTTATCAGCCCCCGCGTGTTAAGGAGTGCGCCAACCCCGGCCGACTCGCGCAGAGAAACGCCGCAGGCCCAGGTCGACAAGGTCGAGCTGCCGAGCTTCGCCGCGGTCGCGGTCAGGATAATCAGGCCGCAGTAGAGCCACATCATCGTGCCCTGCACCAGTCCGACATTGGTGCGCAGCCCGCTGAAGGCGAAGAATAGCGGCAGGAGCACCGCGACCGCGACGGTCTCGAGTCGCGCCGACACATAGGCCACGAAAACGCGCCCTTTTGGCATTACCGCGCCGACCATAAAGGCCCCAAACAAGGGATGGATTCCCAAGTACCCGGCGCACATCCCGCCGACCATCACGAGCAGCACGATGAGTCCCGTCGCGCTCTCGCTGAGTGATCCGCGCTTCGTGTAGTAATTTTCAAATTTCTGAAGCAACGGTCCGCCGGCGTAGATCATCAGAATCGCGAAAGCGACAATGCCGCCGAAGGTCAGCCACAAGAGGCCGCTGGATTGGCCGGCGCGCAGATGCGCCGCGATGTAGGCCAGGATACTCCACGACGCGACGCCCGAAGCCGCCGCGCAGGTGACGGCGATCGTTCCGACTCGCGTCGTTAGCATGTTTCGCTCCGACAGCATCCGCGCGAGCATTGGAAAGGCCGTGATGCTCATGCCAGCGCCGAGAAACTCCGCAAAGGTGTAGAAGGAGACCTCGGGAGTGGACAGCCGCGGATAGAGATACAGCGCGAGCAGGAAAGCCAACGCAAACGGCGCGAGGATACTTGAGAAGGTCGTCGCGACGGCTGCCCTTCCCTGGCTTCGCAACTCCCCGAGGTTCATGCCCAAACCCACCAGGAACATGAAAAAAATCACGCCGATCTGGCTCAGCGCATTCAAAAACTCAAGGCTCGAAGCTGGAAACAGATATGCGGATACGGGCGGGGCAACCCAACCCAGCAACGAAGGACCGAGCAGGATTCCCGCCGCCATTTCACCGTTCACCCGCGGCTGACCGATCTTCAAGAACAGCGCACCCACCGTTCGGCAGGCGAATAAGACCACGACCATCTGTAGCACAAGCTTGACTAGATTAAGCGTCTGCATCTAATAGAGCCTTTTTCGTCGTCGAAATGACTCAATTTGCTCGGAATGGAGGCAGAGTCGACCTCGCCGAGTTCCTGGCGCTTGCTTGGCGCTTTACGGTTCGACCCGCAGGTATGATGGGCCAGTCTAGGCGGGAGATCGCTTAAAGTCTAGACAGATAGAACAGGTCGCTGGTAGATATAGTTCGGGAGCAAAAGGGAATGGCGAACAAACACCAAGTAGTCATAATTGGCGGTGGACCGGGCGGCACGTGCGCCTCGATGTTTCTCAAGCAGCTCGGCATCGAGTCGATTATCATCGAAAAGGACAGGTTTCCGCGCTACCACATCGGCGAATCCTTCACCGGGGAAACCGGTGGCCAGATGCGCAAACTCGGGATAGAAGAGGCGCTGAACAAAGAGAAGTATCCGGTCAAGCTCGGCACGAAAGTCTGGGGCGCCGGCGGAAAAAACTCGTTTTATATCGAGGTCAGGGATCGCCTGGGTCCGGGCGGAAGTCAGCGCCCGGCAACCACCTGGCAGGCCCGTCGCAGCGATTTTGACAAGATGCTGCTCGACACTGCGGTCGGGCGCGGCATCGGACTTTTCAACGGCGAGGCCGTCTCAGTCTTGAGCGCAGATGATCGGGTCGTCGGTGTCCGCTGCCGCAGCGCTGCCGGCGCGATCGAGGACCTCCGCGCCGAGGTGGTGATCGACGCCTCCGGCCAGGGAACCTTCCTCGCCACTCAGGGCGTGACGAGCCGCAAAGAGCGCGGCAATTATGACAACCAGGTCGGAATTTTCTCGCAGATCGTCGGCGGAATTCGTGACGAGGGTGAGCGCCGCGATGACACGCTGATCTTCTACCAGAAGAAGAACTACTGGGCTTGGTTCATCCCGCTGGACGAGGAAGTCGTCAGCCTCGGTATCGTGGTCCCGGCCGAATATTTCGCCTCACGCAAGCTTTCCAAGCTCGACTTTATCCGCGAAGAGGTTATGACGCTCAATCCCGAGCTTACCCGACGCGTCGGGGACGTCAAGTTCGTCGAAGCGGCGCACGCCGCTTCGAATTACTCCTATCACGTCAAAAACTTCACGGGTAAGGGCTATCTCTGCGTCGGCGATTCTCACCGTTTCATCGATCCGATCTTCTCGCTGGGGCTGCTGTTCGCCACCAAGGAGGCGCAATTCTCCGCCGAACACATCCGCGATTATCTCGGCGGCAAGAATCGCGACGCGGCGAATCCCTTTACCGACTACGAATACTATGCCGATCAAGGGCAGGAGATTATCCAAACGATGCTCGACTGCTTCTGGGAGTATCCCTTGAACTTCCAGCGCTTCGCCCACTGGACCCATCAGGAACAGACGATCGATCTCTTCGCAGGCCGCATCTATGGCCGTGAAGTGCACGAATACGACATGGTCAAGCGGATGCGCCACTTGTTGGAGCATGGGCGGGCAAAGGCCGCCGCCGAGGCGGTGGCCGCCACGTCTTGATCCGGCGGTCGGCGTGAAGCCCTTGCGCGTGCGCCGCGGTTGCGTATGAAGATCACCGAGCCGGCCGCCTGGCCGGCTCTTTTTTTGTCCGGCTCGCAATGCGCGCAATCGGCGCATCGCGATTGCAGGCTACGGCAGGATGCCGAAGAAATCGCGATGCTCCGGGAATTTGGTCGCGAGTGCGTGCGGATACTGTCGGGTGATTTCGGCGGCGGCCGTCGTGAAACTCGTGACGTTGCCGGTTTGCGGCCTGATCCCTCGAACATATTGCGGCGCTGACGGGATTACCGACGCATCGGGCGGCGGCGGAATCGACTGCCGTATCTCCGCGTTAAGCGTCTCGGCGACGCTTTCCACCTTGCGCTGGTCCACCTCGGGCGAGTAGCTATCACCGCCGAACTTATCCCCCAGCAGCTTGAGAATTGAAGTGTGGTCGAGATTCCCCGAATAGACTTCGCCGGCCTTGACCAACGGCGAGATCACGAGGCCGGGGACACGCACGCCGCTGCTGACGAAATCGGGGAATTTGCCCTTGGGCGGACAGCGCGTGACGAGCGGGAGCGGCTGGACATGATCGAAGAGGCCGCCGTGCTCGTCGTATGTCACGATCATCACGGTTTTGCGCCAGCGCGCGGGATTCGCAATCAGCGCCTTATACACGTCGAGCAGTAGTCGCTGACCGCCGAGCACCGACGACGGCGAATGATCGTCGGTGCCTTCGCCGATGTGGGGCGCGTCGGTGTAGGTCGGCTCGACGAAGATCACATTGGGGCGGGTCGCGTTCGGCTCGAGCTTGAAATCGACGGCGAGCTGGTCGAAACGGCGAAACTGCGGACTGCCGGCAATCTCCGCGTACAGCCGCGGCATCAGCGATAAAAATGGGAAAAAGCCCTGATGGTACACCCGCCAGCGCACGCGCTTCTGATCGAGCCAGTCGTAGACCAGCGTCTGATCCGGGAAGTCGACCGGCTGTCCGACGTTGGTGTCGATTTCGGTGTAGCCGCTCATCGCCATCAGGCGATTGGCCTGGGTGCCGGCCGGCAGGGGCGCGAACCAGCGATCGCAGACCAGGAAATTGCGCGCAAAAAAATCCGTAATCGGCACGGTCGCGCGCGTGTAGTAGTGCATCACCTGTGAGTCGCCGTTCGCGCTCTGGACGAAACCCTTCATTGGAAACACGCCCTTGTTCGGCTCGCCCAACTGAAGCTTGATATCCGCGCGCTCGTGCGGCGGGTCCGGAATATGCAGATCATGCTCCACGATCGGTTCGTAGAGGAAATTGTCGGGCGCCTTGCCCGGGTTGGCGTATTTCTGCCGCCACGCCGCGTCGTCGACGATCCCGTCGAGCTGCATCCCGCCGTAGGCCGGCAGGCTCAGGTAGCCGAGCATGTGATCGAAGGAGCGGTTCTCGAGCATGACGATCACGATCGTATCAATCAGATCGAGTGGCGCTGCCATATCGGCCTCCTGATTGCGCTGACCTGATGCAGCGCGAACGGCGCGGCTATCAAGCCGCACCGCCAATCATCCCGGTCTGCCGGAGTGCTTCGTAAACCACGATCGCGACGGCGTTGGCAAGGTTCAGGCTGCGCACGCCCGGCTCGAAGATCGGGATGCGATAGGCTGCGTGCGCGCGGCTGCTGAGAAACTCTGCGCCAAGCCCCCTGGTCTCGCTGCCGAAGACCAGGAAATCGCCCGGCAGATAGCGCGCCTCGAGATAGGATTTTTCCGCCCGCGCCGAGAAATACTTGAAGTTGTCGGCACGCGCCGTCGGATGGATGCGGTCGAAGTCATCCCATCCCGGATAGGTTTCCAGATCAACCAGCGGCCAATAATCGAGGCCGGCCCGTTTGAGGTAGCGGTCCTCGAGCGAGAAGCCGAGCGGTCCGATCAGATGCAAGCGGGTCCTGGTCGCCGCCACCAGCCGCGCGATCGAGCCGGTGTTCTGCGGGATCTCGGGCCGCACCAGCACGACATGAAACGGCGGCGTCATCGCGCAGCGCTCATCTCTATTCGACGGATTCGGCTCCCTCGTGTGATACCGCAATTGCGATCGGATAACGGCGGCCGGCAATGATCAGCGCAAATCCGCCGTCGCTCTCGGCCACAAAATGATCGCTCAGATGGTAATAGGCCGAGCGCAGGAAACGCGCGCGGGAGGCGCTCGCTTTGACCCGGCAATAGAGGACATTCTCGCCGCCGACCTCGAGCGTCGCCGGGTCGAGCCGCTCGCGTTCGCCGTCGTTTGTGACCACGATGAAGCCGCGGTCAGCGCCCTCCTCGATAGTAGTTACGACGTACGGGGTATCTTCGACGGTGATCGCCGCGCGCTCATCGCCGACCTGCAGAAAGAAACTGCCGTCGGGATTGCGCTGGATATTTTTACTGAAGAGC
>JBOHWF010000287.1:0-6081 GCA_050736455.1 Binataceae bacterium (SeqCode) | reverse complement strand
CGCCTGGGGATCGCCGGCAATCATCTGGCCGCGGCGCGCGAAGCGCGCGGCGACTATCTCGCAGTGCTCAACGACGACGACGAATGGGAGCCCGATATGCTGGCGACGCTGGCGCCGATTCTCGACGCGAATGCGGGCGTGGCCCTGGCCTTCGCTGACCATCACATCATCGATGCCGCTGGCATAATCGATCCGGCTGCAACAGGCGCCAGCAGCCGGCGCTGGCGGCGCGATCGCTTGACGCGTGGAGAGCACGGTCATCCGCAATTTCAGCGCATCGCACTGGTCGATCAGAGTGTCGCGATCGTCGCGGCGCTGTTCCGGCAGCGCGCGATCGACTGGCAGGCTTTCCCGCTCAAAACCGGGCCGGCCTACGACCTTTGGCTGACTTATCTCGCCGCTCGCAGCGGAGGGTCGGCCTGGTACGTGCCGCGGCGACTGGCGCGCTTTCGCTCTCATCGGGAGAGCGTGACCGCGCTTGACTCTGAGAGCACGGCGCGGGCGGCCATCTTCATCTACTCACGCTGGCTTGCTACGCCAGCGCTGAAGCGCTGGCGCACGCAGTTCTCGGCGCGGCTGAAGTACGCACACCTCAGGTATGCGCTCGCTTTGTTCGAGCGCGGCGAGTTAAGCGCGGCGCGGAGCTATTTGCGGCCGGCGCTGTGCTCGCAGCATGGCGGACGTGCGGCGCTCGCGATTGCTTTGAGCTTCGCGCCCGATCACGTGCGCGCCAAACTCTTGCGCGCGCTGCGCTCGATCCGGCGTGGCGTGACAGGCTCGGCTGGCGCAGATGAGGCGCTGGCGCGATGGCGCTGAGCTCGGCCCATCTGCCGGAAGCGGCGGCCGGCGCGCGGCGCCGCGTGCTCTTCCTGGTCGAGGGCTTTACGGATATCCGCTTCGTCGCCGGATTGAGTCAGATTTGCGACCTCACGATGGTCGTACCGGCGGATGCGTACCGCTCGAGCGCGCTCGATCGGCGGGTCGCGGAACTCGGTCTCAAGCTTGACTTGGTCGAGATCGCGGGGGGCCGGGCAGCCTTTCAAATCCGCTCGCTCGCGTGGCTGATACGCCATGCGGCGCGCTTCGAGCTGATCCTCGCGCAGGAGGCGTTGCGCGGGGCGCTCAATGCGAATCTGGCCGGAAGGCTGCGTCGCGTGCCGGTCGTGACCTACATGGGGATCGCGCCGCTTGAGTACTTCCGCTGCCGCCGCGAGCGGAGGCAAATCGGCCGGGTGAAAGCGGTTGTCGGCGAGGCGTCCATCCGTGGGCTGCTCGCGATCAACGGACGCCTCGCCGCGCGCTCCCTCGCGCTGGGCCCCTATTTGCGAACAGTTGCCGAGCGCTACAGCGCGCATACTGGCAACGGCCGCTATTACGGGGTCGATACGTCGCGCTTCAAGCCGGCCAACGCCGCCGAACGCAATGCGCTGCGCGACCGTCTCGAGCTGCCGCGCGATCGCTTCATTGCCTTGCTCGCGAGCCGTATCAGCCACGAGAAAGATCCCGAGACGGTCATCCGCGCGGTCGCGCTCGCGCGGGCGCGCGGTCTCGACGCCATGCTGATCAATCTCGGCGGCGGCTGGCGGGAGTTCCTCGCGCTCGCTCGCAGTCTCGGCCTGTCCGGCGTCGAGGAGTGGGCGGTTGCGCGTCCGGCGGTAAATCCGCTGACCGCAGTGTCCGACTATTTCCGTTGCGTTGACGTGGTCGCGCAGGCCTCGCTCGCCGAAGGCGCGGCCTTCGCCACGCTTGAGGCGCTGGCCTGCGCCACGCCGGTGGTGGCTACTGCCGTCGGCGGGATGGCGCTGCAGCTCGACGGCCTCGCGCGGTTGGTTCCGCGCGGCGACGCTCCCGCGATGGCCCACGAGCTTCGCTGGATCGCCGCAAATCGCGCGGCCGCGCACGCGCAAGCCGAGCTCGGACGCGACTACGTAATCCGCGAGTGGGACCGTGATAAGGCGTTCGACGAGCTGCGCCGGCTAATCGACGAAGTTGCAGTCGCTGGAACACGTCGATGAGAACCCGGCCGTCGATTCGCTCGCGACCAAGCCGCGCTTTCGTAAGATGAATCCGCTGCGCGTCGCGCTAATCGCCGACTTTGCCGAAGAAGCTTGGCCGAGCATGGACCTGGTCGCCGACTCGCTGGCGGCGCGGCTCGACGCCAACCATCGCGCGGAACTCAGGCCAGTGCTGCTCCGGCCGCCCCTGACGCGCCGCTTGACGCGCGTCGCGGCCGGCCCGCGTGGGCTGCAAAGCGCCGATCGCCTGATCAACCGCTTCTACGACTATCCCGCCTATCTGCGCGCGCGGCGGCCCGAGTTCGACCTCTTTCATATTCTCGATCACAGCTACGCCCATCTGGTCGACTACCTGCCACCCGCGCGCACGATCGTGACCTGTCACGATCTCGAGACCTTCCGCTGCCTACTCGACCCCGCGAAAGAGCCGCGCTCGCGACTCTTTCGCGCGATGACGCGCAGAATCCTGCGCGGTCTCGAGCACGCTGCGATGATCTCCTGCGTCAGCGCGGCTACGCGCGCTGAGCTGATCCAGTACGGAATCGCGGATCAGCATCGCTCAGTGGTGATTGCCAACGGCGTCGGCGCGGACTTCACGCGAGCGGCGAACCCCGACGCCGAGGCCGCTCGGCTGCTCGGCCCGGCGCGCGTCCCGACCCTCGAACTTCTGCACGTGGGCGCGGCCTCCCGGCGCAAACGACTCGATATTTTGCTCCGGGTTTTCGCAAGGGTACGCGAGAGTTGGCCGGCGGCGCGTCTGGTGCGGGTCGGCGGCGCTCTGACACCCGAGTTGGCCGCGCTCGCGTTGCAGCTAGGGATCGCGGAAGCGATCGTCACCGTGCCGCACGTCAGCAGTGCGGTGCTCGCCGCGATTTATCGGCGCGCGGCGCTGCTCCTGATCACGTCGGAGGCCGAGGGCTTTGGCCTGCCGCTGGTCGAGGCGCTGGCCTGCGGAACGCCGGTGCTGGCGAGCGACCTCGCGGCGCTGCGCGAAGTCGGCGCCGGCGCCGCCGAATACGCGCCAGTCGGCGACGTCGCGCAATTCGCCGTCGCGGCGAATCGGATGCTGCGCGAGCGTAGGGCTGATTGCGCGAGCTGGACGCGGCGGCGCGAAGCGGCGATCGTACAGGCGCGGAATTTTTCCTGGGATACCGCCGCGGCGCGCACTGCCGCGCTCTATCGTGCGGTCGCCGGCCGACGCCAAGCGGGCCTAAGCTGCGACGGCCCGTAAGCTCGCGATGATCGAGGCGTCGGCGCCGTCACGCGGACAAAAATGCGGATTCTCCAGCTCGGCAAATTCTACCCGCCCCATCGCGGCGGCATCGAAACCCATCTGGAGGCGCTATCTCGCGGTCTCGCGAAGTCCGCGACCGTCGAGGTCATCGTTGCGCATGACGGCCGCCGCGGCGTGGTCGAGAATTTTGACGGCGTGAGGGTGCAGCGCCTGGCGACGATCTGCGCGCCAGCGTCGACCCCGATCTGCCCGGGCATGGTTGGCGCGATCCGCCACACGCCCGCGGATCTCATTCATCTGCATCTGCCGAATCCCTATGCCGCGCTGGCCCTGCTGCTGAGCGGCCATCCGGCGCCGTTGGTGATTAGCTGGCACAGCGACGTGGTGCGGCAGCAGCGGATGGCGCGACTGGTCGCCCCCATCGCGCGCGCGATCGTGCAGCGCTCGGCGGCGCTGGTCGCGAGCTCGCCCAATTATCTCGAAGGCTCGCCGACACTGTCGCAGAACCGCGCGCGCACCCATGTGATTCCCTACGGGATCGAGCCGGGCGAGTTCCACCCCCGTGACCCGGCGCGCGTGGCGCAAATCCGCGCCCGCTACGGCCCGCGCATCGTGCTGGGCGTCGGCCGGCTGGTTTACTACAAGGGCTTTGAGCATCTGATTCGTGCGATGGCGCGGGTCGCGGGCCATCTGTTGATCGTTGGCGAGGGCCCGCGGCACCTGCAGCTTGAGCGCGCAGCGCGCGTGGCCGGCGTCGGCGCGCGCGTGAGCTTTCTCGGCGACTTGAGCCGTGACGAGCTGATCGCCACCTACCATGCCGCCGACGTCTTCGTCTTGCCTGCGGTCGCACGCAGCGAGGCCTTCGGCATTGTTCAGCTCGAAGCGATGGCCTGCGGCAGGCCCGTGGTGAATACGCGGGTCGCGTCGGGCGTGCCGTTCGTTTCGATCGACAGCGAAACCGGAATCACGGTCGAGCCGGGAGCGCCCGAGGCCCTGAGCGCGGCGCTCAATCTACTCCTCGACGATCCCGAGCTGCGCGCGCGCTACGGCGCCGCTGGAGCGCAGCGCGTGCGCGATCATTTCGACCTCGCCACGATGCTCGATCGGACGCTCGCGCTTTACCGGCAAATTCTGGGAGCGCCGCGGCCCGCAGGTCAGTGATTGGCCGCGGCGCCGCAGCTCGGGCACGCGCCGCCCTGAATCATCCCGCAGAGCTTGGCTGCGATCAAAATCCCGGCCTGCTCATGTCCGGTCGCATTCCAATGGCCGAAGCCCTTGGGGGTGTTGGCGAAGCCGTGCAGGAAGACCCGATGCTGTTCGGCATACGCCTGCAGCGGTTGTGCGAGCGTCAGCACGGCGAAGCCCTCGCGCTGACCCAGCGCCGCGATCCGCCGATCCGGGTAGAAAAGATCCGCAACCCCCAGATGCTTCTGAAAGGCCGTGCGCACCTGGGGGTCGGGCCAGACCTGGATTCCCGTGTCCTCGGTGACCGCGAGAAAGATTGCGCCATGGCGGACAGTTTCGTCACGTGTGACCTTGATGAGCTTTTCGGTGATGTCCCACGCGTCAGTCCAGGCGCGATCCGTGGGCGGTTTGTAGATGCTGTAGTTGATCGCCCGCTCGACCGGATGCTCCGGGGTGGGCGCGCCGCCGCCATGAGTCACAAGTTCGAGTGAATTTCGCAGCAGGTCGAGCAGGCGCAGATCGCGATAATCAAACCGCGCCTCGCACCACAGCCGGAAGCTCGGCGACGTGATGAAGGGACCGGTGAGCCGCAGCTCGTCGCCGTCGCGAGCGTAGAACGGGCGGCAGCGATCGCCTTCGAGCGCCACCGAGTTGTTGCGGATGTCATTGCCGAGAAAAACCGCGAGCACCACGATATCCGGCTGATAGGCCCACACTTTGCGCCGCAGCGTGATCAATTCCTGCGCGGTGCCGTAGCCGTCAACCGCGAAGTTGAGCGCCTGAACCTTGCGGCCCTTGAGCGCCGGACAATTGGCGAGCATCCGGCCAACCACCGCCGTGAAGGTCTGGTCCTCCGCGACCTGCATGGCCTCGACGTAGGAATCGCCGAGCACGGCGACCCGCACGACCCCGGCCGGTTTGACGCGAGGGTAGTCGGGACCGCGAAAGCCGTCCTGATTGATCCTGAGCCACGCGTCGCCCTCCCGCGTATAACGTCCCTGGGTCCCCGGATTAAGGCCCCATCCGCGTTCGGCGTCGTAGCAGTAGAAGTAGGGGAAGCGCCAATTCGCGATCCGGATTCCAACCTCGAGCACGACGAGCGCGAGCGCGACCCCGAAGCCAACCAGCGCGATTGCTGAAAGCAGTTTCCTGAGCATGCGGGCGGGCTGGAGTTTCTGCGACTCGCGTCGCCAAGTCAATCCGTTTCTGCCGATGGCGCAGCAAGCAGGAACCCTGCCCTTGAGGAGCGAAGCAACGAAGGGAGTCTGCATGCTGCGTCATTTCCAGATCCCTCTCCCTTGTCCAAGGGAGAGGGACCAAGGGTGAGGGTTCTCCGTCCGCTCGCCGCGGGCCACGCCAGGGGGCGGCCGAGTCTGCGAGGCGCGGCCTCGACAGTTGCATTTGCCGGCGCGTCAGGCGAAGTTAGCCGGGATTCGCTAACGAGTTATTGGTCGATTCGCGCCCCCGGAGGCTTAATGCGATGGTTCAATTTGGCTACATGCCCGATACTCACGGCGGCCCTTACGAGCAGCCCGAGCCGAGCCCCGAGCGCAGCGCCGATTTCGCCGCCCAACTCCTCGACGAAGCTGCGCAGGCCGAGCGCTGCGGCTTCGACGCGGTCTTTGTGCCCGAGCGCCACGCCCGCAC
>JBOHWF010000286.1:0-8190 GCA_050736455.1 Binataceae bacterium (SeqCode) | reverse complement strand
CCGGCAAGGTCGGCGCCGACCGCGCGATCATGGACGCGGTGCTCGATCATCTGCGCGCGATGGGCGCGCGAACCGTCGCGCTGGAAGCCCCCGCCTTTGTAGCGTCGCCATCGCCTGACGCGCAACTGGTGCTGGCGATGTGTCAAGGCGGCGACGCGCTTGGCCGCTTGGCCGCGGTGGAAGAGGCCGGGGCGGTCGTGATCAATTCGGCGCTGGCGATTCGCAATTGTTACCGGGACCTGCTCGGCCTGGGCTTGAGCAAGGCCCGCGTGCCAGCGCCCGCCGGCGCGGTAGTTCGAACTGCAGCGCCGCTCGACTTCACGGCGCTGCAGGCGCTGGATTTATCAAGACCAGTGTACGTCAAGCGGGGGGATTTACACGCCCTCGCAGAAGAGGACGTCAGCCGGGTGACCGGCGCTACGCGACTCGAAGCGACGTTGATCCGATTCGCGCAGCGCGGGATTCGGCAGGCTTATATTCAGCAGGAAGTCGAGGGGACGGTGGTCAAGTTCTATGGCGTGGGCAACGGCGAGCAGTATTTTTCAACTATCGAGGACGACGGCTTTCGGTTGGCCGAGTCAGTGTGCCGCCAGCTTGTCGTCGCGGCTGGACGCGGTGCACAAGCACTCGGACTCGAAGTTTGGGGTGGCGACGCCGTGGTCGCAACAAGCGGTTTCTCGGTGATCGATTTTAACGATTGGCCGAGCTTCGAACGCGTCCGCCTCGAGGCGGCGGCCGCTATCGCCCGTCGCGGTCTCGAGCGCATGCGGCGCCACTCTCTCAACCGCGACCTCGCGGGCTGAAAGATGGCCGTGAGGCAGCTCCCTAGTGTGCGTAGCTAAAGCCGAGGTAACCCAGCACCGTGTCGGCGTCCACGTTGCAGAGCATCGCGGCGCTGACCACCTGAAGCAGCTGATCGGAGGGATTGGCGGCGACGGGCTTATCCTCGCAGGGATCGAACAGCAACGGCTCGTCGGGCTCCGGATCTCGTCCGAAGCGCTCGCGAAAGGCCTCGTAGCGAACGCGGGCAATTTCGAGCAGCGCCGAGGCGATACCCATGTCCCGTTCGGGCAGTTCCGACGTGTCGGACATTGTCACAAACCCCCCTTGTGGGCTTCCAAATTTCGGGAGCCTACACGCAGAGTTTGTCAGCAACGCTTATGCCAGCCGATCCGCGGTATCAGCGGGATGCAATCATCGCCTTTGCCATGCAAGCCGCGCCGCGAGGCGAACGATCTGTATCAACCACGATATGATGTGCGCTTTTTGGTCGTGCCCGCCGGATCACGCTAAGGCGACTCAAAAAATTTAGCTCGTCGAGGCGTGGCGGAGTCTGGTCTTCCGTTGAGCTTCGCAGAGTCGGCCACCCACCCGATTTGCGGCCAAGATAAGACTCGTCTGCGCGCTCGGGCGTACAGCACGCCTTCGCTAGCGTAAGCCGTATTCCTTGACCTTGCGCTGAAGCTGGACCCGCGAGACCCCCATCTTTTTGGCCGCACGTGAGAGATTACCCGCGCACTCGCGAAGGATTTCGCCGATATAGCGGGCTTCAAAGGCAGCACGGGCCTCGCGCAGCGAGCGATCGCCGTCCACCTCGACAAGGCTACCGTGATTACCCGCGGGACTCATCTGCGATTCTGAGACGCTGGCGGGAACTCGGACTGGGGCAGGCGGCTGCGAGGTAGCCGAATGCAGGACAGCCGACAGCCGGTTTGCCCCGATGGTCTCGCCGTCGCGGGCAAGCGCAGCAGCGCGTTCAATTTCATTTTGCAGCTCGCGGACATTGCCCGGCCAGCTAAACGAGGCAAGCAGGCGCGTCGCAGCCTCGTCGAACCCGGGAAACTGTTTATGATGACGCTCGGCGGCGCCGATCAGGAAGCGGCTTGCCAAAACGGGAATATCCTCCCGCCGTTCGCGCAACGGCGGCACGCGAATCGGAAATACCGCGATCCGGTAGTAAAGATCCTCGCGGAAGGTTCCGCGCTGGATTTGCGCGCGCAGATCGCGGTTGGTCGCGGACATGACGCGGACATCGACCTTGATCGGGAAGTTCTCGCCGACCGGCACGACCTCCTGCTCTTCGAGCACGCGGAGCAGCTTGGCCTGCATCGCGAGCGGCATATCGCCGATCTCGTCGAGGAAGACCGAGCCGCCGGCGGCCGCGCGAAACAGCCCCGGGTTATCGCGCATCGCGCCAGTGAAAGCGCCGCGCCGATGGCCGAAGAGCTCGCTCTCGAGCAGATTCTCGGGCATCGCCGCACAGTTCACTGCGAGGAACGGCGCTTCGGTGCGAACGCCCGCGCGATGGATGCCGCGCGCGACCAGCTCCTTGCCGGTGCCGGTCTCGCCCTCGATCAAAACCGTAATCGCGGAGGCCGCCGCGGTCTCCATCAGCGCAAACACCTCGGCCATCGCCGGGCTTGTGCCGATCATCTCGCTGAAACGATCGTGGCGGGCGAGGTCGCGGCGCAGCGCGCCGACTTGGGTGCGCAGCGTCGCTTCGGCGGCGCGCATCTGCGCATAGAAGTGGGCGTTCTCGACCGCGATAGTGATACTGCCGGCGAGCGCTTCGAGGAAATGCACGTCCTCACTGGAGAAGGCCTCGAGCCCGCGCCGGTTGACCACTTCGATCACGCCGAGTGGACCTTGCGGCGAGATCAGCGGCGTCGCGATCAGATTGCGGGTGACCAGGCCGGTGGTCTCGTCCGCGCCGTGATAAAAACGCGCGTCGCTTTGCGCATTGTCCACCCGCACCGAGCGTCCGGTCTTCAGCGCTTCACCGGCAAAACCCTGATCGGCGGGAAAGTGCACGCCGCCCAGGCGCGTGATGGCTTCGGTCTCGGCGCCGGAGACGTAGGGGAAATAAAACTCGTTGCGTTCGCGATCGAGCAACAACAGCGACGCGCCGTCGGCGTCCATCGCGTCGCGGCACTTCTTGATGATGAACGGGAGCAGCTCGTCCAGTTCGAGCCGCGCGGCGAAGCCGCAGCCGAGGTCGTAGAGCAGCTTGAAACGCGCGCTTTCGCTTTCCACGGTCGACGCCTTATCCAACAAAGCTCGAGGCAAATTCAGTGGCTATCTGCTTCATATGCGACCACGCGCGATCTGTAAACCTTGCTTCAGTCACGACTCTAGCTGCATGACGAGTTTCTCGAGCGCGCGCAGGCGGCGCGCGAGTTCCGGCAGGCGCGGCTCGACCGCGACCATGCGGCGAAAGACCTTGAGATCAATCGCCGGCGCGCCGCCGACTAGAGCGTCGTCCGCCAGATCGTTATGCACTCCGGCCTGGGCAATGACGCGAACTCGATCGCCGACGATCGCATGATCAGCGCAACCCGACTGTCCGCCGAACTGGCACCAGCTCCCGAGCTTGACGGAGCCGGCGAGGCCCGACTGCGCCGCCATCCGCGAGTATTCGCCGACCTCGCAGTTGTGGCCCACCTGAATCAGGTTGTCGAGTTTGACCCCGCGCCGGATGATCGTCGCGCCCATCGTGGCGCGATCGACCGTCGTGTTGGCGCCGATTTCCACGTCGTCTTCGAGCGTCACGCTGCCCACCTGCGGGACTTTGAGCAGGGCGCCGCGATGCTCGACATAGCCGAAGCCGTCAGCGCCGATCACCGCACCGTTGAGAATCGTGACGCGATTTCCAATCGTGACGCCTTCGCGGATCGAAACCTGGCTGTGGCAAACGAAGTCATCGCCGATCCGGACGTTGGCATAGATCGTCACATGCGGATGAATCACCGCGTTGTGGCCGACCGTCACGTTCTCGCCGATCGCCGTGTATGCGCCGATATGGGCGTTAGCGCCGATTTGAGCCGACGCGGCAATCGCGGCGCTCGGATGGATTCCGGCGGGTGGACGATAAGGCGGAAAGAAGACTTCGAGCGCGCGCGCGAAATCGAAGGCCGGATTCGCGCTGATCAACGCTGCGGCGGGCGCATCGGCCGCGAGCTCGGCGGGTACGATCGCTGCGGCCGCGGCCGAGGATCGCAGCGCCACGGCGTATTTTGGTCCGGTCGCGAACGTGATCATACCGGGCCCGGCCAGCTCGATCGGGGCCGGCGCCGTGATTTCGAGCGCGCCGTCGCCGCGGAGCGGCAGGCCAAGCTTTTGCGCTAACTCAGTCAGCTTCATGAACGATTCTCCGTGGTCGCACCGGGCAAAGATCAAAGATATATACTAGCCGACGCTCGCGTCTCCGGGTCATCTCTCAGGCAGATTGACCCTCACCCGCGCGTTGGCGGTGCCGCCGCTTGCCCTCTCCCTAAGATGAGGGCGAGGGGTCAATATCTGAACCGAAGGCGCCGAGTTGCTCGAGCATCGCCGCGACCTCGCTCACGCTGACCGCGCGCAGGCAGTCGTAGTGACCGAAGCGGCAGGTGCGCGCCAGACAGGGGTTGCAGGGCGGGGGATGCAGGATGAATCGTGCATGCGGTCCGAGCGGTCCGGTGCGCGCGGGATTGGTCGAGCCGAAAATGCCGACGGTCGGAATGCCGACCGCCGCCGCGAGATGCATCGCACCCGAGTCGTTGCCGGCGAAGCCGTTGCAGAGGCTCAGCAGCGCGATCTGCTCGCCCAAGCCGAGCGCGCCGGCGGCGACGATCGCACCCGCGGTCGCGGCAACCCGCTCACATTTCGAGCGTTCTGACTCAGCACCGATGATCACGCACCGGGCGTCGTGCTCTGCCTTCAGACGATCGATCAACTCGGCGTAACGCTCGGACGGCCACTCCTTCGCGGGGCCGAAGGCCGCGGCCGGAGCGATCGCGATCAGCGGGCCGGCGGGAGGGACTCGCCGACTTGCGAGCCAGCCCCGCACTCGCTCCAGATGGTCACGCGAGGGTTCGAGCTGGTCGCCGGCTCTCTCTGCGCAGACGCGTACGCCAAGCGTATCGCGCACCATCGCGAGCCAGTAACCCGACTGATGGCCGGTTAGGGCGTCCGGAGCGGGCGTGGCGCGATGGGTGAGCAGTGTGCGGCGCCAGTCGGTGACATAGCCGGCGCGATTGGGAATTCGAGCCAGCGCGACCCATAGCGCAGACTCGAAGCTGTTGGGGAAAAGTATCGCGAGATCGAAACGGCGCGCGCGAATTGCGCGAATCACTTCGCAATTCCGCCGCAGAGTGCGCAAGCCGGAGGCCGCGCGATAGGTTATGACTTCGTCGATCCAGCCGACGCCGTCAAAGAAGCCTGCGAGATCCTCTTTGATCAAAACCGCGAGTCGCGCGCCGGGGAAGGCGTCGCGAATGGCGCGCAGCGCCGGCAGGCTCATCACGAGGTCGCCGAGCCAGTTGACTTCCTTGGCGAGAATTCGCTGCGGGACAGATTTTAGCGCGCGGAAGGCAGGTCGAGCGGGCGATGAATCCGTGATGGAGACTTCATCCATCGCGTGGATTTCGAGGCGAGCGGCGATTACGACTCAACCGTCGAGCTGGCGTTTGAGAATCTCGTTGACCATCCGCGGATTGCCCGTGCCTCCCATCTCTTTCATCACCGCACCGACAAAAAAGCCAAAGAGTTTGTCGCGGCCAGCACGGTACTCGCCGACCTTGCGGATGTGTCTTTCGATTACGCGATCGCAGGCCTCAACGATCGCGGCTTCGTCGGAAACCTGCATCAGGCCGAGCTCGCCGACGGTCGCAACCGCGCCTTTGCCCGACTTGACCATCGCGGCGAAAGCGGTCTTGGCGGCGTTGAGGCTAATCGCGCCGTCCTCGACCAGCTTGAGGAGCGCGCCAGTCTCGTCTGCGGTGGGCGCAGCCTCGGCGAGCGGCTGGCCGCTCTCGTTGACCAGGCGCAGGACTTCGGTCATGACCCAGTTGGCGGCGGCTTTGTAATTCTTGAGGCCCACGGCGAGCAGACTCGTGAAGTAATCGGCCAGCTCGCGATCTTCGGTGAGCACGCCGGCCTCATAGACTGTCAGGCCATAATCACGCACGAGGTTTTCGCGGAGCTGGGCGGGCAGGACGGGCATCGACGCAGTGATCCGCTCGATCAGTTCGTTGCTGACGCGCAGCGGCGGCAGGTCCGGCTCGGGGAAGTAGCGATAGTCGTTGGCGAACTCCTTCGAGCGCATCGGGCGGGTCTCTTCGCGAACCGGATCCCAGAGATGGGTTTCCTGCGGGATGCGGCCGCCGGTGGCGATGACCTCGATCTGGCGCGCGACTTCGTGGACGATCGCCTTTTCGACGAAGCGGATCGAGTTGAGATTCTTGATTTCGGTCTTGGTCCCGTATTTTTCCGTACCCTTGGGCCGCACTGAGACGTTGACGTCGCAGCGGAAGTTGCCCTCTTCCATGCGGGCTTCGGAAGCGCCGGTGTAGCGCAGCAGCGCGCGCAACTCGTGCAGGTACGCCGCGGCCTCTTCCGCCGTTCGAATATCGGGCTCGCTCACGATCTCGACCAGCGGCACGCCGGAGCGGTTGAAATCGACGAGGCTAAAATCGCCCTCGTGGATATTCTTGCCGGCGTCCTCCTCCATGTGGATGCGCACGAGGCGGATCGGCCGGGTCCCGCCGTTATGGGGAATCTCGATATAACCGCCGATGCATAGCGGCTGATCGTACATGCTGATCTGGTAGCCTTTCGGCAGGTCCGGATAGAAATAGCTCTTGCGCGCGAAGATCGAGGAGGGCGCGATCGTGCAATGCGCCGCGAGTCCCATCCGAATCGCGAGCTCGACCGCGTCGCGGTTGAGCACCGGCAGCACGCCGGGCATCCCGAGGCAGACCGGGCAGACGTGCTCGTTGGGCCCAGCGCCGAAGCCGTTGGCGCATCCGCAGAAGAGCTTCGAGCGGGTGGCGAGATGGGCGTGGACTTCGAGTCCGATTACCGCTTCATATTTTTCGATAGACATTTTTTTCAATAGACATTCGGTAGTTCATTTTGCTGCGATGGGATTCGCCGTGCGCAGGCCCCGAGCTTCACTTTACAGCACTGGCGCACGGCGCGCGCACGCGCCTGACGTTTCGTACGCGTCGGCTGCCCGCAGCATCGATTCCTCGCCGAACGGCGCGCCGATGATCTGCAGTCCGATCGGCATCCCGGTGGCGTCGTAACCACACGGAAGCGAGAGCCCGGGCAGTCCTGCCAGATTAACCGAAATCGTGAAAATGTCCGAGAGGTACATTTGCAGCGGGTCGGCGGTCTTCTCGCCGAGGCGAAAGGCGGTGGTCGGCGCGACCGGCGTCGCGATCAGGTCGCAGCGGGCGAAGGCCTCCTCGAAGTCGCGCCGAATCAGGGTGCGCACCTGCTGCGCTTTCAGATAGTAGGCGTCGTAGTAGCCGCTCGAGAGCGCGAAGGTGCCGAGCATGATCCGCCGTTTGACCTCGGCGCCGAAGCCGCGCGCGCGCGTGCGATTGTATAACTCGAGATTGTTAGCGGCCTCGACGCGCAGGCCGTAGCGGATGCCGTCGTAGCGTGCCAGATTGGCGCTGGCCTCGGCGGTTGCGACAATATAGTAAGTCGCGATCGCATACTCGGTATGCGGGAGCGTGATTTCGACCAGGCGCGCGCCCAGCGACTCGAACTGCCGCAGTGCGCCGCGCACGGCGCCTTCGACCTCGGCGTTCATGCCCGCGACGAAGTATTCCCGCGGCACGCCGATGCGCAGTCCCTTGATTTCGCCGGTGAGCGCCGCTTCGTAGTCCGGCACGGCCCGGCCCGCGCAGGTCGAATCAAGCGGGTCGGCGCCCGCCAGCGCGCGCATCATGATGGCGGCGTCGCGCACGCTCTTGGTGAAGGGGCCGACCTGATCGAGCGACGAGGCGAAGGCGATCACGCCGTAGCGGCTGACGCGGCTGTAGGTCGGCTTGAGGCCAACGACGCCGCAAAACGACGCGGGTTCGCGGATCGAGCCGCCGGTATCGGTGCCGAGCGCGGCGAGGCACTCGTCGGCGGCGACTGCGGCGGCGGAACCGCCGGACGATCCGCCGGCTACACGCGCCAGATCGAAAGGATTGTGGGTCGGCCCGAAGGCGGAATTCTCAGTGGACGAGCCCATCGCGAATTCGTCCATATTGGCTTTGCCGAGGAACACGGCGCCGGCCTCGCGCAGCCGCGCGATGACCGTGGCATCATACGGCGCGACGAAATTTCCGAGGATTTTTGACGCGCAGGTCGTGCGGATGCCGCGCGTCAGGTAGATGTCCTTGATGGCGAGCGGGATGCCGCACAGTGGTGGGG
>JBOHWF010000285.1:0-5332 GCA_050736455.1 Binataceae bacterium (SeqCode) | reverse complement strand
CCGCCGATCCGGCCGCGATGCATGGTGGCCGCCCGCTATATCTATTCCGCGTTGGTCCTGATGGTGATGACGCTCATCGTGAGGGGCGGCGCGGTCACACACCTGGCCGGCCGCGATGTTCTGCTGGCCGGCTGCTTCACCGGGGCCGTCGTCTATTTTGTCGGATCGCTGACCTGGTATGGCGCGATCAGCCGTCTCTCACTGGCGTGGACCACGGCTTTCGTGATCCCCGGCGTGCCGATTCTATCGATAGGTTTCGCAATAGTTTTTCTGGGCGAGCGCCCGAGCCTGCGCGAAATCGCAGGCATTCTCGTCGCGATTATCGGGGTGGCATTTTTGGTTGCCGGCACGGACGCGAGCCGAGTGTCACTGGACGAAGCCGCCGAAGCGGCTCATCAGCCGCTCGCATGACGGAATACCCGTGATTTGCTAATTCAAGGTTTCCGCTCTTAACTAGGCGTATGTGGTGGGTGTAGCCGCATCTGCGCGCGAGGCTCGTAGAGCTCTACGGCTGGTTCACCGAGGGCTTCCACACGCTCGATCTGAAAGAGGCCAAGGCTTTACTCGATGAGTTGAGCGCGTAGGAGAGGGTGGGCGTGATGCGCTGCGCTAAGTGCGGCACGGATAATCGGGACACGGCGAAGTTCTGCGACAAATGTGGCGCACAACTTTCGCCTCAGTGCCCGTCCGGCGGAGCCGAGAATCGCCCCGACGCCAAGTTCTGTGATTCGTGTGGAGTCGTGCTTGGCACACCGCGCGAAGCTGCGGCTGAGCAATTCGACGGCCCGAAGATTCGGGTAAGCGCCACTTCTGCGCCGGAAAATCTCGCAGGCGAGCGCAAGCTCCTCACCGCGCTATTCGCGGACCTCAAAGGTTCGACCGCGCTGATGGAAAAGCTCGATCCGGAAGAGGCGCGCGCGATCGTCGATCCGGCGTTGCGCCTGATGGTTGCGGCCGTGCAGCGCTATGAGGGCTACGTCGTGCGGACGACTGGCACGGCATCTTCGCGTTGTTCGGCGCGCCGGTCGCCTACGAGGATCATCCGCAGCGCGCACTGTACGCCGCGCTCCAGATGCAGCAGGAACTCGGCGCCGCGCGGCGGCGGCGCACGGCCAAGGGCTTGCAATCACTCGAAGCCCGCGTTGGGGTCCACACCGGCGAAGTGGTGGCGGCGTTTGTCGAGAGCGACGGCAAGGTTGAATACCGGCTGATCGGCCATACAGCCAATCTGGCGGCGCGGCTGGAGGCGCTCGCGCCAGCAGGTTCGATTGCGGTGAGCGAATACACGCGCCAACTGTGCGAGGGCTATTTCGAATTGCGCGCGCTGGGGCCGATGACGGTCAAAGGCGTCAGCGAGCCAATCGATGTGTATGAGGTGACTGGACTCGGCCCGCTGCGGACGCACTTCGAGCTCTCGGCGCGGCGCGGGATGACGAAGTTCGTCGGCCGCCAGCACGAGCTCGAGCAGATGCGGCGCACGCTTGAGCTGGCAATCAGCGGCAACGGGCAAGTGGTCGCGGTGATGGCCGAGGCGGGCGCGGGCAAGTCGCGGCTGTACTACGAGTTCAAGGCGGCTCGCCCACCGACGTGCAAAGTACTCGAAGCCTACTCGGTGTCGCACGGCAAGGCTTCAGCATGGCTGCCAGTGCTTGAACTGCCGCGCGGCTACTTCGATATCACGGACGCCGACGATGCGGCCGCGCGCCGCGCGAAGGTCCGTAGCGCGCTGGCCGTGCTGGACCCGGCGCTGGAGAACACGCTGCCCTAGCTGTTCGGCTTGCTCGGCATCTTCGAGGGCGCCGACCCGCTGGCGCAGATGGATCCGCAGATCAAGCGCCAGCGCACGCTCGACGCGCTCAGACGGATCGTAGTGCGTGAGAGCCTCAAGCAGCCGGTGGTCGTGATCTTTGAAGATCTGCACTGGATCGACGAACAGACGCAGGCGCTGCTCAATTTGCTCGCCGACAGCATCGTTAATGCGCGGCTGTTATTACTCGTGAACTACCGCCCCGAGTATCGCCACGAGTGGACAAACAAGAGCTGCTACTCGCAGCTCAGGCTGGACCCGCTGGGCGGGACAGATAGCGCCGCGATGCTGGCTGCGCTGTTAGGTGAGAGCGTCGAGCTTGAACCCCTCAAGCGGCTAATCGCCGAACGCACCGGCGGCAATCCCTTCTTCATCGAGGAGATGGTGCAGGCGCTGTTCGATGAGGGTGCGCTGACGCGCAACGGCGTCGTGAAGGTGACGCGCGCGCTTTCGCAATTGCGCTTGCCGCCAACCGTCCAGGGAATACTGGCGGCGCGCATCGACCGGCTGTCAGCAGAGCAAAAAGATTTGTTGCAAACCCTCGCGGTAATCGGCCGGGAGTCGCCGCTCGCTCTGATTCGCAAAATGAGCGCAGTGCCGGAGACGGAAGTGGAACGCATACTGGCGGAATTGCGCGCGGCCGAGTTCATTTATGAGCAGCCCGCCGCAACCGGCGTCGAGTATGTGTTCAAGCACGCGCTGACGCAGGAGGTCGCCTACAATTCACTCCTGATCGAGCGCCGCAAGCTGCTCCAGAGGGCGCGGGACAAGCGATCGAGTTGATGTTCGCGGGTCAACTGAACGATCACCTCGGCCAGTTGGCGCATCACTACAGCCATAGCGACAACGCCGACAAGGCGATCGAATACCTAGGGCGTGCGGGCCAGCAAGCGATCCAGCGCTCCGCGCACGCAGAGGCGATCGCCAATCTCGGTACCGCGATCGATCTGTTGCATAGTTTGCCAGACAGCCCCGAGTGCATGCGGCGAGAATTGCCACTGCAACTGGCCCTGGGTCTGACGTTAATCCCGGTTAGAGGCTGGGCCGTGGCAGAAACCGAGCGAGCGTATACTCGCGCATTGCAGCTCTGTGAGCGGCTGGGCGATTCCCCGGAGCTTTTTCAGGCCTTGGCCGGGCTGTGGGCCCTCTACTACTTACGAGCTCAGTTACGTCCGGCGTGTGGTGTCGCCGAACGGCTTATACAGCTGGCGCAGAACGCGCACAATCCAAGGCTCTTGTGGACAGCTCGGAACCTTCTGGGGGACGCTCTGTTCTCGATGGGGGAGCTGCTTCGCGCGCGGGACCAGTTTGAACAAGCAATCTCTCTCTACGGCCTGGATGATCTCGGGCGCCATCGCCAGCTAGCTCACCGGTCTGCGCTGGCTGATCAAGGAGTAGCGATGCTGTCGTTCGAGGCCGCGGTGCTGTGGAATCTCGGCTACCCGGCCCAAGCTCTCAAGAGAAGCAATGAGTCGCTGGCACTGGCCCGAGCGCTGTCCCATCCTCATAGTGTGACTTTCGCTCAAGGATTCGGCGGCAGGCTGCTGGTGAAGCTGCAGCAGCCGGATGCAGCGCAAGAGGCCGCGGAGAGCGTTATTGCGATATCGGCCGAGCAGGGGTTTACCGACCAGTTGCCTTCGGCCTTTGGCGTTCGCGGCTGGGCGTTGGCCCAACAGGGGAAAATCGAAGAGGGGATTACGCTGATGGAGGAGTCTCTAGCCGCGTCTCGCGCTCAAGGCACTGAGTTGAGGCGCCCGTTTTTTCTGTGCCTCTTGGGGGAGGCATACGTGGAGACGGGCCGACTCGACGAGGGGCTAAGTGTCTTGGCGGAAGCAGAGGCGGCCGCAGGGCGAGAAGAACATGAACACGAGCCTGAAGTCCATCGGCTCAAAGGCGAGTCGCTGCTGCGACGAGACGAATCCAATACTGCGGAAGCTCGGAGCTGCTTTGAGCGAGCCATTGAGATTGCACGAAATCAGAGCGCCAAATCCTGGGAGCTGCGTGCGACGGCCAGTCTCGCGCGGTTGCGGGCGAAGCAGGGCCGTCGCGAGGAGGCGCGCAGGATGCTCGCGGAGATCTACGGCTGGTTCACCGAGGGCTTCGACACGCTCGACCTCAAGGAAGCGAAGGGGCTGCTCGACGAGTTGAGCGCAGCCTCCTGATCCCTCGCCCTTATCTTAGGGAGAGGGACCAAGGGTGAGGGTTCCTTCCGTACCTACTTTCGCAACTGCCCCTCACTCGCGCGGCTGCGCTTGCGCGCTCGCCGCTTGCCCTCTCTCTAGGACAAGGGCGAGGGATCGGGAAAAGGACGCAGATCGCGGGTGTTTGACTCTGCGACGGCGCTGGTCTTTGATTGCGGCTGCGCGGAGGCCATCGTAGTCCCGCGCTCAATTACACCCGGAGGATTAGGGAATGGCACGATTGGTCAGACATGACGAGACCGGACCGTATGAAGTTCCTGAGGGCACCGAGTTGCCCGCCTGGATTTGCGGATGCGGACTCTCCAAGAACAAGCCGTTCTGCGACGGCACCCACAAAAAGACGCGCGACGAGGGCGCGCAACTCTACACTTACGACGGTGACACTCGCACGGCAGTGAAGTAAAACCTGAGGCGGTGCGCTTCGTCATCTCAGCGCGATGGGGGTGGGCCGAGCCGATCGAACATCAGCCCCGCGCGAGCGCGACGATGATCACCAAGGCGGCGAGCGCGACGCGATACCAGGCGAAAAGGCCGTAGGTTCGGGTTCTGACAAAGCGAATCAGCCCGGCGATCGCAAGCAAGCCGAAGATGGCTGAAGCCACAAAGCCCGCGGTCACGTCGGCGCCGAGGCCCATCCGGAGCAGGTGGCGGCCCTCGAGCAGGCCGGCGCCGGCGATGATCGGCGTCGCCATCAGGAAGGAAAAATTAGCCGCGTCGGTTCGCTCGAGGCGCAGGATGCGCGCCACCGTTATGGTCGCGCCCGAGCGCGAGACCCCCGGAATGATTGCCACCGCCTGACTGAGGCCGATCAGTATAGCGTCGAGCAGGCCGATTTCGTGAATCGTTCGCTTCTGAGGCTCGACGCGATCGAAGTACCATAGGGCGAGGCCCATGATCGCGAGCGTGACGCCGATGATCCACGGCGAGCGGAAGGTGGTCTCGGCGGCTTTTTCCAGCAAGACACCGATGATCGCGCCGGGGACTGAGGCGACCACGAGCATGGTCAGCAGGCGTCGATTCGCGCGGTCACCGTTGACGAGGGCCGCCCCCATCTCGAGCCAGTTCCGCCAGTAGAAGATCAGCAGGGCGAGCAGGGTGCCGAGGTGCAGGGCCACGTCGAAGGCGAGACCTGGGTCCTCCCACTTGAGTATCCAAGGCACGATTATCAGATGGGCCGAACTTGAAACCGGCAAGAACTCGGTCAGTCCTTGCACGATGCCGAGCACGATCGCGTGGAGCAGTGCTGTCATCTCGTCTCCAAATGCTGGTTGTGGTGAAAATGGAATTTCCGGGCCGGCGCAGCTTACACCGATCGCTCAAGACT
>JBOHWF010000284.1:0-1955 GCA_050736455.1 Binataceae bacterium (SeqCode) | reverse complement strand
CTATTACACCAACCTCTTACAGTTGTATTTCCCGGCTCTTCAGGAAGTTGGCATTACGGCTGACCGGCCGCTGCCGGTGCCCGCGTCGGTCAGCGAATATCTGCCGGTGGTCGGACGCGCCGAGGCCATCTATGTCAATCATGCGTCTTACCAGACTGCGAACCCACTGGCCTTTTCGTCGGTCCGTTATTCCGATCAGGTTAAGTGGATGGTCGCGCTGGACATCGACCAGGCCTATGCGCCGTGGCTGACCAGCACCGGCAACCTGACGGCCTTCTTTGAGGTCTTCGACCAGATGACGCTCGACAATTCCAAGGACACGGTGGAGGGCGTGCTACTCGATCAGCAGAACCAGAAAAACCAGGTCTTTGCGCTGGCGAGTATCGGGACCGGCTGGTTCTGGGAAGACATCGAGCCGACCTGGACGATGATCTACCAGCCCGCGGGCAACACCTTCGCGTTGTTCCCGACGGTGGTATTGAATCCGCCGTGGACCAAGAAGTACTTCGCGAAGTTCCAGGCGATCGAGATCATGGGGAGCAACAAGATACAGGGGCTCGGGCTGTTCAAGGGCGAGAGCCTCTTGACCGCACAGCTCCAGTATAACTTCAACCTGCTCTAGAAGAACCCGCTTTGCGGGAAAACAGCGGCGGACGCGGATCGCGTCCGCCGCTGTCGTTTTGTGTGGGTTGCGTATTGTGAAGACGCACCGCAGCATAGAACGCGATGAGCTCCGCGCGTGACGATTTTATCGCCCACCTTGCGCAGACCTCGGGGGCGGCGATCGGCCTCGAAATCGAGCGCGCCGAGGGCTGCTGGCTATATTGCCGGGACGGCCGCCGCTATCTCGATCTGATCGCGGGCGTGGGAGTGTCCGCGCTCGGACATGGGCGTCGAGAGGTGCTCGAGGCGCTCGCGCGTCAGTCGCGGCGGCATCTGCACGTGATGGTCTACGGCGAATACATACTCGAGAGCCAGACCAAACTGGCTGCGCGTCTAGCCGGGCTGCTTCCAAAAGATCGCGGACGGGTGTACTTCACCAACAGTGGTGCAGAAGCGATCGAGGGCGCGCTGAAGACCGCGCGCAAATATACCAGGCGCGACGGGTTCGTCGCGTTTGACGGCGGTTATCATGGCGACACGCTCGGCGCGCTGGCCCTGGCCGGGAACCCGGCCTTTCGCGCGCCGTTTGGCGCGCTGCCGGGCCCGGTACGGCATCTGCCGTATGATGACGAGGGAGCGCTGGCGGAAATCGACGGGGGAGTGGCGGCGGTAATCGTCGAGCCGGTCCAGGCCGAAGGTGGCGTCAGGATTCCGCGCCGGAGTTTTCTGCTGGCACTGCGCCGACGCTGCGATCAGATCGGAGCGCTGCTAATTTTCGACGAGGTTCTTACCGGTCTGGGACGCATCGGGCGGCTCTTCGCGCTCGAGCATTTCGGGGTCGTGCCCGACCTGATCGTACTGGCGAAGGCGCTCGGCGGGGGTTTACCGCTGGGGGCCTTTTGCGGCAGCGACGAAATTATCGGAACGCTCGCGCACGATCCGCCGCTGGGGCACATTACGACTTTTGGTGGCCATCCGCTGTCGTGCGCGACGGGTCTGGCCGCGCTCGAAGTAATCGTCCAGGAACGCCTGTGGGAGCGGGCTGCGGCGTTCGGGTCGCGGCTCCTGGAGCGGCTGTGCGAGGCGCTCACGCGGGGCGTCACGGAGATACGCGGGATCGGACTGCTGATCGGGATCGAGCTTGAAACCGCCGAGTTGGTGCGCAGCTTCGTCGCGGAGAGCCTCGCGCGCGGGGTCGTGATCAATTGGACGCTCAACGCCGATCGTGTGGTTCGGCTCGCGCCACCGTTGACGATTTCCGCGGATGAGGCCGACTTCGCCGTGAGCGCGATGAAGCAGGCGCTCGAGGCGGCGTATTCGTGAAAGCCAGGTAACCGCGCGTGGCCCGGGAT
>JBOHWF010000283.1:0-7848 GCA_050736455.1 Binataceae bacterium (SeqCode) | reverse complement strand
AACGTACCCACAACAGCGCCGGAGCTAGCGTTTAGCTCGGTGACGTTGTTGGAATTCCCATTGGCAACCCAGATATGCGCGCCATCGAAAGCGACTCCCACCGGCGCGCTGCCAACCGCGAAGGTTCCCTTTACCGACCCAGTGTTGGCTTCCAACTCGGTGACGTTGTTGGAACCGTTATTGGTGACCCAGATACTAGAACCGTCGAAGGCAACAAAAGCGGGTCCGGAGCCTACCGCGAAACTGGAGACTGTGTTGGCTGGATACCAGTGGAGTATTGCGACTTGCACGGGATTGACTGCTAGCGCGGCAGGCCCAGCGGGTCCGGCAGGACCGGCAGGACCAGCGGGTCCGGCAGGACCTTGCGCGCCAATCGCGTCAACCATCTGCTTCGAAGTGCAGGACTTTCCCGCGGTGAGAAAAGTTACCTTGCCGTTCTTATCATTGATGCAGACCTGAACCGCGTTCTGCGCGCGGGCAAGAGTCGCACTGGCCAAACTGAGCCCAGACGCCAGCGCCAGGCCGATTATCCCTCTCCGGACGAATCCAAGAAGCCGAATTCTGATCGTTTCGTTTCGCATATCTCCCCTCCGTTGAGCCGCTAACACGCCACCTCCGAAAACATCTCCCCCAAACACTTTGTATCTAGGTAGTCGCGTTCGACATCATCTAGTAAGGATTACGGCCAACGCAGCCTCGTAGAAGAACCGATTATCCTCTCCACCGGTTGTGAAGCATCATCAGCAGTCCGGCCAGTGCGTCCACACGGAGGAAAGGATCGCCAACTTCATCTGGTTCGAAAGCTAATTTAGCCGTCAGAATTTCGAACCCTTTAACCCTCTCAGCGGAAAGAGCCGGATCCCGTCGTCACCTACCCGGCATACGTCAGGCGGCTTAGTACAACTATTGGTTCGAGTCCCGCCCCCGGCACCAAGATTAGTAAGTGATTCAAGGGTTTTTCACGAATACATCGTAGCTGGTGACCCGGCGGAAAAAGCCAGATTTTTGAAAGCCAACCGAGCAACGCATGCAGTTTCGCATCTCAAAAAAACGCGAAGCTGGTCGGCATACGCCAGTAACCATTCCGTCTCGGCGGTTGCGAAGCGGTTCTCTTCACCCACTCACTTGCCAATGCGCAACGCGGCGGAGCGGCTCGTCGGTTACCGTGCAGCCGAAAAGATCGCAGCGCTTGCAGTCACTTCTTCTTCCAAATTCCCATTCCGCTCTGAAGCGTCCCGTCGCTGTTCACGGTCATATTCGAGTATACCGCTAGCATTCCATCGGAAGGGTAATGAATTGTGATCTTATCGTCTTTGACGTCGTAAGGCGTGCCGTCGATAGCCAATCCACCCAAATTCATATAGGCCTTGCCATCTTTGAACTCCAGCGTCGCTCGCCCGGTGCTATCGGTGTAGACGCCGTTGGGATTGTTGCCATGGCAGCCGGCGATGATGAGGGTCGCCGCCAGAGCTGTCGCGACGACAAAGGTTGAGAAAAGCCGAGATCTGATCATATTTGTCCTTTCAGTTATTTTTCGCCGATTTGGGGCGACCATAGCAAATTGTTTGTTCTGAGCCAATCTCGCGTCTCCTCTTGACCCTCGACGTGAGGTCTGCGCAAGTTCACGCGCCTTCGCTGCGCTGCAAGACCTGAAACTCGCGCTCCCTCAATCTGAGCTGGTCTTCTTCGCCTGAAGGATGCTACGAGCCTCGCTGACTTCCCCTCAGCGTCATCTTTTCAGAAGTCGTGATTCTGCCGTCGATTGATTCTAAGCGGTGTCCGATGATCGCCATAGCAAAGCACGTCTCCGCAGGCGCCGTCGGTTCGACTTCTAACGACAGGTCGTCCCTTCGGCTTGCAAAACGGCCAGGTTCTGTACGACTTTAGCGCTGAGTTCGAGCCCAAGAATCTTCATGCGAGGCAACCCGATGGCGTATGTCAGCATGGTCCCTTTCACGCAGGTCGATTCAACAGTCCAAGCCGTGATGCGGACATACGATAAGGAGTACATGGGTTCGGATTTTATCCGAGCCTTCGCCCATGCTCCGGAGGTCTTCAAAGCTTTCGTCAACTACTACTTCCCGCTGATCTTCGAGACGCGCGGAAGCCTCGATATGCGGCTGACTTAGATGACGCGTCTGAAGGTCGCGGAGAAGAACGAATGCGATTTGTGACTGCACGGGCGCGTCGCTTTGGCAAAGCGACAAGGGCTGACCGAAGAACAGATTGCAGAGCTGCCGAACTTTCGCGAAAGCACGCTGCTTACTCCTCGCGAAAAGGCTGCCGTTTGGTATGCGGAGGTGCTGGCGGGGGATCATACGCAGGCGTCCCAAGCCTTATTCGATGAGCTGCGCCATCACTTTACCGAAGCCGAGGTTATCGACCTCGGCTTTCGTATCACGGCCTTCGTCGGCTACGGACGTTTTATCCGCGCGCTCGGCCTGGAAAGGGGCGGCGTCTGTCCGCTCCCGGAAAGCCACCCGGCCTGAGGAGGGCGGGGGGAAGACGTAACTGGATTTCAGGCCAGGTTGGCGAAATGGGCACTGTACCGATCGTGCTTGAGCCAGGTAATCGGCTGAGCGATAAGCCGCCCGACCGCGGCGTCAGGACATGGCTAGTCCACGCGGCCGAGTAAGGCGTTAGCGGTGTGTGGGGAATTGTCAGTTCTGGCATAGGCCGCATCTATCGCGCATTTTTCGCGCAGTTGGCGGCGCGTTTGACCTCGCGGGTGGCGTCGGCCTGGCTCATCGCGCCGCTCTGCTATAGTGCATCGGACGGCGCGCCGCGCCGTCTTGGTGGAAGCGATGCCGCGGTTGAAGATTCTCGATCGGTATGTGGCGGGCGAAGTGCTCGCGCCGCTGGCGCTCGGCGTGCTGCTGCTAACCTTCGCGTTGGTGACCGGTCGCTTGCTGAAACTCACCGAGATGGTGGTCAATCATGGCGTCACGCTGGGCGACGTCCTGGGGCTTATCGGGTTTATCATGCCGGCCTTTCTCGAGCTGACCTTTCCGATGGCGATGTTGCTCGGCGTGCTGATGGGCTTCGGGCGGATGTCGGGGGACCGCGAGCTGACCGCGGCGCGGGCGTGCGGGATCAGCCTCTATCGGCTCGCGGCGCCGGTGCTGGTCGTGGCCGCGGTGGTGTACCTGGTGTCGAGTTGGCTGGCCTTCTCGGTGCGGCCCTGGGCCAACGCCCATCTGCGCGAACAGCTGTTCGAGCTGACCCAGACGCGTTCGACCGCCGGGCTCAAGGAGAAGGTCTTCAATCGAAACTTTCCGGGGCTGGTGATCTATGTTGACGCGATTTCTCCGGCCGATGAGCGGCTCGAGGGCGTGCTGATTTCCGACGCGCGCGATCCCAGGCAGCAGAGCACGATCATCGCGCGTTCCGCGATTATCATCCCGGACCCGGCGGCGAAGTCGATTACGCTGAGGCTGTTCAGCGGCTCGCAGTTCGGGGTTGAGGCCGCCAAGAACACCAGCCACGTAACCAGTTTTCGCACCTACGATCTGAGCGTGCGTCCCGAGGAGGGACTGGGCCTCGCGGGCCGCGATCCGGAGGAGATGAGTCTTGGGCAGTTGCGCAAGACGATCGCGCGGGCGCGCGCCGCGGGCAAACCCGATCGTGACGCCGAGACGGAACTCGCAAGCAAGTACACGCTGCCGTTCACGACCATCCTGTTCGCGCTACTGGGCGTGCCGCTGGGACTGAAGCCGGCGCGCGGCGGCCAGTCGGAGCGCTTCGGGGTGGCGATCGCGCTGTTCTTCTTCTACTACTCGCTGATGCGCGCGGGCGAGGCGTTGGCGGCGCGCGGCGCGCTCGGCGCGTTCTTCGCGATGAGCATCCCGGACGCGGCTTTCGCTCTTCTGGCGGTCTGGCTGTTCTGGCGCGCGGCGGGCGATCGTGGCGATCAGGGGCGCGGCGCCGGCGATTTCCTGTGGGATTTCATCGAACGTTTTGAGCGCCGGCGCGGAGTCGCGGCGTGAGTACGCGGGCGCGGCTCTCGCCAACGCTCGATCGGTTTCTGGCTGGGCAGTTTTTCGGTCCGTTCCTCGCGTGCCTCGCCGTTTTCACCATCGCCTACCTGCTCGGCGACGTCTTCGATCGCTTCAACGACCTGATTCATTACGGCGGCTTCGGCGTTCTCGGGCTTGAGTATTTCGCGCTCAAAATCCCGCTGATCGTCTCCCAGCTCCTGCCGGTCGCCTGTCTCGCCGGAGTGTTGCTCGGATTTGCGCTGCTCAACCGCAGCGGCGAGGTGCTGGCCTGCCAGCAACTCGGCGTGAGCCGGCTCGAGATGACCGCGCCGGTGCTCGCAGTCGCGGCGGTGGTCGTTATCTTCAATTTCGCCCTGAATGAAACGATCGTGCCGCTGGCGACCCGTCAGGCGCGCTATCTCTACGAGGTCGAGCTCAAGAAGCGGCAGATCAAGGGCGTCTTCGCGAATCAGCGGATCTGGGTGCGCGAGCGCACCGGCTTTCTTTCCGCCGATCACTACGACGCGCGCCATCTGACGCTGCGCGGCGTGACGCTCTATCAACTCGGTCCGGATTACGCGCTGCGCGATATCGAACACGCGGCGACGGCGACCTGGAACGGCCACGGCTGGGCGCCCGACCGTCCGACCAGCTTCCGGCTGGAGCGCAACGGCCAGGTCGCGGGCGCCGCGAGCGTCGCGCTGTTCGGGCAGTCGCTCAAGCCCGAGGATTTGGGCCTGCTCAAGCTCGACCCCGAGGAGTTCAGCTTGTGGGAGCTGGATCGCTATATCAGCAACCTGCGGCACAAGGGTCTCGACCCCGGCGGCTATATCGTCGACCGCGATCTGAAATTCGCGATGCCGTTGGCGTGTCTGATCATGGTCGCGCTCGGGATCGCGCTGAGCCTCGACCCGTTGCCGCGCAGTTTGAGTCTCGGGCGCAGTTTCGGACTGGCGATCGCGATCGGCTTCGGCTACTGGCTGGCCTTCGGGCTGACCTCGTCGCTCGGCCGCTCGGGAATTATGCCGGCGTGGGTCGCCGCGTGGACCCCGAACCTGATCTTCGCGACGCTGGCGTTTGCGATCTTCCTGTTCGGCGAAGAGCGCTAGCGGGTTGCTGTTTCGACGCGGGTTGAATAATCCGCGGACTTGCCTGATCCTTGGATCGTTATGCCCGAGGGAACGCGATCGGCGCTGGCTGATCTCGCAGTGCGCGAGTTCCTGCGGTTGGCGCGGGTCGCCCATCTGGCGACCGCTGACGCCGGCGGCGCGCCGCACAACGTTCCGCTCTGTTTTTGGTTCGACGACGCCGCGCGCTTCTATTTCGTGATCGACGAAAAACCCAAGCGCGTTGCCGGCGCCGGGATTAAGCGGATGCGCAATATCGCCGAGAATCCACGCGTCGCGCTGGTGATCGATCACTACGAAGAGGAGTGGGACTTTCTGGCTTACGTGCTGATCCATGGCGCCGCCGCGGTGGTCGATGATCCCAACGAATACCTGCTGGCGCTGCGTAATCTGCGCGACAAATATCCGCAGTATCGAACGATGGCGCTGCGCCCGGACAAGAATCCGATGGTGCGGATCGAGACCGGCCGGGTGCATGTCTGGGGCGAACGCTTTCGCCGGCCGGCGACCTGATGGAGCGCCTCGAGCAGATTTCGCGTGCGCTCGCCGCCGCCGGCCTCGACGGCTGGTTGTTCTACGATTTCCGCCTGAGCGATCCGCTCGCCTACCGGATTCTCGGTCTGGCGGAAAGCGGTTTGGCGACGCGGCGCTGGTTCTATTTCGTCGCGGCGGCCGGGCCGCCGCGCGCGCTGGTCTCGGCGGTCGAGGCTCATCGGCTCGACGGACTGCCGGCCGGGGTGCGGGTGGTCTATCGCTCGGAACGCGAGATGATCGCCGGCCTCGCCCGCCTGCTCGAGGGATGCCGCCGGATCGCGATGAACTATTCGCCGATGTGCGCCATCCCCTACGTCTCGCGCGTGGACGCCGGGACGCTCGAGCTGGTGCGCGCCAACGGCGTCGAAGTGGTGAGCGCGGCTGATCTGATCCAGCGCTTCGAGGCGGTGCTGAGCGCGGCGCAGCTCGCCGGACATCGGCGCGCGGCGCTCCATCTGCGTGCGATCGTCGACGAAGCCTTCGGCGAGATCGCGCGGCGCGTCCGCGCGGAGCGGCCATGCAGCGAGTATGGCCTCCAGCGCTTCGTGCTCGAACGCATCGCGGCGCGCGGGTTGCGCACCGACGAAGCGCCGATCGTCGCGGTCAACGCCCACGCCGCCAATCCGCATTTTGTTCCGACTGCGACGCACGACAGCGCGATCAGGCCGGGCGATCTCGTGCTGCTCGATCTGTTCGCGAAGGAGACTGCGCCCGACAGTATCTATGGCGATCTGACCTGGATGGGCTATGTCGGCGAGGCCGTGCCGCAGCAGTTGGCGGCGACGTTCGAAATCGTGGCCGCGGCGCGCGACGCCGCGGTCGAACTGATCCGGAGCCGGATCGCCGAGCGCCAACCGCTCAGCGGCCAGGAGGCCGATCGCGCCGCGCGACAGGTTATCGAGGCCGCGGGTTACGGCGATTATTTCGTCCATCGCACCGGCCATTCGATCGGCCGCGAAGTCCACGGTACGGGCGCGAATCTCGACTCGCTCGAGACCCGTGACCATCGCAGCTTGATTGAGAACACCTGTTTTTCGGTCGAACCGGGGATTTATCTGCCTGAGCGCTTCGGGATACGCAGCGAGCTCGATATGACGATCGAGGCCGGGCGCGCAGAAATCAGCGGCGGCCCTCCGCAGCGCGAGATCATCCCGATGATGGCAAGCTTCCGGGCTTGAGGGCTGCGTCCTGCGCGAAGTACCTGGTCCGGGCCCAGTACGCCACATATTCGGGGCGGTCGCGCAGAAAGATTACCGCGAGCGCGAACATCAGGACCGGACCGATAATCCAGTTCTGGATCAGCGACAGTCCGAGGATTTTCCCGTCGTGGAACAGGTCGCCGAGTTCGTCGTAATTCACCTTGGCCAGCGGCGGGTACATCATGAGGATAAGCCCGAGCGCGATCGGCGCCGAGGTCGTCCCGACGCTCATCCGGTCCAAAGCGATTTTGATATTGGGGAAAGCGGCGCCGAGCGCGACGCCGGCGGCGATCGCGAGAAAAATCCAGAGCGTGAGGAAACGGTCGCGCAAGGTTAGCCGGCCGCGGGCGGGCGTCGCGGTGGCGGTCATGGCCGCGCTCATGACTCTTTTATCGCTCGCGCGCCGCGCGAACCGGTTTCGGTCGGCGCGCAGTTCGCACTCCGCGTTTGTTCGCGCCGGTTTGAGCTGAAGCCGCTTCGACAACTGATTCGGGAGTTCCCGCCTCGCATGCGCGGGATGAAACCGTGCCGCGGCCGACGCCTCCAGGCGCGCAGAGTTCGGGCCGCCCGCCGCAACAGTTCTCGGTGAGATAGGCCAGGAGATCGTTCATCGCCTTGAAATTGGCCGCATAGATGATCTGGCGGCTCTCGCGCCGCGAGGTCACCAGCCCGGCAAAGCGGAGCTGGTTTAGATGAAATGACAGTGTTGGCGGGGGCTGGCCGAGGCGTTCGCCGATCGCGCCGGCGGGCATCCCGTCGAAGCCCTGCTGCACCAGGATGCGGAAGATGGCGAGGCGGGTCTCCTGCGCCAGCGCGCCCAGCGCCGCGATCACGTTTGACTTCTTCATAGTTTCAAATTTATACAACTGTCGCGTCAAAGCCAAGTCGGCGGGAACGCCCGGTACTGGTTCAGTTTGACTGGTTTTTATGCTTGAAGCCTCTGGCTGTCATTCCCGCGCGCGGATTAGCGAAGTGCCTCGCACATAACCGATTGCCGTAACCCCTTGACGC
>JBOHWF010000282.1:0-10613 GCA_050736455.1 Binataceae bacterium (SeqCode) | reverse complement strand
TGCAGCGCGCGCACCGCCGACTCGCGCCCGCCGCCCGGGCCTTTCACATAGACCACCACCGACCGCATCCCGTGTTCGGCGACTTTGCGCGCGGCCGCCTCTGCCGCCATCTGCGCGGCAAACGGGGTCCCCTTGCGCGAACCCTTGAAGCCCACCGAACCCGCGCTCGACCACGCCACCACCAGTCCCTGATAGTCAGTGATCGTGACGATCGTGTTGTTGAAGGTCGCGTGAACGTGTGCGATTCCTTCCGGCACGCTGCGCTTGGTCCGTCTACGGCGCGGCGCGGGCGCGGCTGCGCCGGCCGCCCCTGGGGTCGCGGCGGCCTCGGTCGGCGCCGGTGTCGTCGCGGCTTCCTTGTTGTCGTTCTCGTCAGCCATTTAGTTTTCTACTCTCAACTTTCTCCTCAAGACTCGTCCCCGCGGGCTAACCCCTGGGCGGCGCCTGCTTTTTGCCGGCGACGAGTTTGCGCGGCCCCTTGCGCGTGCGCGCGTTGGTATGAGTGCGCTGGCCACGCACCGGCAGCCCGCGCCGATGGCGGATGCCGCGATAGCTGCCCAAATCCATCAGCCGCTTGATCGCCTGCTGATGATCGCGCCGCAGGTCGCCCTCGACTTCGTAGTCGGCATCGATCACGTTACGAATCCGGACCTGCTCCTCGGCGCTCAGCTCGTCGCTGTTGCGCCCGGCGTCGACATTCGCCTTGGCCAAGATCTTCTGCGCCGCAGTGCGGCCGATACCGTAGATATAAGTTAGCGCGATTTCCATGCGCTTGTTGTGTGGCAGCTCGACTCCCGCTACGCGCGCCATCGCTTACGCCCTCCCGTTAACCTTGCCGCTGCTTGTGCCGCGGATTCGAACACAATATCCGCACGACGCCGACGCGGCGCACGACCTTACAGTTTTTACAAATCTTTTTTACCGACGCCCGAACTTTCATTGCCTTTCCTACTGCGCTTAGCGCACCCGGTAGGTGATCCGTCCGCGCGTCAGATCGTACGGCGACAGCTCGACCGTGACCTTGTCGCCCGGCAAAATCTTGATGTAATGCATGCGCATCTTGCCCGAGATGTGCGCGAGCACGCGATGACCATTCTCGAGCGTTACGCGGAACATCGCATTCGGCAGCGCCTCTTGCACCGACCCGCTCACTTCGATTGCATCACCTTTCGACATGCAGTTGACCCTCGTTCAAATAACCGTCCAGACTTGCAAATAATCCAGCTAGACTTGGCTCAGAATCTCCGGACCCGCCGCGGTAATCGCGATCGAGTGCTCGAAGTGCGCCGACAGCTTGCCGTCGGCCGTCACCGCGGTCCAGCCATCGTCGAGAATCTCCAGATGCGGCGTGCCCTGATTCACCATCGGCTCGATCGCCAGCACCATCCCTTCCTGCAGGCGCGGATTCGGCATCCCGGGGCGAAAATAATTCGGCACCTGCGGTTCCTCGTGCAGCTTGCGGCCAATCCCGTGGCCCGCGAACTCCGTGACGACCGAAAAGCCCGCCCCTTCGGCGGTGCGCTGCACCGCGCGCGCGATGTCGCTGATGCGATTGCCCATCCGCGCCTGCTCGATCCCGGCGTACAGCGCCTCCCGCGTCACCTTCATCAGCCGTTCGGCCTCACTCGACACCGGCCCGATCGCGATCGTGCGCGCGGCGTCGCCAAAGAACCCCTCGTAGGAGACGCCAAAATCCAGTCCGACGATGTCGCCGGACTTGAGCTTGCGGCCAGCGCGCGGGATCCCGTGCACAATCTCCTCATTGATCGAAGCGCACAGACTGTGACGATACTCGACCGTGTGGGGCTTGTAGCCCTTGAAGGCGGGCCGCGCGCCCTTGCCGCGGGTCAGCTCCTCCGCCAAACGATCCAGCTCGAGCGTGCTGACGCCGGGCTTGGCCGCCGCCACCAGTTGACTCAACACTTCGGCGACGATCCGGCTGGCCGTGCGCATCAGCGCGAGCTCTTCGGCGTTCTTCAGCGTAATCACGCCACTCCTGCGCCGAGCGCGTCGCGAATTCGGCGCTCGATATCCGCCGGGCTGCCGACCCCGTCAACCTCGGCCAGCAGCCCCAGCTTGGTGTAATGCTCGAGCAGGGGCCGCGTCGATTCGTTATAAACCTCGAGCCGCGTCCGCACTGTATCCTCGGCGTCGTCATCGCGTTGATAAAGTTCGCCGCTACAGGTGTTGCAGAGATCCATGTTGCGCGGCGGATCATAAATCACGTGATGCATCGCGCCACACTTCCGACAAGTCCGCCGGCCCGAGATGCGCTTGACGATCTCGGCGTCCGGCACGGTTATCGCCACCACCTTGTCAAGGCCGACGCCGCGGTCCTTCAGCATCCGCGCCAGCGTCTCGGCCTGCGCGACCGTGCGCGGAAAGCCGTCAAGCACAAAGCCCTCGCGCGCGTCCGGCTGATCGAGGCGCTCGCCAATCATGCCCAAGACCAAATCGTCGGGCACCAACTCCCCGCGATCCATAAAGCGCTTCGCCTTGAGCCCGGCCTCGCTGCCGTTGCGCACCGCCGCCCGCAGCAGATCACCGCTGGCGATTTGCGGGGCGCGCGACGCGGCTTCGAGGATCCGCGCCTGCGTGCCCTTGCCCGCCCCAGGCGGACCCAGCAAGACCACTCGCATCGATGAGTGCCCTTGGTCCCGCCGCTCAGGCGGCGCGGCCGCCGCGCGGGCCCTTGCGGCCGCCCCGCGGCGGCCGGTTCATAAAGCCTTCATAGTTACGCGCTATTAGATGCGACTGAATCTGCTGCACCGTATCCAGCGCGACCCCGACCACGATCAACAGTGCGGTCCCGCCAAAATAAAAGGGCACGTTGAAACGCTGAATCAACAGGGTCGGCAAGATGCAAACCGCGCTCACATAAATTGCCCCGCCGAGCGTGATCCGCGACAAAATCCGATCGAGATAATCTGCCGTGAAACGCCCCGGTCGGATTCCGGGAACAAACCCGCCATGCTTTTTCAGATTGTCGGCGACGTCAACCGGGTTAAACGTCACTGCGGTATAGAAGTAACAGAAAAAAACGATCAATACGACGTACAAGGCATTGTACATCGCGCTGCCCGGCGTCAGGTAGTCGTTGATCCCCTTGAGTGCGGGCACCACCGCCGCGACCGTCGCCGGAAAAACCAGCAGCGACGACGCAAAAATCGGCGGAATCACCCCCGAGGTATTGATCTTCAACGGCAGATGGCTCGATTGCCCCCCGTAGACCCGCCGCCCGACCACGCGCCGAGCGTAGCTCACCGGAATCCGCCGCTGCCCGGTCTCGATATAGACGATAAAGGCAATCACCGCGATGGCGACGATGAGAATCAGGATCAGCACGAAGATGCTCATCTCGCCCTCGCGGACAAAGGTCGCGGTGGTGCCGAGCGCGCTCGGCAGCCGCGCCACGATTCCCGCCATGATGATCAGCGAGATCCCGTTGCCGACGCCGCGCTCCGTGACCTGCTCGCCGATCCACATCACGAAAATCGTGCCCGCCACCAGCGTAACCACCGTCATCGCGATGAATGAAGCGCCCGGATGATAAACCACGCTGCCGCCGCCCGGCGACTGCACGCGCTCGAGTCCGTAGGCGATCATGCTGCCCTGCAGGATCGCCAGCCCGACCGTGCCGTAGCGCGTATATTGGCTAATCTTGCGCCGCCCGGCCTCGCCCTCTTTGTAGAGTTCGTCGAGATAGGGCCAGCCGATTTTCATCAGGTCGAGGATGATCGCGACCGAAATGTACGGCATGATGCCGAGCGCGAAGACCGAAAAGCGTTCGAGCGCGCCACCCGAGAACAGATTCACCCAGCCGAACAGCGTGCTCGACGCCGCGTCGAAGAATGACGCCAGCGCCTGCCCGTCGATCCCCGGAGTCGGCACCGCCACGCCCAGCCGGTACACCGCCAGCATCGCCGCCGTGAACAGCAGCCGCCGGCGCAATTCCGGAATGCGCGAGGCGTTCGAGACTCCTTCGAGCATCCGCGACCTACGTGATCACTTCCGCGGCGCCGCCGGCGGCAACGATTTTTTCGCGCGCGCTCTTCGAAAATGCGTGCGCCCGCACGGTCAGCCGGTGCTTAAGCTCGCCATCGCCCAAAACCTTGACCTTCAGTCCGACGCCAATCAGCCGCCGCTCGGCCATCAACGCCGGGTCAATCGCGTCGCCCTCGTTAAACATCGCGAGCCGCTTGAGGTTGACCTCGGCGAATTCCGCACGCCGCGCTGCGGCCTTTTGCAAACGCCGGAAGCCGCGCTTGGGCAGGCGGCGCTGCAGGGGCATCTGGCCGCCCTCGTAGCCGGGCGGCGTGTTGCCGCCCGAACGCGAGCCGCGCCCCTTGTGCCCGCGTCCCGCGGTCTTGCCGTGTCCCGAGCCGATGCCGCGCCCGACGCGCTTTTTGCGCTTGACCGCGCCGGCCGCCGGTTTGAGTTCATTCAATTTCATCGCGCGCCTAAGCCTCGTTCTCGCCCGGCGGAATCTCGGCCACCAGATGCGGCACCCGCCGCACCATCCCGACGATCGCCGCGGTGCGCTTGAGCGTGCGGACGCTGCCGACTTTGCCCAGTCCCAGTCCCTTAAGCGTATTTCGCACTCGCTCGGTAGTTCCGATCGGACTGCGCACCAGCTTGACGCGGATCGTTTCAGCCATCGCCGTTGTTCCCCTACGCAGTCGAGGCCGGCGCCGGGGGCGAAGCGGGTTCGACTGCCCGCTGCTTCGCGACATCGGCCGGATAGCGCAGCTCGGTCAACGCTTCGAGCGTCGCCTTGACCAGGTTGTGCGGATTCGAGGAGCCGAGCCGCTTGGTCAGAATATTGCGGATGCCCGCCAGCTCGACCACCGCGCGCACCCCGCCCGCCGCAATCACGCCGGTGCCTTCCGCCGCAGGCCGCAGCATCACCTTGCCGGCGCCAAAATGCCCGAGCACCTGATGAGGAATCGTGCCATTGCGCAGCGGCACGCGAATCAGGCTTTTTTTGGCGCTCTCGACACCCTTGCGAATCGCCTCCGGAACCTCCTTGGCCTTGCCCATCCCGAAACCAACCAAGCCATTTTGATCGCCCGCTACCACCAGCGCACTGAAGCTGAAACGCCGGCCGCCCTTGACGACCTTCGCCACACGATTGATGTGGACCACCTTCTCCTTGATATCCAGGCCCTGCGGATCGATCCTCTGCGCCACCGTTTTTCTTCCTATTGTGAGTCCGACTGCTGCGGTACCGGTAAAGCCTTTGCTCAGAACTTGAGGCCGGCTTCGCGCGCCGCTTCGGCCAGCGCCTTGACCCGCCCGTGATACAGAAAGCCGTTACGGTCGAAGACCACTTCGCTGATGCCTTTGTCGCGGCACAAACCGGCGATCGCGACCCCGACCGCCTTGGCCGCGGCGACCCCGCGTTTGCTCTTCAGCTCCGCGCCGACGCCCGCCGTCGCGGTTGACGCCGCGGTCAAGGTCCGGCCGCTCTCGTCCGAGATCACCTGCACGTAAATATGATGGAGCGAGCGAAACACCGACAGCCGCGGCCGCGCCTCGCTGCCCCGCACGCGCCGGCGCACGCGTCCTCGCCGGTTCTCGCGCATTTCCGCCCGCTGCATCGCCATAACGCAATCACCAACCCCGGCTTAGCCGGCGCTCGAACCCGCCGCGGCCTTGCCCGCCTTGCGCCGGATGGTCTCGTTGGAATACTTGATGCCCTTGCCCTTGTAGGGCTCCGGCGGCCTCAGCGATCGCACCTCCGCCGCCACCGTGCCGAGCAACTGGCGATCGGCGCTTTCCAGCGTGATTATCACTTGACGCTCGACCTTGGCCGTCACGCCCGGCGGCAACTGATAGACGATCGGATGAGAATAGCCGAGCGTCAGATTGATATTCGTCCCTTTGGCCTCGGCCCGATAGCCGACGCCGTTGATCTCGAGGATCCGGGTGAACCCTTTGCTCACGCCCTCGGCCATATTGGCGACCAGCTTGCGCATCAGTCCGTGCCGCGCGCGCTCGCCACTCGAATCACCGGGCCGCTTCACGACGACCTGGCGCTCGCTGATATCGAAAGTGAAGCCGGGCTCGACGCGGGTCTCGAGCTTGCCCTTGGGCCCTTCGACCTTGAAGGCGCCGTCAGCCAGCGTCGCCTTGACTCCCTTCTCGAGTACGATCGGCAATCTTCCTATCCGCGACATCAGACTTGACTCTTGCCCAACCTAAGCTTTACCCAGACCTGACTTTTGCCGAACCTGACTCTTACCAAACTTTGAGCAAAACTTCGCCGCCGACATTGCGCCGCCGCGCTTCACGATCAGTCATGACCCCGAGCGGCGTCGAGACCAGATGGACGCCGATGCCGCCCGCGATACGCGGCATCGTCTTGGCCCCGGCGTAGCGCCGGATACTCGGCCGGCTGACCCGTTGAATCCCGCGGATCACCGCTTCGCGCGTCGCCGAGTAACGCAGCGCCAGCAACAGCTTTTTCTTGTAGCCTTCGCCGGCGGTCTCCATCCCGGCCAGGAAGCCCTCCGCGACCAGCACGCGACAGATGGCCTCGCGCAGCTTCGAGTGCGCAATTTCGACCTTGTTGTAACGCGCCCGCATGGCATTGCGGATGCGGGTCAGCAGTTCTGCGATCGGATCGGTCTGCGCCATTACAATTCCTACCAGCTCGCCTTGATCACACCCGGCAACGCGCCTTTCAGCGCATTCTTCCGCAGACACAGCCGGCACATCTTGAAGCGCCGGTAAAACGCGCGCGAGCGGCCGCACAGCGGGCAGCGATTGTAGCCCCGCACCTTGAACTTCGGCGGCCGCGCTGCTTTGATCTTGAGCGATTTCTTCGCCATCTGATTCCTGTCCAGTTGCCAGTGCGCGGCTAGGCGGCGCGCGCGGCCCCCTCGCCGCCGGCGCCCCGAAATGGCATCCCCAGCGCCTTCAGCAGCGTCAACCCCTCGAAGTCGCTCAGCGCCGTCGTCGTCACCGAAATTGTCATCCCCTTGACCTTCTCGACCTTATCGAGATTGAGTTCGGGGAAAATCGTATGCTCGCGCAGGCCGAGCGAGTAGTTGCCGCGGCCATCGAACGATTTGTCGCTGACCCCGCGGAAGTCGCGCACGCGCGGCATCGCGATATTGACCAGGCGATCGAAGAACTCGTACATGCGTTCGCGCCGCAGCGTGATCATCGCGCCAATCGGCATCCCCTCGCGCAGCTTGAAATTCGAGATCGCCTTGCGCGCGCGCGTAATCACCGGCTTCTGACCTGTGATCTGGCGCAACTCCTCGACCGCGGCGTCGAGAATCTTGACGTTCTCGCGGGCCTCGCCGAGCGCCATATTGATTACGATTTTTTGCAGCCGTGGCACGCGCATCCGATTTTCGATCTTGAGCTCGCGCATCAGCGCCGGCACGATCTCGCTCTCGTAGCGCACGCGCAGCCGCGCCGGAAGCTTCGGCTCGGGCTCGCGCGGCCGCGGCGCGGCGGGCGCCGCCGCGGCTGCCTGCGGCTTGCCGCGCTTGCCGCCTTGGCCCGGTGCTGCGGCTGGAGCCTTGGGCCGTTTCGCCTTGGCTTCGCCCGGCTCGCGTGGTTTCTCGTCTGCCATCAGCTTTCTTCCGCGATCAACTCTTCTATACCGCTATTCTTAGATGCCGCGATCAGTCATTCCCGAGCGACTCGCCGCAGCGGCGGCAAATCCGCGTCTTGATGTTGTCGGCGGCGATTTTGACCGCAATCCGCACCGGCGCGTTACAGCGCTCGCACAGCACCATCACATTGGCGAGTTGCAGCGGCGCTTCTTTCTCGACGATCCCGCTCGCGCTCGACGGACCGCGCGCCTTGGAATGGCGCTTGACCAGATTCAGCCGCTCGATAATCACGCGGTTTTGCCCCGGAATGACGCGCAGCACCTTGCCGGTCTTGCCGCGCTCGCGCCCCTTGATCACCATCACGGTGTCGTTCTTGCGAATCCGCGACTTGACCGCCGTCGACTGCGTGCTGGGCGACGCCATCACAAAACCTCCGGCGCGAGCGAGATGATCTTGAGAAAGCGCTTGGCGCGCAACTCGCGCGCGACCGGCCCAAAGATGCGGGTGCCGAGCGGTTCATGCTGATTGTCGAGCAGCACTGCCGAATTGTCGTCGAAGCGGATATAGCTGCCGTCCCCGCGGCTCACTTCCTTGGCCGTGCGCACGATGACGGCGCGCGCGACGTCGCCTTTCTTGACCTTGGCGTTGGGAATCGCTTCTTTGATCGCCACCACGATGATGTCCCCGACGCTGGCGTAGCGGCGGCGCGAACCGCCGAGCACCTTTATGCACATCACTTTGCGCGCGCCCGAATTATCGGCCACGCCCAGGATTGTCCGCATCTGCACCATCGCGTCTTAAATCCCTCGACTAACTCGCAGCCCGCAGCTCTAGCGCGCCGCCTGCTTGAGCACCCGGCTTACACGCCAGCGCTTGAGGCGCGAGAGCCGGCGCGACTCGATGATCATCACGCGGTCGCCTTCGTGGCACTCGCTCTTTTCATCATGCGCCAGAAAGCGCTGGCGGCGATTGATGCGCTTGCCATAGAGCGCATGCTGTACCAGGCGGTCCACCTGAACCACCACCGTCTTGGTCATCTTGGCCCCGACCACCGTACCCTCGCGCCGCTTGACCCGCTCCCGCATGGATTTACCTGCTCACCCGTCTTCAGTCCGCCGTCGCGGCAGTTTGAGTCGGCGCCGACCGCGACCGCGCGAGCAGCGTCATGATCCGGGCCAACTCCTTGCGCGCCTTGCGATAGTTGCCGGCGTTATCCAGTTGATTCGTCCGCAACTTGAGCCGCAACCGGAAAATCTCCTCGCGCGTCTCGCGTTCCTTGACCAGCAAGTCGGCCGCGCTCATTTGTTTGAGCTCGTCAAGCTCCATGACTGGCGCCCCCACGCTCGACCACGATCGTCTTGACCGGCAGCTTGTGCGCCGCCAGCCGCATCGCTTCGCGCGCCGTCACCGGGTCCACGCCTTCCATTTCGAACAGAATCCGCCCGGGCCGCACACACGCGACCCAGCCCTCGGGACTACCCTTGCCCTTGCCCATGCGGGTTTCCGCGGGCTTCTTGGTATAGGGCTTGTCCGGAAAGACCCGAATCCAGACTCGCCCGCCACGCTTGATATGACGGGTCAGCGCGATCCGCGCCGCCTCGAGCGCGCGCGTATCGACGCGACAGGTCTCGGTGCTCTTGAGCCCGAAATCGCCGAAGGCCAACTCGACGCCGCGCGACTCCGCGCCGCGCACCCGCCCCTTCTGCATCTTGCGCCATTTTACTTTCTTGGGTTGCAGCATCGCCGCGGATCCTCAAAAATTCTCAACGCCCCGCTTAATTCTGATGGGCCTGCGCACTGCCGCGCTTGGCCAGCTCGGCCTGCCGGGTGAGAATCTCACCGCGGAAAATCCAGGCTTTGACGCCGATTATGCCGTAGGTCGTCTTGGCCTCGGCGAAGCCGTAAGCGACGTCGGCGCGCAGGGTCTGCAACGGCACGCGGCCCTCGCGATACCATTCGCGGCGGGCGATTTCAGTGCCGCCGAGCCGTCCCGAAACCTGCACTCGCACCCCCTGCGCCCCCATCCGCATCGCGCGCACCACCGCCTCTTTCATCGCACGGCGAAAAGCCACGCGCCGCTCGAGCTGGAGCGCGATATTTTCCGCCACCAGCTGCGGATCGAGATCCGGGCGGCGCACCTCATGGATATTGATAAAGGCTTCGCGCCCCTTCATCAGCTTCTGCACGTCGAGCTTGAGCCGATCAATCTCCGCGCCCTTTTTGCCAATCACAATCCCGGGCCGCGCCGTATGGATATTCACCTTCGCCTTGTTCGCCATCCGCTCGATCTCGACGCGCGAGATGCCGGCGTGATACAGGCGTTTTTTGATGAAATCGCGCAGCTTCAGGTCCTCGTGCAGCAACGTCGTATAGTCGTGCGCCGAGAACCATTTCGAGTCCCAGCCTTCGATAATCCCGAGCCGCAAACCGCGCGGATGTGTCTTATGCCCCATACGATCCTTTATCCGGCCGTCTACTGCGTCCAGTCTCAGCCCGGCCGCTCGTCAACTACCACCGTCAGATGGCTGGTGCGTTTGAGGATCGGCGTCGAATGCATGTGCGCGCGCTGCATCGAGCGTTTCCAGGTCGGGCCGGTGTCGGCGGTGACGCGTTTGACGAACAGCCGATCTTCGTCGACCTTCTGCTGGTCGCGCGCGTTGGCGATCGCCGCGAGCAGGGCCTTCGAGACCATCCTGGCGCCCTTTTTCGGCGTGAACTGCAGGATCGAAAGCGCCTGATCGACCGGCTTGCCGGCGACCAGCTCGCAGATCAGCCGCAGCTTCTGCGGCGAAATCCGCGCAAAACGCATCCGCGACAACGCTTCCATCACCTTGCTCCCGGCTTCACTCCCACAGGTTCCAGTTCAATCGCTGCCCACACCGTCGCGACACCCGGGCGCTAGGCCTTGGGCGCGGCCGGCGCCTTCGGCGCGACGGCCGCGGTCGGCGCCGCCGAGGTCACCGACGCTTTCACCTCACTCTTGCGATCGCCCGAATGACCGTGAAAGGTGCGCGTCGGCGAGAATTCGCCGAGCTTGTGGCC
>JBOHWF010000281.1:0-6456 GCA_050736455.1 Binataceae bacterium (SeqCode) | reverse complement strand
TCGCGAGGCGGCGGAGCGCGTCGAAGCGACTAATTTCGGCCGCGCCTCGCGGACTCGGCCGCCCCCCTTCAATCAGGAGAAAGAGGCCGCAGGCGGCGGCCGGCAGGAGCGCGCCGATCGGCCCCTTCGCGAGCGTCGCGAGACCGAGCGCGAGCGCGAAGAGGTAGCGGAGCGCGTCGCGGCCGGCTGTTCTATCGTCGTCTTTGCAGGAGACCTCAGCGGCTTTGCCGACGGCGTCGGGGCGGTCTGAGTGACCCTCACCCTTAATCCCTCTCCCTGATTCCTGACGCAGCTCGCGGACTCCTGACTGTGACCGCGCCTCGCGGACTTGGCCGCCCCCTGTGCTCGCTCCGCCTACGGCTCCGCTAGCCGGGACAAGGGCGAGGGGCCAGAAAGAAAGACGCCGGCGCGGAGCAGGGCGGCGCGGAGGGGATGAGAACCACCATGCGAATGCAAATAATGCGAGCGTTTCGAAGAAGCACAGCGTCATGTCGACGCGGCCAAGCCGGCCCTGCTCGATATACTGATAGGAAGCGCAGAGGATCGCGCCGGCGAGAAGGCCGCCGCCAAAGCCGAGAAGATCGGCGGCAAACAGGATGGTGAGGGCGACGCCCGCGATCGCGTAGAGTGCCGAGGGCAGGCGCAGATTGAAGGTGGTCACGCGGGTCGCGCCGGCAAGGCGGTCGAGCGCGGTCGCGGTCCAATGAAAGAGCGGCGGCTTGTAGAGCGGCGCGTGGGCGTTGTCGAGCGGGAAGAGGTACTCGCCATGCTCGACCATCTGCTCGACGAAGACCCCTTCGACCGCCTCGTTGAAACCGCAGACGTCGGCCGCGCCGAGGCGATGGAGCGTGAGCGTCGCGGCGAGGGCGAGGAGCGCCAGGAAAGCCGTCGCGTGGGCGAGGCGGGAATTCGACGATGGCAAGAGCGGCATCGAAGTTTAGTTGACCCTCACCCTTGATCCCTCTCCCCGACTAGGGAGAGGGATCTCCAGTCGGACGGCCAGGGGTGATCATGCCGAGCAGCGAGCGCGATTGTAAGTAGGAAATCGCAGTCTGTAGGGAGGTGCGCGAATGCTGGATCACGTCTCGATCGGAGTGAAAGAGCTCGAGCGCAGCCGGCGGTTTTACGACGCGGCGTTGAAGCCGCTCGGACTGGTGCGGACGCTGGACTTCGGGCGCGGTTCCGACTGGGGCGCGGCCGCGGGACAGAGCGGCGGAGGCGAATTCACGATCACGCTGGAAGGCACACTAGCGGAGCCCAAGGCGCAGCGAGCGGGCGAGTCTGCGAGCCGCGTCAGGAAGCCGAGAATTGTGCCGTCGCTCGGCCTGCATCTGTGCTTTCGCGCCCGCGACCGCGCGGCGGTGCGCGAGTTTTATCGCGCGGCGCTGGCGCACGGCGGCCGTGACGACGGGGCGCCGGGACTGCGGCCGGTCTATCACGCGGATTACTTTGGGGCGTTTGCGCTGGATCCGGACGGCTATCGAATCGAGGCAGTCTGTCACGCGCCGGCGGCGCCGGCGCGTGAATGACCCGAAACGCAGCTCGCAGAGTCTGCACCTTGGCCGCGCGTCGCCGACTCCGCCAGACGCGAATCCGCAGTGCGCAATCACGGTCGCGAGGGTTGTGCGAAGTCGCCAGGGTCGTGTCTCACAAATCTCTATACCGAGATTAGCGCGCCGGTTGTCATTCCGAGCAGATCGAGGAATCCCGCAAACCCCAACGTTGGCATCGGCTTGAGGCGTGTTGAGGACCGGGATTCCTCGCTCCGCAGACTCCACTCGGAATGACAATGCGCGACAGTTATTTGCGAGACAGGACACTAGGGATGACCCTCACCCGCGCGGCGGCGCTGCCGCCGCTTGCCCTCTCCCTGATTAGGGCGAGGGATCAAGAAAGCAACGCAGCTCGCTGACTCCGCTCGTTACCAGTCCGCTCCTCGCGGACAGGCGCGGATTTGCGGGCTATTTCAGATCCTGGCGGAAGATGTGGAGGCGGGGGATGCGGCTGCGGTCGTAGCCGCGCCACTTGGCCGATGGCACCGCGGCGGCGCCGACGCGGCGGAACTTGAGGCGGGCAAAAAAGCGCGCGGCGCTGTCCTCGGCGGTGGCGGCGAAGGCGTAAGTCAAACGGCGGGCGCGGGCCTCGGCGAGGACTTCGCGGACGAGCTCGGCGGCGACGCCCTCGCGCTGGAAGCGGGTCAGGGTGTAGAGCGCGGTAATCTCGCCGGCGCGCTCGCGGCGGTAGGGTTCGGTGAGCAGCGAGACGATGCCGGCGAGATTCTCGTCGCCGACGCGATAGCCGAAGCACGACGGCAGCAGGCGGGCGATTTCGTCGTCGTCGCGCGCCAGCAGCGAACCCTCGTCCTGGCCGCGCCTGATCAGGGTGGCGGCCTCCTCGAAGTCGTCGATCGCGATGGGACGGACGTCGCCGTATTGATGCTCGGTGAAGAGCGTGCCGGCGCCCAGGAAGCTGAAGAGCTCGTCGTAGACCTCGCGCGGGGCGGTCAGGTTGACCGAGGGCACGCCGTCCTTGAGGGCGTGGCCGGCGGCGCGCACGATCGCGCGGCGGAGCGGACTGCTCTCGCCGGCCAGCACGCGGCGCAGGCGCTTGACCTCGACGAACGGCAGGCGCACCTGTTGGCCGTCAGGGCCGGCACCGTCGAGGCCGCCACCGCGGTCGAGCAGGAGCAGCTTGAAGACCCGCAGGCGGGCGGCGAGCTCGCGCGCGAAGACCACGAGATCGGCGGCGTCGCCGGCCTCGACGGCGGCAATGACGAGCGCGCCGGCGCGCAGCCCGCGCCAGATCTGCGTGATCGCGGAATCGGGCGGATAGGGCCGGGTGCGCAGTCCGCGCGCCGGGTTGAAGGTCGGGACGTCGTCGCGGGGCGCGAGGCGGCCGAGCCGCCGGATGAGGCGCGGCAGCGCGGCGGCCGAGGCAATCAGGATGCAGCGGGTCGAGTTGCGCTTGAGCTCGCGGAGCGTGCGGACCAGCGCGTCGAGTTCGGCGAGCCGCTCGCCGCTCGGCGGGATGAGCGCGAAGAGCAGGCTCTTGCCGTAGAACTCCTCGAGGTAGAAGGCTTTCTCAGTGAAGACCGGCCCGCGGCGGGCCGGCGCAATCCCGCCGGGCGTGTCGCTCAAGTCGCGGGCGGGCGAGTTTTGTCTTCGGCTGAGCCTCGCGGACTCGGCCACCCATCGGAGCGGCGGCCAGGATCAGTCGGCGGCGCCGCGACGAAGGGGACATTGCGCGGGCGCGACGACGCGACTTCAGCCAGATTGGTATGGGCGAAAACGTCGAGCAGGACGCGCTGTCCCTGCTCCCAGACGCGATACATCCGGCAGGTCGGCTGCAGGTCGCAGGAGACCGCGCCGTCCACGCAGAGGTTGAGGGTGATGGGACCCTCGACCGCTTCGATAATCTCGCGGAACGAGATGGTCGCGGCGGGACGGCCGAGCTGATAGCCGCCGCCCGGTCCGCGGCGCGCGCGCACCAGCCCCCCGCGCATCAGATCGCGAATGACCTTTTCGAGATAATATTTCGGGATGCGCTCGACGCGGGCGATCTCGAGTCCGCGCGCGACGCCCTCGGGATGGTCGGCGAGATGGATCATCGCGCGGAGTGCGTATTCGATCTTCCGCGGAATCTGCATGAGGCTCATGGTTAAAGCGCTCCGACCCACCGTTGGGGACTTAATCTGAACGCAGCTCGCAGCGTCTGGACTTTGGCCGCGCGTCGCAGACTCCGCCGCCCCCTGTGCTCGGCTACACTGGCGCACGTGTGGGGAATTTGCATGAGGCTCATGACAAGCCTCCAGCCATCAGCTTGTGCGCCGTCGCGGCGATGCGCGGTTTCGCGGCGCGGCCATTATGCAGGTAAGGTCCGGCGACGCGCTCGACGTATTTGACCAGCATATCGCTCTCGAGATTGGCGGCGTCGCCGGGCCGCTTGAGTCCGAGCGTCGTCATCTTGAGAGTGTGGGGAATGAGCGCGACTTTGAATCGATTCTTGGTAATGTCGAAGACGGTGAGGCTGACGCCGTCGATCGCGAGCGAGCCTTTCTCGACCAGATAGCGCGCGACGCCTGGAGGCGCGGCGAAGGTGTAAAGCCGGGAATCGCCCTCGGGCGTGATCGAAACGATACGGCCGACGCCGTCGACGTGGCCGGAGACCATATGGCCGCCGAGCAGCTTCTCGAGCGTCAGGCAGCGTTCCAGATTGACGCGGTCGCCGACTTTGAGCTCACCGAGGACCGTGCAGCGGAGCGACTCGGGCGAGACGTCCATCGTGAAGGAGCCGCGGGCTTTTTTTGTCACCGTCAGGCAGCATCCGTTAACCGCGATCGACTCGCCGATCCCGATGCGCGCGAGCGGGAGCCGCGTGCGAATCGTGACGACGGCGCCGTCGGCGGATTGAGCGATGCGCTCGATCGCGCCAAGATCCTCGATGATGCCGGTGAACATTAGGATTGGATGCTGGATTAGAAATCCAGAAAAATCATACTTTTTATTGAGGCATCGCACAACCGTTGGCAGAGGGTGTGTGGGCGATCGCTTGAAATTGGCAATGCGATCACTTGAGATTGGCAATCGCTCACGCTTAGACGCGCCCAGCCGCGCAGCGGGAGCTGAGCCGCGACGTTTCAATGATCCGAAAACTGAGAGCTTTAACGGGCTAGTGAAGATGGGTTTACGCGGCCTTCTAGCACTGCCGAGGGCCACTTCAGCCAAAGCGGTCCGAGCATCCGCTCCTTGCCAGCGAGATCGGCGGCGTCAAACTCCTTGAGTAACTCGGCCTGGAAGACCTGCGGTGGCAATCCCATTTGCCGACGTTGCAGGCCGGTGGCGAGCCGTTTCCAGGCGGGCCACTCATCCACAGGCGAGAGATAGCCTTCGCCGTCATATGGGCGGTGACGCGCCGCGAACTTGATTGATGGCGACTTCGATTTCATCGCGGGATTCTTGCCCATCGCCACATAGCGTCGCTCCGGCCGGGCTTGAATGGCTGTCCCGAAGGGGATCGATCTCCAAGAGGCAGGTGCGGATTTTGTCGGCCGCGTCGTGCGAGAGGCCCCTCGACTGCGTTAGTTTGGCGATTTCCTTGTCGGCCGATTTCTTCTGCTCTTCGAGGCGCCCGCGGGTCTCGCTCGCCCAGCGCCGCTGCGTGATCGTGACGTGGTCCAATTCTCCGATCGCCGTGGAGAGCCTGGACAGATCGGCCATGTCGAGCTTGCCGCTCTCAAGCAGCAGGTCGCTGTCAACGAGCACCGCGAAAATCCTCTCCTGGACGAGGCGCACTAGCGCATCGCCCATCGCGATTTCATCGTCGGGCGTTGCTTCCGTGATCGCGCGCGCTTGCCGGGTCGCGAGGGCAATCGTCTGTGCGCGCTGCTCCAGGTCGTGGCCATAACGATTGATCGAGGCGCGTGAGATTTGAAAACCCCGGCGACGCAGCCAGGCTTCGAGCCCGAGGTAATCGCTGGACGATCCTTTGATCAGCCGGTCGTCGAGCTCCTTACGCAGCTCTTCCGGCAGCAGCGTTATGACTTTAGACCGCCGCGGCATGTGCCTACTGATTTGCGGGTCGGTCGGGATATTCAGCCACGTCGAGTTGCGAGCATCTGACCAGGTTAAGCGGCCGCACTTTGCCTTTGTGCGGGAGGCTCTAGGCTCCGGCAAGGAGGACGATCCGATGGCAGCTGCCGATCTAAAGATGGATGCGATGGGTTCAATCATGATGGGTTTGACGTTAGCGCAATCCCTCATTTCTGTATTGACGATCGACGACGAAGGGCTCCTGGAGGAAATCATCGACCAGGTCGAAGGAACGGCGGTACGGACCCAGGACCCGCCCGCGAGACGCGCAGCCGGGCTTGCTTGCTTGGCTCGTTTCGTCTCGATCATCACGTCCCCAAGGTAATGTACCGAACTAAGGAGCCGTCGCAGATCGCGCGTCAAACGAAGCGCGCGCCGATAGTTGCGAGATTCGCGGTTCGTGAGGTGCAGCGTTTTCATTTTGGACGGGGCGCCTCGCCTTAACTCGCGGACCAGCTCCGGCGATCTCGCCGCGCCACTCAGCAGCCCGATCGCGCCAATCACTGCCCTGAGCGTATTAGCTTCCCAGGCTGCGTTCAGCGCCCACGGTGTCGCGGTCAAAAGATCAAGGGGCGGGGAGGAGGAAGCTCGCGTCGAGTTCGTTGAGATTGGGGCAGCCGATTTGGCCGAGGATCAGATCGACCTCGTTGCGCAAAATGCTGATGGCCTTGCGGACGCCTGGGACACCGCCGGCGGCGGCGCCGTAGAGCGTCGCGCGGCCGACGAAGACGAAGCGCGCGCCGGCGCAGAGCGCGATGACGATGTCGGCGCCGCGCCGCACGCCGCCGTCCATGATCAGCGTGAGCTTGTCGCCGACGGCGTCGCGGATGGCGGGCAGCACCTCGAGCGGCGCCGGGGCGTGGTCGAG
>JBOHWF010000280.1:0-3385 GCA_050736455.1 Binataceae bacterium (SeqCode) | reverse complement strand
GCCTACGACAAGGTTCTGAGCGACTACGATCTGCTGGTGATGCCGACGATGACGACCAAGGCGCCGCGGATTCCGGCGCCCGGCTGTTCGCGCGAGGAGTATGTCGCCGCCGCGCTCGGGATGGTCTCCAGCACAGCGCAGTTCAACGTCACTGGTCATCCGGCGATGAACGTGCCGTGCGGCGTATCGGCGGGTCTGCCGATCGGGATGATGCTCGTCGGCAGAACGGGCGACGACGCGACGGTGCTGCGCGCCGCCGACGCTTATCAAAAACGCTAGTGGAGGCGCGTTGCGCGCCGGAGCGAGCAGGCGAGTCTGCGAGCTGCGTCAAGATTCTTAGTCTCAAGCGCGTCGACTGGGGTTCATGATCATCGTCCTGATGGGGGTGGCGGGCAGCGGCAAGACGACGCTCGGCGAGCTGCTCGCGGGCCGCCTCGGCTGGCCGTTTCACGACGCCGACGAGCTTCATCCGGCGGCGAATCGGGAGAAGATGTCGCGCGGAGTCCCGCTTACCGACGACGATCGGCGGCCCTGGCTCGAGTCGGTTCGCGCGCTGATCCAAGGGTGTGTGCGCAACCAGAAGTCAGCGATCGTAGCCTGCTCGGCACTTAAGCAAGCGTATCGCGATCAGATCATTATCGATCGGTTTGTAGTAAATCTCGTCTATCTGAAGGGACCGTATGAGTTAATTGCGCGTCGCCTGGCGGCGCGTCAGCGGCATTTCTTTGATCCGCGGCTGCTGCGAAGCCAGTTCCAGACGCTCGAGGAGCCACGCGATGCGCTGGTTCTGGAGGTCTCGCGCGAGCCGAGCGCGATCGTGGAAGAGATCGTCACGAAACTGGCGGGGTTTCGCTAAGCCGCCCCAGAGAGCGATCCCAGCTCGGATCGTCACTCCGCGATCCAGAGAGCGCGGACGACGCGCCAGTCAGGTCCAGCCACTGCGCTGTGAAAGAAGCCGGCCTTTTGCGCCATCACCAGCATCACCAGGTCGCGCGGCGCATGGTTGAAGGAGAAATACACGATCGACGGGTGATCGATCCCGAACATGCCGGCAGGGGCTGGAGCAATCTTGAAGGGACGGACGCCGGCCTGGATCGCATCGCGAAGAGTTCTGACCTTGATGGTTTTGACCCCAAGACGCTCAGCGCCGCCCGGGCTGTCCGCCAAAGTGCTGTAGCCAGGGGCGTCCGGCATGCCGTGGCCCGCCGCATTGACGAGGCCGTGGTCCTGCACCAGCCACATCGTCAGAAAGCGTGAGATCCATTGGTTGGTCGCGGCGGCGTCGAGACCAAGCGGCGCAAGCTGCGCCTGAATTTCATCCGGATCAAAGTATTCGCGCGCAGCCTCGATGTTTTGATCCAGAATCCAGGCGTCCATCAACCGCTGCGCCGCTCGGCTCAAATCCTGCGTCTCGTCGTAGGGAATCTCCGGCACCAGATCGAGAAGTTGGAGTATCGACGGTTGCGGGAAGCCGCGTCCGCCGGCGCCCGATCCTGTTGGCTCGCCTCGACCGACCCCGCCCTCCCTCGTACCCCTACCGAGCCCGCCATCTCCCGTGGTCGTGCTGTGAGACGGGAGGTCCTGGGCTTGAACCGTCCGATCAGCCGTGGCGGACAGTAGTGCGCCGAAAGCCCCCGACAAGGCGACACCCGCACTCCCGCCCTTATTTTCGCTCTGCGGCAGTGAGAGTTCGCCCGCGATCTTGTTCGCCTCGGCCGGATCGAACCCCTGCCTGAGAAACCACGCCTTCTTCTGTTCACCGGAAGAGAGCTGTGCGAAGTCCCGGACGCCGCGCTCGATCTCGGTCTTCGAAGCGCGCGGCGAATTTGTTGGCGCGGGATTCGCCGTCAGAAATTCACCGAGCATGTCATAGGTCCGCGCCGCCATCTCGACGGTCTGATCAACGTGCAGATGGGTCAAATCCGCGTCGTGCGAGTGCCATCCGCCACGCAGCGCGGGATGCGACCAGATGAGATCGGGGCGGACCTCGTAGGGGAAAGGGCGAAACGGCGTGTCGGGAATGCCTTCGTGCGACCATGAATCCTGGAAGGCATGCAGCCGCTGGCCCAATTGATTCAAAGCCTTATCGCGATCGGACAGCGGAGAATGGATGGCCTGCTCGACTGGATCGCGAGCGGCGCGACTATCGTGGGTTACCGCGCGGGCTTGGGGTGCGCACGGCAACTTCGCATAGGAGGGGAAATGCCAGGCCTGCATCGCCTCGGCTGCGTTCACATCGCCCAACAGGATGATGTGCAGCAGGGAGGCGCTGGGCGCCGAGGTCAACGAGCTTTCGTCCATGCCGCCATCGCCCTGCGCGACTTGATCGGCTTCCGCTTGAGAGAAGCCGCTCTTGAGGGCGAGCCATTTCGTCAGACCCTCATGCACGTCGGCCTCCCAGGCGCGCGCCGCGGTGCCCATCAGGATCGGGGTTAGCGCGATTGCCGAGCATAATGCGATCCAGGGCCGATTCATCGAAGGCTCCTCGCGCGCAAAACCTTTGGCGTTGCGCGCCCGATACCTCAGGCCTGCTGCTACTGCTCGTCAAAAAACGTCGTCAACTGCTCGATCAGGTAATCCGGGCGTTCCTCGACGATCCAGTGACCGGCGCGCTCGACGAGGCCGCCGCGCACGTTCTCGGCCAGCTCGCGCATCGCGCGCAGCGGGCTGTTGCGGAAGCCGCGTTCGCCGCCGAGCGCCAGCACCGGCATCTTGAGTTTGGACAGCGCGTTTTCCTTGTTGTGATCGATATCGGTGAAGATCGCGCGATAGTATTCGAAGCCGGCGCGCATTGCGCCCGGCGCGGAATAGCAGCGCACGTATTCATCGATCTCCGCCTCGGTAATCGCGGTCGGACTATACGCCGCTGAACGATAGAACCACGACAGGTAGGTGCGCTCGCGGCCGGCGACCAGCGCCTCGGGCAGGTCGCGAACGCAGTGAAAAGCGAGATGCCAGATGCCGCCGCGGCGCGTGATTTGCGGGAACTTCTCCCACCCTTCGCCCGGAATCGTGACGTCGAGGATGACCAGCTTGCGGACCTCGGACGGATGCGCGCAGGCATAGGCGTAGGCCACCGGCCCGCCCCAATCGTGCCCGACGAGGAAAATCTTCTCGCAGCCGAGCCGGTGCACGAGTTGATGGATGTCGCCGGCCACCGTGCGCTTGTCGTAACCGCCCACCGGCCGCGAGGAATCGCCGAGCCCGCGCATATCGGGCGCGATTACGGTGTAGCGCTTGGCCAACGCCGGGATGATGCGGCGCCACTCGAACCAGGTCTGCGGCCATCCGTGCAGCAAAACGATCGGCTCGCCCTGGCCGGCGGTGACGTAGTGCAGCCGCACGTCGTCGAGCACGGCCGTGTGATGAGTGAAGATCGCCTCGT
>JBOHWF010000279.1:0-5354 GCA_050736455.1 Binataceae bacterium (SeqCode) | reverse complement strand
AGAGGGGGGAGGGAGACTTCGCGCTACACTGAATGTAGCGGCTCAGAGCTTTGAGCCGCCGTCGACCTGGATGGTGTCGCCTGTGATCCAGCGCGCGGCGTCGGATGCCAAGAATGCGACAACGCCGCCAATGTCGTCTGGCTTGCCGAAGCGCTTCAGCGCCTTGCCGGCCATGACGGCTTCACGGCCCGCGTCCGTGCGTGTGAAGGTCGACATTTCGGTCTCGATCACACCGGGAGCGACGGCATTGACGCGGATGCTGCGCGGACCCAGCGCTGCTGCGGCGAAGTGCTTGACCAACGTGTCGATCGTGCCCTTTGTCGCGACGTAGGGAAATACCGGCGTTCGCGACGATGATGTCGAGCCGCTCCCCGACAACAGCGCGAACCTTCGCGGCGAGCGTGTGCGCGCCATCGGGCGCGGCGAGATCAGCGGCGATCGCTTCGGCGCGGCCACCGGCGATGCGGATCCGAAGGCTTCCAGGCGACACCAACACCATTGTCGTTTCTCTTCTAGGACGTAAGCGAGACGGCACAAGCGAGTTCTCGTTCTATTCGTTCCATGGCGGCTGGGACCTGCCAGAAGAACATCGTGGGCGCCGGCGGCTCTTGTTTCAGGAGTGGCTTGACCGCCGCCACAAGGAGCGGTGTATCCAAGTCATTGAACACCCGGCATATGATACCCGAGCCGCCCCGCTGGCGACCCTTGATGCTGTCGCGTCTGATCTCTCTCAGCGTCTGTCTGCAGGCGGAACCGTCGTCCTTGTGGACTCGGGCGGGGAAACCCGCACGCGGCAAGTCTGCAAACACATGGGGTTCATCGAAGACTCCCGCGAACTGGACAATTCGTTTGACGTACGCGAGACCGCACGACGTGCGGCAAAGCCCCGTCTTCAGGTTAAGCTACTGCGTCCGTTGCGGTACGACCGTCCGTTCAGGTGACCGTTCGTTTCGTGCAGGCTGTACTGGTCAAGCCGGTTGTATAGGTTCCGCCGGCTCATCCCAAGAATCTCTGCCGCGCGAGCCTTGTTTCCTTTGGCATGGGCGACGGTTCGAACGATCAACTCCCGTTCGACCTCGTGTACTGACGAGCCAAGTCGAACCATGAAGTGCGCTTCCGGGCCGCGGTGCCATGCAGACTCCGGCGGCAAGTCTCCGGCCGAGAGCATGGGCGAGCGACACCTGATCACCGCGCGTTGGATAACGTTGCGCAACTCGCGCACGTTTCCCTGCCAGGCGTGCGCTCGGAGGGCATCGAGGCAGTCTTGGCCCATACCTTGAACGTTCTTGTTGAGTTACCGGTTGAATTCTTGGATGAAGTGCGCGACCAGCAACGGCAAGTCCTCGAGCCGGTCGCGCAGCGGAGGTAGCTCGACCGTGTAGACGTTCAGACGGTAGTAGAGATCCTCGCGCAATCGCCCCTCGCGGATCGCTTGATGCAGCGAACGATTGGATGCCGCGAAGACGCGCACGTCTATCGGCAGCTCTCTGCTTGCGCCCAGGCGGAGGATTCTCCCCTCTTCGAGAACACGTAGCAGCTTGGCCTGCATCTCCGGTCGCATCTCCGTGATTTCATCGAGCAAAAGGCTGCCGCCGTTCGCCCGCTCGAAGCATCCCTCGCGGCGACGGTCTGCGCCGGTGAAAGCCCCCCGCTCGTGGCCGAATAGTTCGCTTTCGATCAGGCTTTCAGGAATCGCCGCGCAGTTGATGGCGACGTAGGGGCGGTTATACCGAGGCGACTTGTCGTGAATCGCGCGTGCGGCCAGTTCTTTCCCCGTGCCGCTCTCGCCGGTGATGATCACGGGCGCGCTCGTGGGAGCGGCCTCTTCGATCAGGCGTATGGCCCGGCGTATCGCTAGCGACTGACCAACCAATGTTCGCTCGCGAGGTCTGGAAATTCAGAACCACACCCACCGCCGGCCCGTTGAGCGGAAATAATAGGGTTGTGGATAACTTGTCAACAGATCGCTTCTTGGTTACAACGTGATGTTAACAGAACCTTAATAGTAGCCTCAGCTACCCTTAGCATCGATGACCTCTCCTGTGTTTATCTGGCGTTTAAAGTGACTTCATGGAGCCATATCGTCTTTGTCACCGCGACCGGTCACGGCTGAAACACTATGGGATCTCGCCTACGGCTATTATTTCTACGACACCACCAAGAATCACAGACGACCAGCCGAAGATGTGCGGCAACCGGATGAAGATCGCCACGTACCTACTCCGACATCGGACGGAATAGCGGGGAAGCTTATTCCGCCGCGCGATGCCCGGTATGTGCAAAGTTTGCACACAAGCATGGAGAACAAGCCGAATTTCCAAATATCGTCGGGCACTTACGAGGGTGTGTGCAAAGATTGCGCATGCACACTGAATTTCGGCGATCCAACGGCGTAGATCGACTATGGAATTTGGTCACAAAGGGTCCCCGGCCCGGGCAAGCATGCCTGCGCCTATCAATCGATTGTCGGCATTTCGATTGCTCCGAAAGCGGCGGGGTTGAATGTGGTGGTGTGGAACGCTCTTGGTCCCGGAGTCCGTTATGTCGTACCAAGCGTCGCACCCAATCATGCCACGGGCACATCTGCCGTCCGTAAGTATCGACGAACTCCTCGCGGATCCGTCGCGAACGACAGGCTTGATTCTCGAATCCGTTCCTGAACTCTTAACCCAGGTTGCGTCGCGCGTCGCGTCGCTTAAGACGCTTGAAGGCGCCCTGCTCGCATTGATGCTGAGCCAGCGCATTGCACACGGCGGCAACAGGAACGCCGGGAGTGCGCTTCTGAGCGCGGCCGAGCTCGCAAAACTTCTGGGCGTCCCCGAATCGTGGGTCAGAGAGCAGGCGCGCCTCGGCAACTTGCCATCCTTCAAACTCGGTCATTACGTTCGGTTCAGAATCGAAGAAGTCGAGCGCTTTCTCGCGGAGCGCGCCAGCCAAGCCGCTTGACTTTTCTACCGTCTTGCTATACGCTGCGTATAGTCATGACGGGCAAAGAAATTCGCGTGCTTAGACAGCAGCTTGGTTGGACGCAAGTCGCACTGGCCGAAGCCGTCGGCGTAACGTCCAACAGTGTAGCTCGCTGGGAGCGCGATGAGATGGCAATCTCCGAACCCACTGTCAGACTCCTAAAGAAAATCGCCGCCGAGCGACGGGTCAGGCTGAAGGAGCATTGAGATGGGGTGCATCAGGAAGAGTGACCAAGGCCGATGGCGCGTTGATTTTCGGGATCAAACTGGCGCCAGGCATCGCGCCACCTTCGACATGCGCAAGGAAGCGGAGAATGCTCTTTCGGACTTCCGCAGACAAATCAATCAGGGCAACTTCATAACCGCGAAAGAGGTGCCGCAGTTTCGCCAAGTTGCTCAGGAATGGTTCGCCGCCAAGCGTAAACATCGCCCGTCAACGCAGGCTCAGTGGCAGGCGCACATCGATCGCCATCTAGACCCGCACATCGGAAAGCTGAGGCTCGATCAGATCAACGTAAGCGTGATCGAAAGACTGCGCGACACGCTTCGTCGCGCGGGCCTCAGCCCGCAAACTGTGAATAAGGTTCTGACGACCGCGACCGCGATTTTCAAGCTCGCCGTACGCCGAAACCTCTGGACCAACAACCCGGCTGCAAGCGCCGAACGATTGCGCGTTACCACCGCTGAGCTGGCCGAAGACGGTTCACGTCCGCTGCGAGACGCGACACGTCCAGTTCGTGCCGAGGAGGTCCTGAGTCCGCACGAGTTACAGCGCTTGCTTGCGGCCGCAGAGCCCGGTTTCTTTCAGACACTCTTCGTGACCGCCGCGCTCACCGGCATGCGACACGATGAACTCCTCGCGCTTCGCTGGTCGGACATCGATCTTCAAGCTGGAAAAATCTTTGTGCGACGGAGCCTCTCTTGGGCGAGGCTGAAGGACGAAACTGGTCCCGCAAGACCACGATTCTACGAGCCGAAGACCAAATCGGGAATCCGAACACTTCCGGCTCCATTCGAGCTTCTTTCCGCCCTCCGCGTATGGAAGCTCCGATGCCCGAAAAGCGAGCTTGATTTGGTCTTCCCGGCACCAACTGGCTTACCCGCCCATCGCAGCAACGTGCTTCGTTATGGACTGTACCGCGCCCTGCGGCGCGCTGGCCTCCGCCGCGTCGACATGCACTCGCTCAGACACAGTTTCGCCTCCGCACTGATCATCGCTGGCGCGCCCGTCACAGAGGTCCAACACCTGCTCGGACACTCGAGTCCGCAAACCACGCTAAAGGTCTACAGTCATTGGTTCGCGAACACACAGAGCGACTCGGTTGATCGTCTCTCGCGGACACTCGCCGGAAATTTTGGACACTTTTTGGACACCTTGGACCGCTCCGGAGGTTCTGCCGGGATCAGTCAGCGCGCCGAAGTGCCTGATTTTGCAAGAGAATCTATGGCGCCCCCTGCGGGATTCGAACCCACGGCCCCAGGATTAGGAATCCTGTGCTCTATCCATCTGAGCTAAGGGGGCGCTTTGTATGCCACATCTCGAGGTTGTTAGATGAATTTAGTTGCGGTTCGCAGGTGTGGCGGTTTCTATCCTCTTGTGAATCAGGGAAAGAAGAGAGAACACCTCCTCGGCGTCGGCTCGGTTGACGGCCCAGCTGATCTTCGGAACGTGTGCCGTTGGGTTCCTGAACATGCCGAAGGCTCCTTTGATCAGATTGACGAATCCGCGCTGCTCCGACTTCTCGCCTTTGGTTTGGAAAGCATTGATGATGAGAAGCGGATTTTCGCCACCAATGGTTTGGTCCACGAGGCCGGCGCCGTCTTCATTCAGTCCTGTCCTCGCTCGGAGCTTGTCGGCAACGCTCTTTGCCGCTTCCAGGACCGCGTGAAAGTAATTAACGACGAGCAGTTCTTCTCGGCAAAATCGAAGCACGTCCGGGTGAACATTCCGGATTTCCAAATCGGTCCGAAGCTCGGCGGCACGACGCTGGGCCTCTGTCAGCGTACGCGCTGGCTGGATGCTGAGCAGCTCGCCAGCCGCGTTCATCGCTAGCCCCGCAAAAGCAAGCGCGCGATTTAGGTTTGCTCGCATCGGTTCGTACCGCTCCGGCGAGCGCGCATAGAGCTCCGGCTTCAGCGACTTGCGAATGAAGGCCAAGACGGCAGTCCGGTCTGTGCGCGTGTTCTGGCTCTCAGCGAGGGCGTTGTAGAGCCGATGGCGTTTGGTCATCGCCGGCGAAGGGTCGGACATTCCGCAGGTCGCCAGCAGATGGCCAATCTCAGAGCCACTGAGTCCCTCAGACGTGTCTCCCAACGCATCGGCAATCGCTTGCATCTGACTCTGTGTGAAGAAGCTCATGACGTTAATGATTCCGCGAACGATAGGGC
>JBOHWF010000278.1:0-1921 GCA_050736455.1 Binataceae bacterium (SeqCode) | reverse complement strand
GCCAACAGCCAGGCGTCGAGGCTCGCTGCCTGACGCACGCCGCGCAGCTCGCGACTGAAGACATAGCCGCCATTCTCGACCGCGCCACTCCAGCCGCGCTCCATGTCCTCGGCGCGCTCGTCGAGTCGGGCGGCGATCGTTGTGACAAAACCCATGGCTTCGGCCTCGTTTCCGGGCAGCACCGGCTTCAACGCGCCTTCTATCGCCGCCTGTTCCACCGTTTGGCGGTCGTAGCGCGAATGCAGGCCGCCCAGCATCTGGCGCACGATCCGCGCCTCTTCGACGATCGCGCGAAGGTCGGCGCCGGCACGCTCCTCGCCGCTCGCAAGCCGCAGCACGGCGGCCTCAAGACCATTGCCGATCAGATAATCTTCGCGCGCGCTCTCGTCCTTCAGATATTGTTCAGAGCCGCCGCGCTTGACTTTGTAGAGCGGCGGCTGCGCGATATAAAGATGCCCGCGTTCGATCAGCTCGCGCATCTGGCGGAAGAAAAACGTCAGCAGAAGGGTGCGGATATGCGAGCCGTCGACATCCGCGTCGGTCATGATGATGATCTTGTGATAGCGCAGTTTGTCGGCATTGAAGTCGTCGCGCCCGATCCCGGTGCCGAGCGCGGTGATCAAAGTCCCGATTTCCTGGCTCGACAGCATCTTGTCGAAGCGCGCCCGCTCGACATTGAGGATTTTTCCCCGCAACGGAAGCACGGCCTGATATTCCCGGTTGCGGCCTTGCTTGGCGGAACCGCCAGCCGACTCGCCCTCGACGAGAAACAATTCCGCCTTGGCCGGATCGCGCTCCTGGCAATCGGCGAGCTTGCCCGGCAGATTGGCGACATCGAGCGCCCCCTTGCGCCGGGTCAGCTCGCGTGCCTTGCGCGCCGCTTCGCGCGCCTGCGCCGCTTCCACCACCTTGCCGGCGACGACCCGCGCATCCTGCGGGTGCTCCTCAAACCATGCCCCGAGCATTTCGTTGACGAGGCCTTCCACCGCCGGACGCACCTCGGAGGACACCAGCTTTTCCTTGGTTTGCGAGGAAAATTTCGGGTCGGGAGCCTTCACCGAAAGCACGCAAGTCAGGCCTTCGCGGCAATCGTCTCCGTTGAGATCGACCTTCTCGCGTTTGGCGAGACCGGCGCGCTCCGCATAACCTGTCACCTGACGGGTAAGCCCCGCGCGCAGGCCGGCGAGATGCGTCCCGCCGTCACGCTGCGGAATATTGTTGGTGAAGGCGAGCACATGCTCGTGGTAAGAATCGTTCCACCAAAGGGCGGCTTCGACCGTAATCTTTTCGCGTTCGCCCTTGATCACGATCGGGTTCGAGATGAGCGGCGTCTTGGCGCGATCGAGGTAGCGCACGAAAGCCTCAAGCCCGCCATCGTAGAAAAACTCCTCCCGCCTGACCTCGGCGCCGCGAAGATCGGCGAGTTCGATTCTGACCCCCGAATTCAGAAAAGCGAGCTCGCGCAGACGATGTTCGATCGTCGCATAGTCGAAATCGACCATCGTGAAGGTTTTTGGCGACGCCAGAAAGGTGACTTCGGTGCCGCGCCTGGGCCTTCCGCCGGCGTCCGGCGCGGGCCCCGCGACTTCAAGCGGCATGACCGCGTCGCCATGTTCGAAACGAAGGACATGCTCCTTGCTGTCGCGCCAGATCCGCAGTGTCAACCAGCTCGAAAGCGCGTTGACGACGGACACGCCGACACCGTGCAGACCGCCCGACACCTTGTAGGAATTCTGATCGAATTTTCCGCCGGCGTGCAGCTGGGTCATGATGACCTCCGCCGCCGAGACCCCTTCCTCGCTATGAATATCCGTCGGAATCCCGCGCCCGTCGTCGGTGACAGTGACCGAACCGTCGGCATTGAGCGTCACCGTGACGCGCGTAGCGTAGCCGGCCAGCGCCTCGTCGATGGCGTTATCGA
>JBOHWF010000277.1:0-14604 GCA_050736455.1 Binataceae bacterium (SeqCode) | reverse complement strand
GCGGTCTGCATATGGCGCCGCGTCGTCCACAGCATCCCGACGTCGGTGGTCAGGGCCGTCAGTCCGAGTAACGCGGTCATCCCGATGGCGGCGAGGACGATGACCTGGCCGCGATTGAGTCTTGCGGCTCGCCGCGGCGAAACTTTTTCTTTACAACCGAGCATTGCTATTGAACCTCTCGTCGTCTGATCTGCGGACCGCGCCGGCCGACGCCACCAGGCGCAAACGGGCGCGCGGTCGATGCAGCGCAGGTGCTTGAACCGGCGGCGCCGCTACGTCCGCCCCCGGAAGCGCTGCGGCGTCGGCGCCGAGCAGGCTAACGACGCGCGCGGCGCTGATGGTTCGGGTGCTTTCCCCGGTCTCATAGATCTCGAGCCGCGTCGTCAGGTTGTGCAGTTCGCGGAGGTTGCCGCCGAAGCGATGGGTGCGCAGGGCAGCCAGCGCGCCGTCGTCGAATTCGAGCAAGGGGTTGGCGTTACGCAAAAAGTATCGCGCGAGGGTCACCAGATCGGCGCGCCGGCGATGAATTGGAGGCAGCCTCAGGGTCGCGTCAAAATGCCGGGCGAGCACCGGCGCGAAGGCCCCGCGCTCGACCGCCTTGGCGATTGCGACCTTCGAGGTTGCGAAGTACCGCACCGCGTCACCGTTCGCATCGATCGCGCCGGCCAGCGCCACCTGATGCGCCAGCGGGAGCTCGTCGATGCGCTCGAGCAGCACTGAACGTCCCGCGCCGCCAGCGATACGGCCGTAGGTGAGCGACGCGAGCTCGCGCGCAACTTCCTCGGGGACCGCGCAATTCACGCGTGCCAGCGCACCGCAAGGGCGACCGGCGCGATGGAGCAATTCTGCCAGCGAGCGCTTGCCGGCGCCGGTCTCACCTTCGATGACAATGTTGGCCGCGCCGGCTGCAAACGCGAGCGCTTTGCGCAGGGTCGCGAAGCTCTCCTCACTGGCGGTCAGAAAAGGCTCGCGCAGGCCGAGCGCGCGCGACAGCAAAAACGTCGCGGCGACGTAAGCACTATCGCAAACGAAGCCGCGATCGGTGGTGGTCGCGGTCGCGCCGGTGCGCAGACTAAGCGACCATCCGCCGCGCGCGCAGCGGGTGAAGGCGGCGACAAAATCGGCGTCAAGACCGCCCGCGCCAAAGGGATTCAGATTGACCAGCGGCAACAGCCAGATGAGGTCGCGCGGGATTTCGCCACGCAGCGCGACACGGGCATAGGGAGTCGGTTTGGGATTAGTCAAGGGCCTGCGTCTCCGTCCTCGCATAGGGGAAGCGTGCAAGCCATGGACCAACATAAACCGCCAGTAGTTGCATAGTGTCGTCACCGGAAGTGATACACGAAAACCGGTGGCCAGGATGCAAACGGGACAATGCGCGTGTCGCAAATACGTGTTCGAGGTTTTTCTGGTGCGCAAGCCTGATAGAGTCGTCGGGATGGCGCTCTGGCGCCTCCGCATTCGCGCCGCTCGCGTAACTTTTAGGTAGGACCGTTCGCTGTGCAATCTCGCCTCGGGGCAATCGTCATATTTACGCTGGCAACCGCAATGAGTTTGGCCGGCTGCGGGCGAAATAATGACGCTCTGACGGCGCGCAGGCCGGCGGTCGCGGTGCTCGCCGCCAAGGCGATGCGCCGGGCGGTCCCGAACCAGTTGCATGAAATAGGCCGGGTCGAGGCCTTCGCGACGGTGGGGATCAAGTCGCGCGTCGAGGGCCATCTGGTTGCGATCCATTTCAAAGAGGGCGACCTCGTCGGGGCGGGTCAGCCGCTGTTCAGCCTCGATCCCCGCGTCGGGCGCGCTGCGCTCGATCAGGCGACCGCCAATCTGGCCAAGGATGAGGCGCAGGCCCGGCTGGCGATTACCGACGAGCGGCGCTATGCGTACCTGATGAAGGAGGGTGTCGGCTCAACCCAGCAGTACGATCAGGCGCATGCCACGGCCGGGGAGATGAACGCGACGATCGCGGCGGATCGTGCGGCCGTCGAGAGCGCCCGGCTGAATCTGCAGTACGCGGAGATTCGCTCGCCGATCGACGGCTATACCGGCAACCTGCAGTCGCATATCGGCGACCTGATCAAGCCGGACGCCGACAACCCCATGGTCACTATCACGAAGGTTCAGCCGATTTACGTCGATTTTTCGATCGCCGAGCGCGAGCTGCCGGCGGTGCGGACGGCCATGGCGTCGCGTCAGCTTGAAGTCGATGCGCAGGCGCCCAACTCCGGGCAGGTAACCGAGCACGGCGTCCTGAGTTTCGTCAACAATACGGTTGACACGACGACCGGAACGATTTTGCTCAAGGGCTTGTTCCGGAATGAGAACCGACGATTATGGCCGGGGGCTTTCGTGAATGTGAGCCTGACGCTCAACCAAGTTCCCAATGCGATTGTGATTCCGTCGCAGGCGCTCCAGACCGGCCAGCAGGGGGTCTTCGTCTTCGTTGTCGGTACGGATATGAGAGTTCAAATGCGCCCGGTCGTCGTGGGCGCAAAGCTCGACACTGATACGGTGGTCGAACGCGGGCTCGCGGCCGGGGAGACGGTGGTTACCGACGGGCAGTTGCGCCTTGCTCCCGGCGTCGCGGTCACGCTCAAGCAGGCGCTCTGAGGGCTTCCGGCAGACTTCGGGCAGCAGATGAACCTCGCGGGAATCTTTATTCGACGGCCGGTGATGACGACGCTGGTGTCGCTGGCGATTATCATCTTCGGGATTGCCGCGTACCGCTTTCTGCCAGTCAGCGATCTGCCCAACGTGGATTTCCCGACGATTCTGGTCAGCGCGGGCCTACCCGGCGCCAGTCCGGAGACCATGGCGTCGTCGATCGCGACCCCGCTCGAACGCCAGTTCTCGACCATCGCGGGCCTGGCGCAGATGACGTCGTCGAGCACGCTGGGCGGCGTCAATATCACGCTGCAATTCGACCTGACGCGCGATCTCGACGCCGCGGCGCAGGATGTGCAATCCAAGATCACCGCGGCGCAGGGGCTGTTGCCGCCCGGGATGCCGAGCCCGCCCTCGTATCAGAAGGTCAATCCGGCGGATAAGGCGATCCTCTATATCGGTTTGAGCTCGCCGACCCTGCCGCTGTCGCGCGTGGACGAGTACGCCGAGACCACGCTCGGCGAGCGCATTTCGATGATCAGCGGCGTCGCGCAGGTGCAGGTCTATGGCTCGCAGAAATACGCCGTGCGCATCCAGCTCGATCCGCTGGCGCTGGCCTCGCGCGGGGTGGGGATCAACGAAGTCACCGGCGCGATTCAGAGCGCCAACGTTGAGCTGCCGGTCGGCACGCTCTACGGCAGCAATGAAGCCTATACGGTCCAGGCCAGCGGCCAGCTCACGGACGCCGCCGCCTATGCGCCGCTGATCGTCGCCTATCGCAACGGGATGCCGGTGCGGCTCAGCGACCTGGGCCGCGCGCGCGATGGCGTCCAGAACGACAAGCTGGCCGGCTGGGTCAAGGGCCAGCGCGCAATTGTCCTCGCGGTCCAGCGCCAGCCCGGCACCAACACCGTCGAGGTGGTCGATAACATCAGGCGACTGCTGCCGGCAATCCGCGCCGAAATTCCGGCCGCGATCGACTTGACGATCCTTTACGATCGCTCGGAGTCGATCCGCGCCTCGGTCGATGACGTCGAATTTACGCTGCTGCTGACCATCTGCCTGGTGGTGATGGTCATCTTCATCTTTCTGCGCAACCTCTCTGCCACGATCATCCCGAGTCTGGCTCTGCCGATGGCGATTATCGGCACCTTCGCGGTGATGTGGGCGCTCGATTACAGCCTCGATAATCTCTCGTTGCTGGCGATCACGCTGTCAGTTGGCTTCGTCGTCGACGACGCGATCGTGATGCTCGAGAATATCGTGCGCCACCTCGAGATGGGCAAGGGCGTGCTCGAGGCGGCGCTCGACGGTTCGGGCGAAATCGCCTTCACCATCCTGTCGATGACGTTCTCGCTTGCCGCGGTCTTCATCCCGGTGCTCTTCCTCGGCGGGATCATCGGACGGCTGCTGCACGAGTTCGCAGTGACGATCGCCGCGGCCATCCTGGTTTCCGGCTTCGTCTCGCTGACGCTGACGCCGATGCTCTGCAGCCGCTTCCTCAGCACGCCGTCACATGCGGGTCACGGCTATCTCTACAATCTTACCGAGCGTGGTTTTGACGGGCTGCTCGAGGGTTATCGCCGAAGTCTCGGCTGGGTGATGCGTCATCGGCGCTCCACCATGCTGGTCCTGCTGTTGACCATCGCCGGCACGGTGGCGGGCTTTTACGTGATTCCCAAGGGCTTCCTGCCGTCGGAAGACTCGAGCCAAATTCTGATGTTCACGCGCGCCACCGAGGGCATCTCGTTTGACGCGATGAAGGCCCATCAGGAGGCGCTCAACACGATGGTCGCGCGCGACCCCAACGTGCTGACCTTTTTTTCCAATGTCGGCTCGTCGGGGCCGAGCGGGACGCTCAATTCGGGCATCCTTTTCGTCCATCTCGTGCCACCGTCGCAGCGCAAGCTGAGCGCGGATCAAATCGTCGGGCAATGGATGGGCGAGTTCAATTCGATTCCGGGCCTGATGGTCTTCGCGCAGAATCCGCCGCCGATCCAGATCGGCGGCCGCTTCACCGAAAACCAGTATCAGTTGACGCTCGGCGGCACGAACACCCACGAGCTTTACAAGTACGCCGACCTGCTGCTCGACCGATTGCGCGGGTTGGCGGATCTGCGCGGCGTCACCAGTGATCTGCAAATCAAGAGCCCGCAAGCTTACGTGGATATCGACCGCGACAAGGCCAGCGCGCTGGGACTGTCGGCGCAGGCGATCGAGCAGGCGCTGTCGCTGGCCTACGGCTCGTCGCAGATCTCGACGATCTATACGCCGAGCAACGAGTACTGGGTGATCGCCGAGCTCGAGCCGCAGTACCAGTCAGATCCCTCGGCCCTGAATCTGCTGTATGTGCGGTCGTCGACCAACCAGCTCGTGCCGCTTAATACGGTGGCGAAGATCAGCCGCACGCTCGGTCCGCTCTCGGTCAATCATTCCGGGCAGTTGCCGTCGGTCACGATCTCGTTCGATATCGCGCCGGGGGTTTCGCTCGGCAAGGCGCTGAGCGAAGTGCGCGCGGCGGCCGGCAATATCCTGCCGGCGACCATCACCGCCGACTTCTCCGGCACGGCGCAGGCGTTTCAGAACTCGCTCGGCAACCTCGGCGTCCTGCTGGTCATGGCGATCCTCGTGATCTACCTGGTGCTCGGCGTGCTCTACGAAAGTTTCATCCATCCGCTGACGATCCTTTCGGGGCTGCCGGCGGCGGGTTTCGGCGCGCTGCTCAGCCTGATGCTGTTCGGCTACGAACTCGATCTGCTGGCCTTCGTCGGCATCATCATGCTGGTCGGACTGGTCAAGAAGAACGCGATCATGATGATCGACTTTGCGCTCGACGCCGAGCGCCTCGAGGGCAAGAACGCCGCCGACGCGATCTTCGAGGGCGCCACCGTGCGCTTTCGCCCGATCATGATGACCACGATGGCGGCCTTCATGGGCACGTTGCCGATCGCGATCGGAATCGGCGCGGGCGCTGACGAGCGCCGCGCCTTGGGGATCGCGGTGGTCGGCGGCCTGGTCTTCTCGCAGCTCCTGACGCTCTACATCACGCCGGTCGTGTATACCTACATGGATCGTCTGCAGAGCTGGTTGCGACCGTCGGCGCGCAAGCCCGCCGCGGTCGAGCAACCGCCGAGTCCCGCGGCGGTGGCGCAAGCGCGCCGCCGCGCCGCCTCATCTCGGTAATGGCGCAGTGACGCCTAGGGCATCACCGGCGGACCGATTAGCGGTGTCCTGGTCGGACGCGCCAGGCCGACAAATTCGGTCATCGAATTGGAGTCCAGGCTGGCTATCCAGATGTTCCCTGAGGGATCGATCGCGATATCGTCGTAACCGGCGGACCCAAGACCACCAGTCGTGTAGCTGCAAAAGCCCAGGCCCGCGTTGGTGATGGAATTGATCCCGACCAGCCCGCCCGGGCTGAAACTCGCGACCCATGCCTGTATTCCACCGCCATCGATGGCGATGGCGCGACTGGTCCCGCACGTCCCAAACATCAATGTTTGTGGTGGTTTGCAAAACCCACAATATTTCGATGCAGTGGCGCTGAGAGAATTTGCGACCCACGGACTGTGACTACCGTTATTAAAGTCGATCGCGACTTGCTGAGGCCCAAAACTGTCCCCGATCACTTGCAGGAGATTGCCCTGTTGATCGAGTTGACAGAGCCCGCAAGCAAAATATGCGTTTGCGACCCAGACGCTCCCGTCTCCGTCGATCGCCAAACCGCCGGAACCACCGTAACCGGGCAGGTAGCCGGTTGACGGTGAAATCGCGACGCCTGTCGAAGTGAACTCCGAAGCGATAGGTCCCGCGCCATTTTGAACCCAGACGTCGCCCGACTGGTCGATCGCGATTGATCCAGGACTGTTCAACCCTCCGGCGGTTGTGGTGAAGATGACGGCGCCGGCTGAATTTAGTTCGATCAACTCTGACGTGCCAGAAACCCAGACATTGCCGGATGTATCGATCGCGATTGCAAACCCGCCCTGTGGGCTGAAGAAGGGCGAGCTTGCGCCGGCCCGGCCCAGTGGATTGAACTCGGAGACGCCTGCGGGGCTGGAATCCGCTACCCACACATCGCCAAGCGCATCGATGGCGACGCCGGACGGCGAGCCGAGACCGCCGCCGACGTAGTTCAGCGCCAGGGTGAAATTAAAGTCCGGGGTTGCTCGGGACCATCGGCAGCTCAGGCTTGAACAACGACTTCGCCAGCGTCGAAAGGCTAAAAAGCGCCGCGCGATTGATTTCCGGATTGGTTGCCATATAGTGCGCCACCATCAGCATCCGGTTCTTGCCAAGGGTATTGGCCGCGAGACTCTCACAACGCGCAAAGTTGTGAGTGGTGTCGCTCGTACAGGCGAGAAGGATATCAGCGAGGGTGTTCAGCTTTTCCAAGCTGTCGCAATTCGCCGCCGGGGAAGATCCAGAGCAGGTTGATGCGACCGAACTCAGAAAGCTCGCAGGTACTCCCGCGGAGGTGTTCACGAGGTTGGTGCGCGCGAGGTTCGCGGCGGTGATCAGCCCTCGCGTGTTGGTCGTGATGGAGACCGATGCACCGGTGGAATCGGTGAACTGCGCCCACGCCCATTCGCCGGCGACGGTGGTTAATTCGTTGACTAATTGCGGCTGCGAACCAATTGCCTTGCACTGCCCCAGTATCGCCATCAGACCGATCGCGTGGTTGACGCCGCCGCCGGCGTCGCCGCCGATCGCAGTGACGTAGGTCTCTGGATTACCCACCGGGCAGGTATAGGCAATCGAGAACCGGCCGTCCGATCCGCTGGTCGCGGCGCCGAGAGCTCTCGCCGGAGCGCCATTCATGCCTACCTGCAACAGCGTCACCGCGGCCCCGGACACCGGGACGTTGCCGTGCCCGCTGAGTACGCCGCTGATCAACACTTGCGCCGATGCGCCTGAAGCCAAAGCGAGGCTCAGCGCCAGTCCCACGATCGGCGCAACCCCTGAGCGTACTGATGGAATTCTCCGCATCGCTTCTCTCTCTCGATTTTCGGCGTTTCTGAATTTCAACCCGGCCGCTCGCTCTCGGCCCGAAACAGTGTCTGACATTTTCTTTTTGTTCTGCAATGCCAGAAACCGACTGTATTCCGAGAAATGCCAAAGCTTTGAACCGAAGCGCGACGCGACCGGGCTTCCGAGAGCGTGCGCGACGGATTAGGATAGAGAGAGGATGTGGCGCGGTTGGAATCGGATTCCCACCGAGTGAAGCGACTGGTGGAACTGCTTGTCAGGCAAGGCCGAACTGAAAGATAAGGCGCCGGCGATGCCGCGCGTGGCGGTCGATTTCGACCTGCTGCGACGGGTCGGCGGGATGAATTTTCGCGACCTCGGCGGACATCCGACGGCCGACGGTCGCCGGGTGCGCAGTGCGAGGGTCTATCGTTCGGCCCACCTTGCCAATCTGAACGGCGCCGGACCGCATCCGCTCGAAGAGATTCGGCTGCGCACGCTGGTCACGCTGCAGAGCCGGCTTGAAGTGCGCCAGCTTGGACGGCCGCGCTCGGAGTTTCTGCAGCCGGGCGTGCGCTGGGAACATATTCCAATCGGCGATCGGTGGTTTCGCGAGGATGGCTTTCACAAGATCGAGGCGCAGCCGGGCCACGAACACCTGGTCATCCTGACCGAGTTTCTCGACGGCTGGCGCACCTTCTTCGATTTGCTGGCGGGGCGCGAGGTTTATCCGCTGCTGTTTCACTGCTCGGCCGGCCGTGATCGGACCGGGGTCGGCGCCGCCATCCTGCTCGAGATGCTCGGGGTCAGCCGCGAGCGCATCATCGGCGATTTTCTGATCAGCAACCAGACTTTTCCGAATATGCTGCTTGACCCCAATCAGCTTGCGCCGATCTTCGCGATGATCGACGACAACGGCGGCATCGAGCGCTTCATGCTCGAGGTGCTCGGGCTCGCACCCAGCACCCTGATTGCGATCCGCCAGGAACTGCTCGAACGCTAGAGGCCGTTACGATCGGCGGGTAAGCGTGAAGGCGCAGCGTCTGCGCCAAAGAGGGCGGTCGTAAACAATTCGCGCAGCCGCGGCTCGACCGCGCGATCGCGCGAGGAGCCCTCGTGCTGACGCCATTTGCGGATGGGGATGACCGCCTTGGCCATCTGACGATGACCGCCGGCCGCACCGAAGCTGGCGAAGATCTGCTTGACCAGATCGCCGGCGTTGCCCCGCCCGAGCCCCTGATTGCGCACCGCGACGACCAGGTTCGAGCCGAGCTTGCCGGCGACCGCGACCCATTCGACGCCTTCGAACTGGAGGCAGAAATCCGCGAGCTGGACGATCAGGTCGTCGCGCTCGACCGCACCCAGGTGCAGCACCACCAAGCCGTCGCGCACCTCGAAACGGCGCATCGCGCGCGCCAGCAAGCGCGCGTAACTGCGCGGCAGTTCCGGCCGGTCGATCTGCCGCAGCAGATTGTAGTTCGCCAGCGGATAGAGGTGCGCGAAGGCTGCGATGTCGGCGTCGGTGGCGCGGCGCGAAAGCGCCAGGGTATCGCTGCGGATCCCGTAAAGCAGCGCGGTCGCCAGCCGCTCGCTGATATGCTCCTCGGCGGTGACGAGATATTCGGTCATGATGGTCGCGGTGGCGCCGTAATTGACTCGGATGTCCTCAAAGGGGGCCAGCCCAACCTCGTAGTTCGGATGATGATCGATCACGATGTCGGCGCGCGGGATACGCTCGCCGAAATAGGGCGGCTCGACGTCGACCATCGCGATCTTGCTAAACTCGCGTAACTGCTCGGTGACCGCCGGCACGATCTCGATTTCGAGCAGATGCGACATCGTGCGGTTTTCCGGGCGCGTGACGGGCGTGAAGGCGAAAATCGGCGTGGTCTGCTTGTTGCGCCCGAGCAGCGCGCGCAGCGCGATCGCGCTGGACATCGCGTCGGGATCGGGATCGTCCTGCAGCACGATCGCGATGCGGTCATCCTCGGCGACCAGGCGCCGGAGGTCGCGGATTTTCTGCCGGGTTAGCGCTTGATCCATAATCTCGGCGGGCGGCGGTGATTCAACCCCGGATCCGCAGGACGAGCGCCCGTTGGTGAGATCAAGCCGGTGGCTGGTAATGAAAAGGCGCTCGCACCCCTGCGCCCGCAAGTGTACATCGCAGTTTCTGACCTAACACAGCGGTGAAGTGCAGGGCAAATCCTGTAAGATAATCAGACGCGAGCCTCAATGCACGCAATCCGATGCCCGAGTACCGATGTGAAATATGCCGCAGATTGGCGGACGACTGGCTGCTCAAGCTCACGATCGAGGATCGCGGCGGCTTCGCGCAGGAGGCGCTGATCTGCGCCAACTGCGGAGTCAAGTTGCGGCTGGCCTCGGAGAAGCAGCGTGACCTTCAGATCGATCCGTGGGTGCATGAGGCGGCGGCGCGCGTCCTGCGCGGACGCGAATAAAAGGATGTCGCGCGAACGGCATGGCGTCGGCTCCTGAAACGCAATCGCGGCTCGACCTCTGGCCTTATGAAGAGGCGCGCCGGCTCGCCGAGCGCGTGCGCGACTATCCGTGCGAGCGGCCGGTGGTGTTCCAGAGCGGCTTCGGCCCGTCCGGCCTGCCGCATCTCGGCACGATGACCGAAGTGATCCGGCCGTCGTACGTGCGTCATGCGCTCGCGGTTCTCGGCGATTCGCATCCGAGCAAGCTCATCGTCTTCATTGACGATATGGACGGTCTGCGCAAGGTGCCCGAGAGCATTCCGAATCGCGACGCGACCGCGGCCTATCTGGGCCATCCGGTCTCGCGCATCCCCGATCCCTTCGGCGACGGGCATGACAGCTTCGCGACCCACATGATCAGCCTGCTCGGCGATTTTCTCGCGCCGGTCGCGGTCGATTACGAGCTGATGCGCTCGAGTGCGATGTACGCGAGCGGCGCCTTCGACGAGGCGCTGCGGCTGGTGCTCGCCAAGCACCGGGAGATCGTCGCGCTGATCGCGCCGACGCTGCGTGAAGAGAATCGCGCCGGCTGGTCGCCGATCATGCCGTGCTGTCCTGCCTGCGGGCAGATCAACTCGACCCTGGTGACGGCCTACTTCCCCGAGCAGGCGGCGGTCGAGTTCTCGTGCGAGCGCAGCTTCGGCGGCGCGCACGGCTGCGGCCATCGCGGCCGCCAGAGCATCCTGGGCGGTGCTTGCAAGGTGCAGTGGAAGGTCGATTGGGCGCTGCGCTGGCACGTGCTCAAGGTCGATTATGAATTGTACGGCAAGGATCTGATCGATTCCGCGCGGCTCTCGGCGCAGATTCTCAAGCTGCTCGGCGGCCGCGCGCCGCTCGGCTTCCCCTTCGAAATGTACCTCGACGAAGAGGGCCACAAGGTCTCGAAGTCGGTGGGCCGCGGGGTCGGCGTCGCGCAGTGGCGACGCTACGCGCCGATCGAGGTGCTCAAGTATTTCTTGATTCTGAATCCGCGCCGCGCGCGCAAACTTTTCCTGGAAGCGATTCCGCAATATGTGGACGACTACCTCGAGGCCCTGCGCGGATGGGCCGCGATGGACGCGGCGGCGCGGCGCAATTCGCCGCTCGAATTCGTGCTGCAGCGCGACAGCGCGCGGCGCTTCGACAGCGCGATCAGCTTCGGGCTGGTGATGAATTTGGTGCCGGCCATCGGCAGCGACGATCGCGAACTCTTGTGGCGCTACCTGACCAGCTACGATCCTCAGATCGGCGCGGAGCCGGAGACCGCGTCACTGGCGCGCACCCTGATCGAATGCGCCGTCAACTTCTATCGCGACTTCGTCGAGCCGGAAAAGAAGCTCTCCGCGCCGAGCAGCGCGGAACGCGAGCAATTGCGCGCCCTCGCCGACTGGCTCGGGGTCAACGGCGAGGCGAGCGCCGAGGCGATCGAAAAATCGATCTACGAGCTCGGTCGCGCGCATTACGACAAGCCCGGGAAGATCTTCCCGGTGATCTATCGCGCGCTGCTCGGCCAGGAGCGCGGCCCGCGCCTCGGCGCGTTTATCCGCCTCGCCACGCCGGGCAAAATCGCGCAAACGCTCGCGCAATATCGATAGACTGTCTTACCTGACGATGATTTGATGAGCGTATGGCGCGTGCGCGGATTGAAATCCCGACTGAGCGGCTGGCAACTTTCTGCCAACGCCACCACATCCGCAAGCTTTCGCTGTTTGGTTCAGTCCTGCGCGAGGATTTTCGCACTGACAGCGACGTCGATGTGCTCGTCGAGTTTGAGCGTGGATTCGCTCCCGGGCTGAAATTTTTTGCGCTCGAAGGCGAGCTCTCGCAAATCCTGGGTCGAAAAGTTGATCTCAACACTCCGGCCTTTTTAAGCAAATACTTCCGCGATCGAGCGCTGGCTGAGGCCGAGGTCGAATATGTCGCGCCATGAGGGCCTGGTGCGCTTCCGTCATATGCTTGATCACGCGCGCGAAGCGGTCAGCATGGTATCCGGAAAAACCCGTCGCGTTCTGGATACGGATCGGAAACTGAACCTCGCGCTGGTCAGATTGCTCGAAATTGTTGGTGAAGCGGCCGGCAGAACTTCGGCGGACGAGCGTTCCAAATATTCGGCAATACCATGGAGCCAGATCGTCGGACTCCGCAACCGCCTTATTCACGGCTACGATCCGTCGACTTCGATATTCTCTGGCAGATTGTTAGTTACGACTTGCCGCCTTTGATAGCTGCGCTTGAAATGATTGTTCCACCCGGCGACGCAACCTGAGCAATCTGGGAACTATCCCAGCGGATTGCCGCCGAAGAGAATCGGATGGAGCATCATCACCACGACGGTCGTGACGGCGCCGACGCCAAGTGCGGCCCACGGCATATCGGCGCCCGACCAGCGTTGGCGTCCACTGAAAAGCGCGGCGAACGGAAAGAACGAGGTCGAATCGACGAACGCGCGATGGGGCGCGCCTAGCTCGATGAGTTTGCGCCGGTCCTGATGCCATCCGCCGAGAATCGCGAGCGCCGCCAGGCTGCCGAAAAAGAAAATATCGCCGGCCCAGCCGTTCATCAGGAGGTGGGCGAAAGCGAACAGCGCGATCGCCACAAAGGAACCGTGTCGGGTGATCTTGAGCATGCCGCTCACGCGCTGATTGGTCGACGCGCCGATCATGCCCGGGTTGGGAGTGATGAAAGCGCCGACAAGAAAAATCAACGCGGCCAGCATCATAAGCCAGGCCAGCCAGCGGATCGGTGAGACGTCGCGCAGATACCACAGCATCGGGCCGGCGTGCTTATGATGTGCGAAGACGATGATCAGCGGGACCAGAGTCGCGAACGCGACCAGCGAATAAAGGCCACGATAGGGTTGCTCGCCGATTTTCGCGATCAGGGCCGGGCGCACAGCATCGGAAGAGATGACGAGATGGCTGCCGAGGAATAGGGCGCCCCACATCGCGATTGTCAGCGTCGGGCCCATAAGATTTCCATCCGGCGTCGAATTCACAACAGCGCCAATTCGGGGTTATACACGGAAGATGGCGAATTCTCCAATTGATCGCTTACCGCCGCCCTTCGAGGAGATCATCCGGCGCCACGAAGGCGAGATTCTGCGCTTCCTCATCCGCTCGACCCGGGATCGTGAGGACGCGCTGGACCTGTTCCAGGAGACCTGGCTGCGGGCCTATCGCGCCTACGCGCGAATCGACGGCGCTGAGGGCATCCGGCCGTGGTTGTTCCGGATCGCAACGAATCTCTGTCTGAATCGTGTGCGTGACCGTGCTCGCCACAACGGCGTCGTCTTTGATGGCGAACTGGCCGCGGCGCACGATCGCGGCGCTCCGCACGGCGCGCGCGACACGTTGATCGATCTCAAGTCGCTGATCGCGCGCCTGCCGCAGAAGCAACGCGCGGCGGTGATGATGCGCAAGTTCGGCGGGCTCGAGTACCCGGAAATCGCCACGGCGCTGGGCTGCAGCCTCGAGGCCGCGCGCGCGGATGTCTATCAGGCAATGAAGAAAATTGGGGCAATGGAGTGAAGCCGATGGCGAGCGACGAGAACTACGACGAGCCACTTGATGAGGATGAAGCAATGAATCAACCGGCGCTGCAGCAGTTATTGCGCGTTGCACACAAGCGGCTGGATCCCGTACTGCGACGCCTGCGGCGGCCGCAGGCCGGCGTTGGCGTCGCGGTGACGCCGCTCGGACGTCTGCTGGTCGCGCAGAGTGTGCGCGGCCTGATGGCGCTGCGGTTTCCAGATCGGGACGAGGGCGCAGGTTTTCTCAGCGGACTGCGGCAAAATTTCGATGTCGTCGAAGACGGCGCGCTGGCCGCCGAAGTCGGCGACGAAATCAAGCAGTTGCTCCATGGCGACGCGGCGGCGGTCACGCGTCGTCGGGTTGATCTGAGCCTGATAGCGAGTGACTTTCAGCGTCGCGCGCTGACGCGTCTGCGCAAGGTTCCGGCCGGGGCGGTGACCACTTACCAGGCGCTGGCCGGGGCCGCCGGAGCGCCCGCGGCGCAGCGTGCGATCGGCAACACCCTCGCGGTCAATCCGATCGCGATCTACGTCCCGTGCCATCGCGTCATTCGTTCCGACGGCACGATTGGCAACTACGGAGGCGGGATCGAGCGCAAGCTCGCGTTGCTGCGCGCCGAGGGTTTCGCCGCCGATCGCGCTCGACGGATACCGGCGGCGGCCGTCTATGGCCATCTGGTCACGCGAATCTTCTGCCGGCCTACTTGCGCCGCGGCGAAGCGCGCGCGCCGCGATCGGATGTTCATCTTTGCCGCGCCGGACAAGGCTTCAGCCGCCGGCCTGCGTCCGTGCAAATTGTGCCATCCCGCCTAGCACAGGCTTGCGAGTCATTGTGATTGACCGGTCGCGATGAGTTCGCGTCCAGCTTCGGGCGCGAACTCATTTGTGCCATCATCGAAGCACATCAGGCGTTTGGCGCGTGACCGACGCGGCAGGCCCGAAGGATGTTCGAACGATGGCCGAGAAGATCGAAAAGACCGAGAAAATTCACAAGACCGACGATGAGTGGCGCAAGCTGCTGAGCCC
>JBOHWF010000276.1:0-1849 GCA_050736455.1 Binataceae bacterium (SeqCode) | reverse complement strand
CAACTACGGCGGCTGAGTCATCCATCGGGCAGGAGGCGACTGGCATGGCGCTCAAGAAAGTCGTAGTCCTGCCCGGTGACGACACCGCGCCGGACACCGTCGCCGCCGCGATGGCGGTGATGCGCGTGCTCAACGTCGCGATCGATTTCGTCGAGTTTCCGCCCGGCGAGGAATGGGTGCGGGGCGAGACTGACAAGGCCGCGCGCGCAGCGATCGACGCTTCCGACTCGACGCTCTTCGGCTCGACCAGCGGCAAGACCAACGCGATTCTGCACCTCCGCTGGGGCCGTCGGACCTACGCTAACGTGCGGCCCTGCCGCTACCTGAAGGGCTTCCGCAGCCCGCTCGCCAAGCCCGACGGAATCGATTTCGTAATCGTTCGCGAGAACCTCGAAGACCTCTACCTCGGCCTCGAAGGACCACTCGATGCGCTCGCGCCGCTCCATCTGCGCAGCCGCATCCTGCGCCGCGAGCTGGATACCACCGAACGCGGCATCTACGCGATTAAGGTGATCACTGTGCGCAACACCCAAAACGTCGCGCACTTCGCTTGCAAGCTTGCGATGCGCCGCAAAGCCGCCGGCCATCCCGGAAAACTCACCTGCACCTCCAAGTACAACATGCTGCGCGAAAGCGACGGGCTCTTCCGCCAGACCGTCGAGGAAGTCGCCGCAGGCTATCCTGAAATCAAGTATGAAGAATATATCGTCGACGACCTTGCGCGACGCATCGTGCAAAGCTCGCACGACCTCGACGTCGTGGTGATGCCGAATCTCTATGGCGACATCCTTTCTGACGCGGCCGCGGGCACCATCGGCGGTCTCGGCGTCGCGCCGTCCGGCTGCTACGGCGACGACTACGCCTACTTCGAGTCGGTTCACGGCACCGCGCCCGATATCAAAGGCATGGGCATCATCAATCCGACCGCGACGATGCTCTCGGCGGCGATGATGCTCGACTACTTGGGCTTCAGCGACGAGGCGCAACGCGTCGAGAACGCGATCCGCAAGGTCTACGCGGAGGGCAAAGTCTTGACCCCAGACCAGGGCGGCTCCAGCAAAACCGTCGAATTCACCCGCGCCGTCATCGCAGACTTGTAACGAAGGGAATATCCGAGGCACAAGCACGGGCCCCTTGACGACCACGTATTTTGATACAAAGATATGAATATATGAAAACTCAGACCGGGCCAAGGATCGGACGATCCGTTGTGAAGCTCGGCGCCAGCCGGCAGGTCGTGATTCCTAAGCGAATTCACGACCGGCTCGGATTGCGACCCGGCGACTATCTCGAAGTGAACCTTGAGCGAGATGGAGTTGTTTTCAGGCCAAAAGCGCTGGTCGAAAAACGACTTGCGGAGGCGCTGAAAGACATTAAGCAGGGACGTGTTCAGGGTCCCTTCGCGTCTGCCAAGGAGATGATCAGCCGCTTGCGCTCGAGCCCTGCATCGCGCTGATGCGCCTGGCCTTCACCGCGCGCTTCAAGCGGGACTGGCGCTTCTACTTCCAGATAACCGGCGATACCCACGTGTTGCTCGATATCATCCCGTACCCGAAATGACTCTGGCCCTCACTCCGTTTCGAGAAAGACCTGGTCGCCTTCGACCTTGACCGCATACGTTTTCACCGGCCGGATGGCCGGGAGGCTCAGTGCGCGGCCGGTGCGGATATCGAACAGTGACGCGTGGTACGGGCACTCGACGGTGCATTCCTCGAGATCGATATCGCCCGCCGCCAGCGAGGCTTGCGCGTGCGAGCAGTTATCCTCGGTCGCGTAGAAGCCGTCGTTGAGGCGATAGATCGCGATTGGCGGCGTCAGATTGAGGCGCAGAGCTTCGCCGGGCTTCAGT
>JBOHWF010000275.1:0-5258 GCA_050736455.1 Binataceae bacterium (SeqCode) | reverse complement strand
TTCGCCAGTGCCAGAATCGACACGCCGTGGCGGAACTTACCCATTTTGCCGGTAGTGGTCCGCGTGCCCTCAGGAAAAATCCCGAGCGACCAGCCCCGATCGAGCAACTCCTCGGCGTAGCTGAGCGCCGCGCGCCCACCGCCGCGCTGCACCGGGAAGGCGTTGACTGACAGCGCGAAATACCACGGCTGCTTCGTGATCCCGTTGCGCCCCTTGAGGAACCAGCGGTCGGCCGCGCCGCCCCACGCAATTCGCCGGCGGTAGCGCTCGGGTAGCGCCGTGAAGAGGACATTCAGGTCCATATGGCTCGAATGGTTGCCGATGAAGATCGCCGGCCGTTTGAGTCCCTGTAGATTATCGCGTCCCGCGATCGTGAGTGGCTTGCAGTACTGCCGCACGGTCCGCGTGATCGTCTTGTAGCGCAGCAACCGGCGCACCGTTCGCGCCCAGAGCTGAGTCTGCCAGCGAAATGGGCCAGTCGTTTCCGTCGTTTGCGTAAGTAGCCGCGAAAACAGCTCGAGATCGATCGCCGGATAGACGTTGGTGCGGACCCGTCCGCTGCTGACCCGCTCGACGGCGAGGCGAAAAGCCTCGAGATTGTTGCCGGCCTCGACTACCGTCAGAAAACTCAGATTGCCCGGCAGCGCGTAGCGATGAATTATTTTGGCGTCGAGCGCTTCGATCTCGCGCCGGACTTCATCGAGCCGCTCGGGATGCTGGTAGAGATGGTGCAATCCTTCGGCGTTGGGCCGGCTCAACATGACGTATAGTGGCATGACGCTAACCCTCCCCCTCGAGCCGTTGGTCATCAGCAACCGCGATCACGCTCAGTCGATTCGAGCAAACAGCGCGACAACGGAGCGCGGACCACTCAATCCACGGAAAAAAATCACTTGCGCACGCCGCTGTCTTTGACCATCTCCGCGAATGCGTCGATCGTCATTGCGGGCAGCGTCGTCAACTGGATCGTGCCGCGCGAGCCGAGCTCGACCGAGATGCGCGCGATGACTTCGTTGCTCGGCGCTTCGACGATATTGATGAAGTCGTAACCGCCGAGCACCGCGTATTGGGTGACGACGCGCGCGCCCATTTTTTCGATTTCCTGGTTGACTTCCTTGAGCCGCTCCGGCCGCTCCTTGAGCGTTTTGCGGCCTTCGTCGGTCAGGTTGCTGAGCATCACGTAGATAGCCACGCTTGCACCTCCCGGTGTCGGAGCCGGATGATAGCGCCGAGTGGTTTGGGACTCAAACCGGCGGGAGGCACGGCGATGAAAGCAGCGGTCTGGAACGACAAGGGCAGTCTCGACGTGGTCGAGCGGCCGGCGCCGGAGCCCAAGCCCGGCTGGGTCCGGCTCAAGGTCGCCGCCGCCGGCATCTGCGGCACCGACCTGCATTTCTATCGCGGCGCGTTTCCCTCGCCCAAAGGCTTGCTGCCCGGCCATGAAATCGGTGGCGTAATCGACGTCGTCGGCGACGGCGTCGAGCTGGCCGCCGGGGTTGCCGTGGCCGCCGAGCCGCTGGTGACCTGCGGCGATTGCTACCACTGCCGCAGCGGCGACTACAACCGCTGCGCCAAGCGGATGCTGATTGGCGTGCAGGGCCGCGGCGGATGCGCCGACCTCGTGACCGTGCCCGCGAGTTGCCTCTACCCGCTGCCCGACGGCGTCACAGCCGCGGCCGGCGCGCTCGCCGAGCCGCTGGCGGTATGCGTTCGTGGCGCGCGCCGCGGCCGTATCGAGGCCGGCGATCGCGTCGTGATTATCGGGGCCGGCACGATCGGCCTGATGAGCATCCTCACGGCGCGCGCGGCCGGCGCCAGCACGATCCTGGTTCTCGCGCGCCATCCTCATCAGGCCCAGGCGGCTGCTGCCCTCGGCGCCGACGGCGTCTGCGAGAGCGTCGACGTCCTGCTCAAGCAACTCGGCGAGACGCCGGTGGATTGCGTGATCGAGACGGTGGGCGGACGCGCCGCCACGCTTACCGACGCGGTGCGGATCGTGCGGCCCGGCGGGGTCGTCTCGATGCTCGGGGTGTTCGAGGGCGCGACGGCGATCCCGGCCCTCGATTTCTCGACCAAGGAAGTTACCTTGGTCGGCTCAAACTGCTATGGCCGCCACGGCTCTCGCACCGATTTCGCGCTTGCGATTGAACTGCTGCGCAATCACGCGAGCAGCTTAATCGCCCTCGTCACCCATCGCTTTCCACTCGACCAGGTCAACGAGGCGTTCAGCACGGCCGCGGACAAGCACAGCGGCTCGATCAAGGTGCATATAGTCCCGGCCTGACGCGCCGGCGTTCAGGCGGGTGTCGCGCCGCTAACGGGCTGATCACGCGCTGCCGCGTCCCGCGCGAGGAACCTGCCCAACGCGCGATAGACCGCCGGATGATAGACCAGGCCGACGTGGCTGGTGTTGACTTCGAGCGTCTCACGCCCGGTGTGCCGCGCCGCAGTCGGCATCAACTGATCGTCGCGCCCATAGATCGAGAGGACCGACGTTGCCGGACTGAGCGGGCGCGCCGCGTCGTCGATATAAGGGCAGCCGCAGTCCGGAAAGCGGCAATCCGGATCGAGCATCCGGCGCGAGAGCTTGCTTGCCTGCAGCAGCATCTGCGCCATCCCGCCGAGCGGCAAATCGAGGCTGCCGTTTTCGATCGATGGATGCGTTGCCAGGGCTGGCGCGCCGAGCAGGACCAGATGCGAGACCTGCTCCTGCATCTGCGCGGCGATCGCCCACGCCAGGATTCCGCCGCGGCTATGCCCAATCAACGCCACCGGGCGCGGAGTCGCCCCCTGATGGTGATCGATCTCCGTCTGAACTTGTTGACGCAGGCGCTCCGAGCATCCCGCATTCGGCATCAGCCTTGACCGCACGGGCGTGTAACCCGTGCACTCGAGCCACTGGAGCAGGGGCTCCAGGTACAAGTCATTGCCGAACAGCCCAGGCAGCACCGCGACCAGTTTACCGTCACCGGGCGGTACATGGATTCCGTAAAACACCGGATCGAGCAGAAGCGACCCGATGTCCACCAGCGACAGAAATTCCCGTGTTAAAGCCCCCACCAGCCCCCCGTCCAATTCGCTCATTTAGCTCTTCCCCAATCCCCCCAGGTCATAGTCAGACGCCCGGCTCGGAAATGGGGCGGCGCAGATCGAATCGCAAACGCAGGCTAGGCAGCCTGATCGGTGAAGCCATCGAGCTCGTAAGTCAACACCAAAATGTCACGCAGCCGCCCGCGCCGATCCTGCACCCAATCGTGCAGCGCCGCTTCAACCCGAAAGCCCAGCCGCTCGAAGGCCGTCCGCGCGCCGTGCTGATCGGGCGTGATCATCCCGCACAGTTTCCGCAGACCGAGCGCCTGGCCGAGGTTGAAAGCCTCCGCCACCAACGAGCGTCCCAAGCCGATACCGCGAAACTGCCGCGCCGCGTTGACGCGCAATTCCCCGACGCAGCGGGTCCACTGGGCCTGTTCGCGATGGACGCTGGCATAGCCGGCTACATCACCGTTCACTTCGGCGAGCAACGTGCTGGTGTTGCCCGACGCCAGATTGGTGATCCACTGCGCGATAACCGCCGGGTCGGTGATGTCGGTGCGCAGATAGAGCAGGTCGTCTTCGTTGAGCTTGGCAGCAAAACCACTGATCGCCGACTTATCCGCCTCGGTCGGCTCCATCAGACGAATCGTAAACTCTCTGCCATCAGTCGCGCGGACTTTCTTGGGGTACTGCGACCCGATATCCGAGGAAGCCACGATTTCGTCCTCCTTGCCGATGCCGTATCGGTGCTTGACCTGCTCTTAACCGGTGGCGCATCCTGCCGTCAGGCGACGGTTCTCTCCGGAACATACTCCCCCGCGGGGGTGAAGGCTATGCCAACAGATCCGCCGAGTTACAGGCTCACCGACCACGACGCCTCCTTTCTTTATCAAGAATCCGCCGTCAGCCAGATGCACGGCGGTATGATCTTCTTTCTCAAGGGCGAACTACCGTTCGACAAGCTCTTTCATCATATTCGCAGCCGCTTGCATGTGACGCCACGTTTTCGCCAACGACTGGTGTTTCCGCCATTCAACCTCGCCCATCCGACGCTTGAAGATGACCCCGCCTTCAAACTCGAAAATCACGTCCAACGCCGCACCCTGGCCGCGCATCTCGACGAAGCCGGCGCCGTCCAGGAGATTCTGCGCTACAACAACAGCCGCCTGCTCGATCGCGCGCGCCCGCTCTGGTGCGTGACGCTGTTTGCGGGTCTGCCGGGCCACTCGCTGGTCCTATGGGAAATGCATCACGCGATCATGGACGGCGTCTCGGGCTTCGATTTACTGACTAAGACCCTTGACTTCACCCCCCACCCGGCCTTCATCGAGCCTGCGCAGCCGTGGACTCCCGCCAAGCTGCCAACTCCAACGGAATCCTATCTGCGCGCGCTGCGCGACACCGTCGTCAAGCAAGTCGACACGGCGACGCAGAATATGCAGGAATTCATGCGCGATCCGTTGGCTGCGGTTCGGCGCGCGCAGGCCGCTCAGGCCGATTCCGCTCGCGTTCTGGGCGAAACCGCGCAAGCCAACGCGATCGCCACGCCGTGGAACGCCGGCGTGGTTACCGAAGAGCGCAAGGCCGCCTGGCTGAATTTGCCCTTTGGCGAATTTCGCGCGATCCGCGCAGCCTTCGGCGGGACCATCAACGACGTCGTTCTGACGGTTTTGGGCGAGGGCGCTGCCCGCTATCTCAAGGATCACGGCTGGCCGACCGAGGGTCGGTTCCGCATCGGCTGCCCGGTCAATGTCCGCCGCCCCGGCGAGGAGATCACGCTCGAAAATCGCGTCTCGATCATGATGCCGATGACCAGCGCCGAACCGATGGACGTGGTCGAACGGCTGCGGGCGATGGTCGTCGAAACCAAACAGATCAAAGATTCGGGCGCGCCCTACGTCCTCGAGCGCATGATGACTGCGAGTTCCGCGCCGCCCGCGATGCTCGCGGCCCTCGGTCAGGCCGGTGCGCGGCAGATGGAAGCGCTGGCCCAGTATCTTCGCGCCACCAACTGGAAGCCCAGTCCGGCCGGCCCCAACGCGCCCGTGACTGGCATCAACTTCATGGCGACTAACATCCCCGGGCCGCAGACGACCTGGTACCTCGCCGGCAGCGAGGTCTCCGGCTTTGTCGCCGCGGTCTCGCTCACCGGCAATCTCGGGCTGGGCGTGGTCATCACCAGCTACAACCAGCGCATCTTCATCACACTGGTCGCGGAGCCGCGC
>JBOHWF010000274.1:0-2447 GCA_050736455.1 Binataceae bacterium (SeqCode) | reverse complement strand
TGCCGTGGCGCTGGTGCTTGTTCCAGCCATTGCGATGGCATCTCCATTGCGGTCTCAGAATCCGCCATTTCTTCCCCTGGTACTTTCGACGGTTCCGGCAAACGGCGACCAGAACCCGTACGGCGTGGCCTTCGTGCCATCAGGTTTCCACGGCGGTCAATTGAACCCCGGAGATATACTCGTAGCGAACTTCAATAACGCCACGAACCTGCAAGGGTTCGGGACGACCATTGTCAGAGTGCAGCCCAACGGGCAAACCAGCGTCTTCGCCAATACGGGGAGCGTTACCGGGCTTACGGCAGCGTTGGGCGTAATCGCTCAAGGGTTTGTCTTCGTGGGCTCCGTGGCGACGGCTGATGGAACCGACAATACGGTATCCGCCGGTCCGCTACTGGTGCTTGACGCCAACGGCAACGTGGTGGACTCTATCACGTCGGCGCTCGATGGCCCGTGGGGCTTGGCGATTAATTCAAGTGATTCTCATGTGCAGGTTTTCGTCTCTAACGTGCTCAACGGTACGGTGACGCGACTGGATTTCTCGTTCCGCCGCGGGAAAATCCATTTCGATAGTAGTACTCAGATTGCGTCGGGCTATTCGCACGCCTTCGATCCGCTGGCAATCGTGATTGGTCCTGCAGGCCTGGTCTACAACCAGTCGAGAGATGTCCTCTACGTGGCGGGCGAGGATGATGACCAGATCTTTGCGATACAGAACGCCAGCACTACGACCGACCACGGGACCGGGACGGTCATCTATTCAGATACGACGCACTTGCACGGACCATTGGGCTTGGCTATGGCTCCTAATGGGAACCTGATCGCGGCGAACAATGACTCCATCAATTCGGATACTAATCAGCCGAGCGAAATCGTCGAATTCACCATCGGTGGCAGGTTCGTTCGGCAGTTCTCGATCGATCCCAACATCGATGGTCCGTTTGGAATCGCGATCGGCGAATTCAACGACGCCAACGAGTTCGCCTATCTCAACGACAACCGCAATACGTTGTCGGTCCTCGAGCTCAAAGAGTAGATAACCCGGCAGGATAGGAGAAAGCGTGAGAGGAATCGCAGCAATTCTCTTGACCATGTTCTTGATAGCGGCAGCTCTACCGGCGTTTGCCCAGGGCGCGCCGCCAAACCCGGGCGCGCAGGAGCACTGGGATCAATTCCTGTCGCGCCACCCCGGGCTGGCCGAGCATCCGCAATGGCTGCGCAATCCGACGTATATGCACGAGCATCCCAATATGGCCAAGTGGCTGCAGGAGCATCCGCGGGTGGCGCGCGAGGCGCGTCAGCAAGGCATGTGGGAGCACGACGGCACCTGGCACGACTCCAATTGGTGGCATGAGAATAATCCGAATTACGCGTCGCAATATCATCCGGAGTGGGCGGAGAACCATCCGGATTGGCGCGGAGAAAACGACGGCGACTGGGATCAGAATCATAAACACTGGCACGCGCGAGACTGGTGGGTCAGGCATCACCGCGACGAGGTCGAGCAACGGCATCCCGATTGGCTGGCGGGTAGCGGCCACGAGCGGGATCATCACGATTCCGGTAACCACCAAGAGCGCGATCATCACGATTAGGGATCTTTTGCGCTCGAAGAACGACGACGGCCCGGCGCGCGATGCGACCGGGCCGTCGTTCTTGGTCTGGCGGGTGCAGGCTCGCGCCGCGAGAATCAATACTCGGGTTTGAAGTTGAAGCGGTGATGGGCCTCGATGAAGCGCACGGTGCGCGTCTTCGAGCGCATCACGACGCTGTTGGTCATCGCGCCACCCGAGAAGAAACGCACGCCGCGCAGATAGTCGCCGGTGGTGACGCCGGTAGCGGCGAACATCACGTTATCGCCGGTCAGCTCCTCCTGCAGGAATTTACGCCGCAGATCGAGGATGCCGGCGGCCAGTACGGCTTCGGCCTCGCGTTCGTCGCGGGGGGCGAAGCGGCACTGCATCTCGCCGCCGGCCGAGCGGATCGCGGCGGCGGCGAGCACACCCTGATGCGCGCCGCCGATGCCAATCAATAGATCAATTTCGCCCTCCGGGCGTGTCGTCGCGACCGCCGCAGAGAGGTCGCCGGCGGAAAGTAGCTTGATGCCGGCGCCGGCGTTGCGGACTTCGGCGATCAACTTTTCATGCCGCGGACGGTCGAGGATCGCAACGCGCAAATCCTCGACGTAAACCCGTTTGGCCTCGGCCAAAGCCTTGAGATTGTCGGTCGGCGAAGCGTCGAGATCGATGATGCCGCGGCCCACGGGTCCGCAGGCGATCTTGTCCATGTAAGTGTCGGGGCAGCGTAGAATTTTGCCGCGCTCGGCGAGGGCTACGCAGGCGAGCGCGTTGGGACCGCCGGTCGCGCAGATCAGCGAGCCTTCGAGCGCGTCAAGGGCGACGTCCACCTCGGGCCCGGCGCCGGTGCCGACGATCTCCTCGGTATAGAGC
>JBOHWF010000273.1:0-6533 GCA_050736455.1 Binataceae bacterium (SeqCode) | reverse complement strand
CCGTGAAGTCGCGGAAACTCAGCATCACGCCCTTGGGCAGCGAGGTCGTGCCGCTGGTGTACATCAGGATTGAGACGTCCTCATCCTCGACCTCGGCCTCGCTGTCGTCGGCCTCGGCTTGGGCCAGCAGATCGTCGAGCCGCGGCAGCTTGCCGTCGCCCTTGCCGAACGCCTCCAGCCGGGTACCTTTGAGTTTCGGCGCGATCTGGGTAAGCAAATCGATATAGCGATCGCCGACCAGCAGGACCTTCGCCGCGGCGGTGTTGATCATGTATTCGAGCTCGGCTTCTTTGGCGCGGTAGTTGAGCGGCAGGAAGGTCAGCCCGGCCTTCGACGCGGCGTAATACGCGGCGACATAAAGATGGGAGTTCGTATCGAGCGCCGCGATCACCTCGCGCGGTTTGAGCCCGAGCCCCTTGAAGACGCTGCTAAGCCGCGCGACCAAATCGTTGAGCGCGGCATAGGTCAGCCGCTCGGAACCAAAGACCAGGGCCTCCTGATCGGGAACTATCGAGCCCGGAATCGAGATAAAATTGACGGTGTTCATCGCTCTCTATGCTACCTTCTCTATACTACCTGCTGCGTGGGCGGTCCTGAGACTTTCTACGCCAAAGCCGGCATCTGCGCCAAACGCCGCGCAAGCCGCGACTCGAGTTCCAGCCCGGCGGCCAGCGACCCATTGAGCCCTTCCCACACCGCCAATTTGGCGAGCGCGGCGTGATCGCGCCGCGTTCGGCTCAATCGTCTGGCGCAGTCCCGAGCAGCGCGGTCGAGGTTTTTGCGCGGGACCACTTCGGCGACCAAACCTATAAATAAAGCCTGCCGGGCGTCAATCCAGCGGCCGGTGAGGCAGAGGTCGAGCGCCCAGCCGCCTTTGAGGCGGCGCGGAGCGGTTTGCGTGCCGGCGACCCCGGGCACCATCCCGAGGCCAGTCTCTGGCAGGCAAAAGCGCGCGTCGTCGGCCGCGATCGCGAAGTCGCAGAGCAGGGCCATCTCCATCCCGCCACCCACGGTGAAACCATGCACCGCCGCGACGGTCGGAATCGTGAGACTCTTCAAGCGGCCCCAAACGTCGCGCCGGAAGCGAATCCAGCGCGCCGCAATGGGCGACGGCGCTTGGCCGAATTCGCTGACATCGCCGCCGGTCGAGAAGGCCTGGCCCGCGCCGCGCAGGACCATCGCGCCAATCTCCGGGTCGTCGTGGATCGCGCTCAGCGCTGCATAGAGTGCGTCGCGCATCTCGATATTGTAGGCGTTGAGTTTGTCCGGCCGGTTGAGCGTGACCCAGGCGATCGCGCCGCGTTTCTCGTAGAGCACGGCGTCATTGGCTTCACGCTCCGCGCGATTCCGACGCCGGTTCATCTCCTCGGCTTAAGCCCGCGACCCGGGAAAATCAAGGTGAAGTTCTCACGTTCGGCGGGTTATCACGGCTGGCTGACCGCGCCGGCGGCGCCGGTCGTCGCCGGACGGCCCCGCTCATAGACGACGCGTCCGTCGATGATCGTGAGATCAATCGTTGCTTTGAGCAGCTCGGCAGGCGCGAGCGCAAGCGGATCGGCCGACAACACGATCAGATCGGCGAGCCGGCCCGGTGCGATCGTCCCGGCGTCGAGGCGGGAGAGCCGCGCGGCCGACGCGGTGAACATCGCGATCGCTGAAGCGGCGTCGATACTCTCTTCCGGCGCGAGCGCGTAGCCTTCGAGCGAGAGCCGCGAGACCGCGCCGGCGATCGCGGCCAGCGGCCGCGACGGCGTCACCGGCGCGTCGGTGCCGGCCGCCAGCTTGACGCCGACGTCGGCGAGGCCCTTCGCGCGATAGAGATACGGAATCAGACCAGGCTCGCCCGCGTACTTCGCGCCGCGATAGTGGAGGAAGCCGGGATTGGTCACCACCCAGGCGTCGAGCGCGGCGATACGCTCGGGATAGTCCGGCGGAATCAGGCCGCCGTGCTCGATCCGGCAAACGCTGCGCTCGAGGACGCGCGCGGTTACCCGTTCACGGGCCGCTGCGATCGCACTCAGCGCCGCGTCGAGTTCCTCGACTTCCGTGCAGTGGAAGGCGCAATCCAGCTCCTGCGACCAGCTATCCGCGACCGCGCGGGCGAGTTCGGCCCGCGACCATTGTGCGGGTGCGATAAACTTGATGCCGGCGAGACCGATCGCGGCTTCATCCGCCATACGCCGCATGGCGGGGGCCTCGTCGAGCGCGTGCGGCCCGGCCATGATCGCGACCCGTTGCGCAATCGAGCCGTTGCCGGCGAGGCGCGCAAACCGGGCGAGCTCGTCTGCGCCGTTGCGGGCGGTGGCGTCGGTGAAGGCGGTAACTCCGGCGGCCGCCAGCTCGCGACTGAAAACGCGGGCGCGGGCTTCGAGTTCCGCCGCGGTCACGCGCGGCATCCGTGCGCCGAGCCATTCTTCCATCCCGATCGCGAGCGCCCCAACCCGTCCGCTTGCGTCACGGGTCAGCGCCGCGCCCTCGGGCGGCTGAAACTGCGGATGCTCGAGCCCCAGCAGCGCGATCGCGCGGGAGTTCAGCCACGACGCGTGCAAGGTCTGATGGCGCAGGCGCAGCGGATTTTTCGGGAGTGCTTGATCAAGCTCTTCGCGGGTGGGTCCGCGCCGCTCGCGCATCAGGGACTCGTCGCAGCCGAACGCCTTGAGCCAGTTGCCGGGCGGCGTCCGACCGGCAGCGACGCGCAGGCCCGCCAGCAGATCGGGAATCGTGCGGCAGCGAATGAGCGACAGCCCGGCCGCGACCGAGGCACCCTCCATGAAGTGCAGATGACAGTCGATGAAGCCGGGCGCCACGGTGCGCCCGTCGAGCCGCACCAGATGGCTGCGAGGGCCCACCAGCGGTTTGAGTTCCGCGAAGCGCCCGTGCGCCAGAATCCGGCCGCCGGCGAGCGCGACCGAGTCGCTCGCAGGATGGCCGAAAACCGCGCCCTCGTGCAGTACCAGATCAGCTTTTTCGGCGACCATCAGACTGCGCATTCAACCCGGGCAGCTGCCGGGCGGCCGCTTCGTACCGTAGATGACAGATAACCGGACCGGGCCGGTGGATTGCAGCAATCGCTTCAGTCCGACGACGGCAGGGCCTTCGCCTCCTTGAGCTTCATCTCAACCTCGCAACACTCGAACACGCCCGAACCCGCCTTGTTGCACAGCACCTCGGTTCCGCACTTTTCGCACATGTAACGCTTACCCAGCGTGTTAGCCATCAGACGCCTCCGTCATGATCCACAAATGAGAGATTCTACTTACCAGATGCGACTCACGTCTTGAAGCTCCGCTAGGGAGCGCCGAACGGCAATTCTGTCGTCCGTGCTTCGAAGACCGCATCCCGGTTACGGATCGCCACGCGCGTGCCCTCGGGCCAGACACTATGATGGAGGATCGACAGTCCGATCACTCCAAACGCCGGTGAACGGGCGATGCTGGTCAGGACGCCGACGGGTTTGTCGGCGGCAAGAATCGAGGCTCCCGCCTCCGGGATGCGGTTGCCCGCGACGCGCAGCCCGAGGAGCTTGCGTTTGATTCCGCCGCGCGCGGTGGCCCGCTCAAGCGTCTCCTGCCCGATGTAACAACCCTTGTCGAGTGAGATCGCGCGGTCGAGCCGCGCCTCGAGCGCGAGGGTCTTTTCGTTCGTATCGATCCCGACGCGCGCCAGTCCGTTCTCGATCCGCAGGACCTCGAGCGCCGCGCCAAGGCCGACATACTTGCGCGCAGGATCGGCGAGAATGGCGGCGAGTTCGCCGGCCTCGACGAGCCGCGTGAAGGCCGCGGCGCCGAAGCGTGGCATCTGCGCGACCATGCTCGCGGGCTCCAAATGCCACGGCTCCGACGGTGGCGCGTGGCCGGCCTCGCTGAGCCTCACCGCCGCGCCCGGCCCCTCAAAATCGACCACGCTTAGCGAGGGCAACTCCTCGAACTCGACGTCATCAGCGACCAGAAATTTGTCGAGATGGCTTCGCACGCCCAGCCACGCGCCCTTCGCGCTCTCGATCAGAAAGGCGTCGGCCAACGCATACAGGAAGAATTCCGCGATCACATGCGCGCGCTCAGTGACGAACAGCGCCGGGGCGACGCGCCCCGGCTGCAAGCCCTTGACGTCGGCGGTGCACATGCCATGCAGGAATGAGACGCGGTCGTCGCCGCTGACGCGAATGATCAGCCGATCATCCAGATGGCAAAACCCGGCGCCCGACTTGAGCGCGCCGTATTCGCGCTCGAGTTGTTGGTCAAGCTGCTCAGCCTCGTCCGGGCCAGCCACGCGGGCAGTCGTCATATTCGAAGGTGAAGACATCTACCCGGGGATTCTACGACAGAACGGCTCGCGTTCCAAAAAACCTCAGGCTGCCCAATCATCGGCGCTCAGCGTGTCGCCTTGCGAGCGATCGCGCTGGCGCGATAACCTCGACTGCTAACTTGTCGAAACTACTCATCGGAAGTCAGAATGGAGGGCGGTATATGGCAAGCATCGTCTTCAGGAATGCCCGGCTCATTGACAGTATTGCGGACCAGCCGCGCGAAGGCATCTCGATCGTTGTCGAAGGCGAGCGTATCAGCGCCGTCGGCGGTGCAGAGATTCCGGCGCCCGGCAATGCCACCATCGTCGATCTCAAAGGGCAGACAGTGCTCCCCGGCTTGATCGATACCCACGTTCACACGACCCTGATGGACAAGGAATGCCTCCCGTTGTTTCTGGCCGCCGGCGTGACGACGGCGCGCGACGTTGGCGGCAAGCTCGAAAAGGTGCTGCAACTCCGCGCTGACCTCAACCGCGGCGCTCAGCTCGGCCCGCGCCTCTTTGTCCTTGGCCCACTGCTCGACGGTACCGACCAGAGTCTTGACGGTCCCTTCGCCGAACTGCTCGATAGTGTACCCTCGGTGGACGCCGTCCCTGAGAAAATTGGCGGCCTACTCAAGGCCGGCGTCGACGGCATCAAGATCTACTTCTCGATGCCGCCTGATACGGTCCGTGCCGTAATCAAGTTCGTCGACAAGCGAGTGCCGATCACCGCCCATCTCGGCTACACCCATTCGCTTGACGCGATCCAGGCCGGTATCGACGGCCTCGAGCACGTTCTCATCTCGCCTTACAACGAATTCTGCGCCGTGGGAATGCAGTTCGGTCTCGGCGCTTCGATGCTGGACCCAAACTTCTTCCCGAAACTCATCCAAGGATGGGAGGCGGCGGATCTCAAAGCCGAGGGTGCGCGTAACTGGGTGGGTACGATGGTCGACAAGCAAGTCAACATGGGTACGACGCTTGACCTGTTGTGGCTCGCCAAATTCGGCATCGACGCCGCCCGCCGCGATCCGGACCGCAAGCTGATTCCCCCGATGGCGCTTGCGCGCCAGCAGCAGATGGTTGCTCATCTGGGCGAGCGACCCGATTGGGACATTGGCAATCCGGTGGCCGAGACTGCGAGCGGCGCTCGCGCGCTCGAAAAGCACCAGGTAGTGACCCGGGCTCTGCACGAAGCCGGCGGACTGGTTGTCGGCGGGACCGACTGCGGGGGCTTATCCTATCCCCCGCCAGGCTTTGCGTTGCTGCGTGAAGTTGAGTTGTTGGCCGAAGCAATCGGGTCGATGGCCGCGATCAAAGCTGTGACTGCCACCGCGGCGCGCTCCCTCCGTCAGCAGGATAATCTCGGCACGCTCGCGCCCGGACGCTACGCCGACATGCTCGTCGTCGACGGGGATCCGATCCGCGACGTCCGCGACTTGCGCAGGTTGAAGACCGTCTACCGTGGCGGCGTTGCGCACGATCCTCAAGCGCTGCTCGCCCGGGTGCCGCAACGCGCACTCGATCAAGCCGCCTGATGAACTGCGCGAGCCGGGCGCGCAGACGAACTTGCGCGCTCCGCTCGCGCGGCGTGAATCGTCGGCCAGAAGCTTTACATTCGCAGATTGAGGTTAAACCCCGTCAGCTCGAGAGTGCATAAGAAATGTTACTACAGGCAACGCAACTGCGGCCCGGGATGGTGCTCGAATATAACGGCGCGCTGTGGCGCGTCATGACGATCAATCACATCACGCCCGGCAACTGGCGCGGGATGGTGCAGACCAAGCTGCGCAATATCCAAACCGGCAGTCAGACGGAAAATCGCTTCCGTTCCGAAGACCGGGTCGAGCGCGTCATTCTCGATCAGGTGACGATGGAATTCCTCTATCGGGAAGGCAATGACTTCCATTTCATGAACACGGAAACCTACGACCAGATCACTTTGTCCGAAGAGTTGGTCGAGGACGTCGAGGGTTTCTTCACTCCCAATCTTCAGGTCGAAGTCGAGTTCTACGAAAACACCCCGCTCAACGTCACCGTCCCGAAGACCGTAACGCTGAAAGTGGTCGAGACTGATCCCGGGATGAGAAATGCCGCGGTGACCAATACCCTCAAGCCGGCCAAAACCGAAACCGGCCTGGTGATCCAGGTGCCGCATTTCGTCAACGAGGGCGACGTCATTACGATCAATACCGAGACCAAAGAGTACGCCTCGCGTACCAAGTGAGCGCGAGCGAGTTCTGGAT
>JBOHWF010000272.1:0-13553 GCA_050736455.1 Binataceae bacterium (SeqCode) | reverse complement strand
CACGGCCGGCGCCCGCGTCGTCATCGAGGAGCGGCTCGAGGGCGAGGAGGTTTCCTTCTTCGCGCTCTGCCACGGGCTCGAGGCGATCTCCTTAGGCTGCGTGCAGGATCACAAGGCGGTGTACGACGGCGATCGCGGCCCGAACACCGGCGGGATGGGCGCTTATTCTCCGCTCCCGCGTTACGACGCCGCCTTCGAGGAGCGCGTGATGCGCGAGGTCGTCCGTCCGACGTTGGCCGAAATGTCGCGGCGCGGCACGCCGTTCAGCGGAGTGCTGTTTGCCGGCCTCATGATCAATCGCGATCAAATCAACGTGCTCGAATTCAACGTCCGTTTCGGCGATCCCGAGTGTGAGGTCCTGATGATGCGCTTCGAGGGCGATCTTGCTGTGACCCTGCTGGCGGTCGCGCAGGGGCGCATGCATGACGCGAATGTCAAACTGTCGAAGCGGAGCGCCGTGGCGCTCGTGCTCGCCTCGGCCGGCTATCCGGGCGAGTATCGCACGCAATTGCCGATCGGCGGACTCGCGCAGCTCGACGGCGGCGAGCCGTCGGCGCTCAAGACCCAGTGGGCGCTGCACAAGACGCGCGTGAAGGTCTTCCATGCCGGCACCGCGATACGCGAGGGCCGTCTGGTCACCGCCGGCGGGCGCGTGATGGTGGTAACGGCGCTCGCGGAAACGCTGGCGCAGGCGGTGGCCACCGTCTATCAAGCCGCGGAACTGATCGAGTTCGAGGCCAAGCATTTTCGCCGCGACATCGCTTATCGCGCACTCACTTAGCTCGATGCGCGATCTTCAACCGCATCGAAAGCTGCAGATGGCGATTGCGGCGCTGCGCGCAGGCGAGCTGGTGATCTATCCGACCGAGACTTTCTACGGTCTGGCTGCGGACCCGGATTCACCGGAAGCGATGGAGCGGATCTTCACGCTCAAGGGCCGCGACCCCGCCAAACCGATCGCGCTTATCGCCGCTGACGCCGACTCCGCGTTCGCGCTGGCCCGCGAGATACCGCTCAGCGCGAGACGCTTGGCCGCCGCGTTCTGGCCGGGCCCACTCACGATTGTCTTGCCCGCGCGGCCGGGCTTGCACCCGGCCCTGCTCGGACCCGGCGGCGTCGGCGTGCGCGTATCGTCGCATCCACTGGCGCGGGCGTTGGCGGCAGGATTAGGGCGGCCAATCACGGCGACCAGCGCGAACCCAGCCGGCCAGGCCTCGATGACCGCGCCGGACGACCTTGTCGCGATCTTCGGGAATCAAATTGAAGTAATACTTGAAGATGGAATATTGCCCGGCGGCGCTCCCTCGACCTTGATTGAAGTTTTTCACAACGGCTATCGCGTCGTGCGCCCTGGTGCGATCGCAGAAAGCGCGATCGCGGAAGTGCTGGCAGCCGGAGGAAACCCGAGGTGAGTCTGACTCGTCGAATCGAGCCGTTCACTGCGCTGAGTTTCGACCGCGCGCGGGTCGGCGCGTTGGATCGGGTGGTCGCCCCACCCTACGACCTGATCGATTCCGCACGTCAGGACGAGCTTTACGCGTGTAGTCCGTACAACGTCATCCGGCTCGAGCTCAACCGCGAAGCCGATCCTTACACCACAGCTGCAGCGACCCTGGCGCGATGGCGCGCTGACGGGATCGTGACCCGCGCATCGCAGCCCGCTATCTACCTTTACACGCAGCGCTTCGTTCACGCCGGCCGCGCGCTCGAGCGTCGCGGCCTGATTGCTCGGGTCCGCCTCGAGGAATTCAGCAGTGGCCGGATTCTGCCGCATGAACGAACGTTTCCCAAAGCCAAGGCGGACCGGCTGCGGCTGCTCGAAGCGACGCACACGAATATCAGCTCGATTTTCGGCCTCTACCCGCCCGCTGATGCGGCACTCGTCCGGCTGCTCTCGGAGGTCGCGCGCCGCGACGTGATAATCGCAGTCGTCGACGACCAAGGCATCGCTCATGAGATCAGGGCAATCACCGCAGAGGGCGAAATCGCGATCGCACAAGGGGCGTTGGAAGGGACGCAGGTCCTGATCGCTGACGGCCATCATCGCTACGAGACCGCACTCGAATATCGGCGGCGCCACACGAAGGCCGGCGCCGCGGGACCCGCCCGGCCCCTTGACTATGTGATGATGACGCTGGTCGCGTTCGACGACCCGGGCCTCGTGATTCTACCGACCCATCGCGTGGTGCGGCGGTTGCCCGCCGACGCTTCGATCCGCTTGGCGGCGCGCAGTCGCGAGACTTTCGTCGTCGAGGAGTTTGCGCAGCCAGACGCCTTCCTGGCGTCGCTCAGCGCACGCGGACGCGGCGTTTTGGGTGTCGCGCTCGAAGGCGATGCGCGATTCAAGCTTCTAACGCCGCGTGATCCAGTGATTCTGGCCGAGGCGATGCCGGCGGCGGCGCCCGCGGTTCGTGAGCTGGAAGTCTCGATCTTGCACGCACTGGTCTTCGATCGGATCTTCGGAATCAAAGCTGAAGACGTCCGCGCCGGGGGCAATCTCGCCTACACGATTGACGCGCGCGGCGCGCTCGCGGAGGTCGCATCGGGGACTGCCGACGGCGCCTTCCTGCTGAATCCGCCGACGGTCGACGACGTCGCGCGGGTCACCACGGCCGGCGCCACGATGCCCGAGAAGTCGACCTATTTCTTCCCCAAGCTGCTCACCGGGTTACTGATGAACCCGCTCGACGAGTGACTTCGCGTCTTGCAGCGCTTGGGCAAATGCACCATGATTAAGGGCAGATGCCAGTGCTTCGAGAGAGAATTATGGACGCGGCCAATGTGGCAAAACTGCTGGGCGGCAAGGAGGTTCTCGGGCGGCGGGTCGCCAACGAGCTCGAACTCGAACGCTGTGAGCGCGAGGGCTTCCCCCTCGACGTGCTCGACGTGCTGCAGCGTAAGGCGGTGCTTACGGCCGGCGACGTTTACGGCTGGATCATCCCGCGCCGCACGTTGTCGCATCGAATCAGCCGCGGCCAGCGGCTCAATCCTGAGGAATCCGGCCGCGTCGCGCGCGTCGTCCGAATCTTTGCGCTGGCCAGCGCAACGCTGGGCGGCACCGAGCGTGCAACTCGATGGCTGCACCGGCCGTTGCGGCAATTTGGGAACCGCACGCCAATGGAGATGCTCGCGACCGACGTCGGCACCAATCAGATGGAGGTTCTGTTGGGCAGGATCGCGCACGGAATCGCGGCGTGACGGTTTGGCGGCTCTGCCGCCGAGCATTCGCTGCGCTCGACGGTGAGGGGGCTCGCCTCTACGGCGGACGCTGGAACTCGCCCGGCCACTCGATCGTCTATACATCGCAAAATCTTTCGCTCGCGGTGCTCCAAATTATTGTCCACCTGGAGCTGCCGCCCGAAAGACTGCCGCCGGACTATGTCAAGATCGAGATACAGGTCCCGGATGAGGTAAGCTCCGAGCGCTGCGACCGCCTGCCAAGTACTGCGAGCGCGATGCTCGAACTCGGGACGCGGTGGTACCAGACGGCCGCGACCGCGGCACTGCTCGTTCCATCCGTGATTGTACCTGAGGAAAGGAACCTCCTGCTGAACCCGGGGCATCGGGATTTCGCCAAGGTTCGAGCGGCGCGGCCGCGGCCGTTTGGTTTCGATAGCCGCCTGTTCGCGCGCTAACGTTCCCGACTGTCAGCACGGCCAATCTGCGTCAGTGCGGGAATTCCACCAGGACCTTGGCGTGCGCGCCAGGCTGCCGCAGCGTGCGGAACATCTCGGGCACTTCGTCGACTGCGATAATGTCCGTCACCATCGGCTGCGGCTTGATCCGCCCGCTGGCGAGCGCCTTGATGGTCTCATCAAAATCCACCGGATCGTAACCGAGAATGAAATTGACGCTGACCTCCTTGAAGATGCACTGCACCGGCTGAATCTGATCGGGCTCCATGCAGACCCCGACGACGACGATCTGCCCGCGCGGACCGATCATGTTGATCGCGTTATCGAGCGTGCCTTTGATCCCGATGCACTCGAAAATCAAATCGGGAGCGCGTCCGGTCATCTCGCGCACTTGCTCGACCGGATCTTTTTCCTTCGGATTGAGCACGACGTCGGCGCCGAGTTTGTCCGCCAGCCCCGCGCGCCCCGCCGCGATCTCGGAGACCACCACCGTGGCCCCCTTCCCTTTCGCCCAGGTCAGCGTCGCGAGTCCGATCGGCCCGGCGCCCATGATGATCGCGGTCTCGCCCGCCTTCACACCCGAACGCTTGACGGCGTGCAGCCCCACCGACAGCGGCTCGACCAGCGCACCGTCGCGCGAGGTCACGTTATCCGGGAGCTTGAACAGGCTGGTGGTCGCGCAGGTGACGAACTCGGCATAGGCGCCGGGAAGCTGTCCGAGGCCGAGGCCCTTGAGCTTGAGGCAGTGAATCTCCTGCCCGCGCTTGCAGCGATCGCACTCCCCGCACATCACGAAGGGCAGCCCGGCGACGCGCTGGCCAAGCTCGAAGCCACGCACGCCCGCGCCGACTTCGTGAATTTCACCACAGAACTCGTGGCCCATGATCGAATTCGGCGGCATCCCGAAGCCGTACTGACAGGCGTGCAGGTCCGAGCCACAGATGCCGCAGTTGTGGACCTTGAGCACGACCTCGCCTGCGCCCGCCCGGGGCTTCGGCGCGTCGATCACGGTCATCTCGTTTTGCTGCTTATAGGCCGCCGCTTTCATAATTGCCCCACTCTTCTCGACCACACTGAAGGTCATTCGAATCTGAGGGCGTCGCCGTCTTTCTGCTGGACCAGCTCGATTTTGTAGCCGTTGGGATCTTCGACAAAGGCGATTTCCGGGCCGCCAAACTTCATCGGACCTGGCTCGCGCACGACATTGACTCCGCGCTGTTTCAGATCGGCGCATTTCTTATAGATATCATCGACGCTGATCGCCAGATGGCCGAACGCGGTGCCCTGATCGTAGCCCTTTTTGCCCCAATTGTGCGTGAGCTCGATCACCGCGCCGTCGCGCTCTTCGTTGTAGCCGACAAACGCGAGGGTAAATTCACCGTTGGCAAAATCCTTCTTGCGCAGCAGCTTCATCCCGAGGCCCTCGCAGTAGAACTTGAGCGTCTCGTCGAGGTCGTTGACGCGAATCATCGTATGCAGCAGGCGCATCAGCGTTAATTCTCCTTGCTTCGGAACTGGTTCGTGGCCGCTCCAACCCGCGGTCAATTTCCCGCGATTCCGCGATGCGTGTCAATCGCTTTCACGGGCAGAGAACGATCGCCGGCGTAGGCGAGGATGGTTTTGCGGCCAGGATTCAAGACTCCTCGCGATCCAGGGCCGCAGCCGCCTCGGTAAGCGTGAAACGTCCCTCGTAAAGCGCTCGGCCGACGATAACCCCGGCAACGCCCGCCGCGAAGCCGCGGCCGAGCGCGCGGATGTCGTCCGGTGTCGCGACGCCGCCGGAAGCGATAAGGGGCAGACCTGCCTCCGATGCGACCGCGGCGAACATCGTCGCGTCAGCGCCGGCTCCCGTACCGTCGCGCGCGATGGCAGTAAGGATAATCGCCGCCGCGCCCGCGGCGCTAAAGCGCCCGATCGCCTCGCCCCCCGTGAGTTGACTCGTCTCGACCCAGCCGCGCAGCGCAAGACGGCCGTCGCGCGCGTCGATCGAGCCGAACACGCGGCGCGGAAATTCCGCGCAGGCTTCAACTAGCACTTGAGGTTCGAGAATCGCCACGGAACCGAGCGAAACGATGTCGGCGCCGGCGGCGATCGTTGCGCGAATCGTTTCGAGCCGGCGCAGGCCGCCGCTGACGTCGAGGCGACAGCCGACTGCCGCTCGAATCGCGCGGATCGCCTCGAGGTTTTGCGGCGCGCCCGCGATCGCGCCGTCGAGGTCCACGACGTGAATCAGCTCGGCGCCCTCGCGCTCGAAGCGGCGGGCCGTCGCCGCCGGATCGTCGCCATACACGGTCGCACGGCTCATCTCGCCGCGCAGCAGCCGCACGACCTTGCCGCCCTTGAGGTCGATCGCCGGGATGACGGTGAAGCGGCTGAAAAGCGGACTCGTCACGCGTTTCCGAGGTCTTGGCAGCGAGACGCCGCGCGCCGCTCCGTCAGGACAGGGTGCCCTTGGTCGAAAGCGCTCCCGCAACCCGAGGGTCGAGCGAAGTCGCCGCATCCATCGCGCGCGCAAGCGCCTTGAACGCCGCCTCGATGATGTGATGGGGATTGCGGCCCGCGTGCAGATTGAGGTGCAGATTCATGCCGGTTTCGTCCGCCAGCGCCTTCATGAAATCGTTGATCAGCGTCGTCTGAAACGCGCCGACGCGCTCCTGCACGATCGGCAGATTGTAGGCTAGATAAGCGCGCCCGCTGATGTCCACGACCACCGTGCAGAGCGCCTCGTCAAGCGGGACGGTCGCTTCACCGAAGCGTCGGATACCGGAGCGATCGCCGAGCGCCTCGCGAAAGGCGCGCCCCAACACCATCCCGACGTCCTCGACCGTGTGATGATCGTCAACCTTGAGGTCGCCATCGGCCCTGACCTTGAGATCGAAAAACCCGTGGCGGGCGAAGCTTTCGAGCATGTGATCGAGAAACGGCACGCCGGTGTTGACCTCGGCGGCGCCGCGGCCGTCGAGCTTTAAGGCAACGCTGATATGGGTTTCCCGCGTCTTGCGTTCGACCGCGGCCGCGCGCTTCGGCGAATCACCGGCGCTACCCCTGGGAGCGACGCGGAGCGATCGCGGCTTAACTCGATTCTCCATCGGATAACTTACTTCCTCACTGCTCGTCGATCTGATTCGCGCCGGGCTTCGATCGCCCGCGCATGACCCTCGAAGCCTTCCATCCGCGCCAGCCGCGCCGTCGCCGGACCAAGTTGCGCGAGCGCCCGCGCCGAGGCCTCGATTATACTGGTTCGCTTGAGGAAATCGTAAGCACCCAGGGGCGAGGCGAAGCGCGCCGCGCCGCCGGTCGGGAGGACGTGATTGGGCCCGGCGAGGTAGTCGCCGAGCGGCGCCGGTGAATGCCCGCCCAAAAAAACCGCGCCCGCCGCCTCCACTCGTCGCAGCCAGCGGGTTGGATTTGTGATCTCGAGTTCGAGATGCTCCGGACCGATCCGATTCGCCAGCTCGAACGCAGCGTTCAAATCCTCGACGACAATCGCGGCGGCCCGCCGCGCCATCACGCGCCGCACGGCCGCGGCGCGCGGCAGGTCGTCGAGTGCGCTTTCGAGGGCCGCGGCGGTCGCTTCGGCGATGCGCCGCGACGGGGTCAGCAGAATCGCCGCCTCGTCCCCAGAGCCGTGCTCGGCCTGCGCGATCAGGTCTGCCGCCACCCAGTTGGGCCGCGCGGAAGCGTCAGCGATGACCAGCACTTCGCTCGGCCCGGCCATCTTGTCGATATCCACAGTGCCGTAAACCATTCGCTTCGCCGCCTGCACCCACACATTGCCCGGACCGACGATCTTATCGACCGGAGCGATCGTGGTGGTGCCGTATGCGAGCGCGGCGATCGCCTGCGCGCCGCCCACGCGATAGACCTCGCCGACGCCGGCGATCGCCGCGGCCGCCAGCACCCCCGGGTTGTCGCCGAACTTGTCGCCGGATTTGCCCGGCGGCGAGACCATCGCGATCTCCTTGACCCCCGCGACTCGCGCCGGAATCGCGTTCATCAGCACCGACGACGGGTAAGCGCCCTGCCCGCCCGGCACGTAGATGCCGACGCGCCGGAGCGGCCGCACTATCGAGCCGAGGCGCATCCCGAGCGCGTCGCGATAGGTGAACGATTTGACCAGGGTGCGGCGATGAAAGGCCTCGATCCGGCGGGCGGCAAGCTCGAGGGCGCGCCGCTCCGCAACAGGCAGCAGCGCGCGCGCTTCCTCCAGTTCTGCCGCACTCACCCGCAGGCGTGAACGCGGAATTCTCACGCCGTCGTACCGTGCCGTCAGCCGGATCAGTGCCGCGTCGCCGCGGCGGCGCACGCTCGCGATAATCTTCGCAACTGTCTGGTCGATAGCGCCGCCGCTCGCGCCGCGCCGCTTGAGCATCAGTTCGAGCAGCCGATCACAGGGCGGCGAGCCGTAATCCAGAATGCGCAGCCGCATGGCGTCTATTCCGCGACGCGACTGATGTCCGCGCCGAGCGCGCGCAGCTTGACGTCGAGCGCCTCATAACCGCGATCGAGATGATACACGCGGCTCACCTGGGTGTGATTTTCGGCCGCGAGGCCGGCGAGAATCAGGCCCATCGAGGCGCGCAAGTCGGTCGCCATCACGGGCGCGCCGCTCAAATGCGACGGCCCGCGCACGACCGCGGTCGGCCCTTTCATCACAATATCCGCGCCCATGCGAATCAATTCGGGCGCGTGCATAAAGCGGTTTTCAAAGATGGTCTCGGTGATGACCGAAGTCCCTCCGGCCTGGGTCAGCAGCGCCATCATCTGGGCCTGCAGATCGGTGGGAAATCCCGGATATGGCAGCGTGCGCAGTTCGACTGGCCGTAAGGCCCCGAGACGCGCGACGCGCAGCCCGCGCTCAAGCGCCGTGACTTCGGCGCCGGTCTCCCGCAGCTTTGCGATAACCGCGTCCAGGTGGCCGGTCGGGGCGTTTCCAACACTGACGTCACCGCCGGTAATCGCCGCAGCGATCATCAAGGATCCGGCCTCGATACGGTCGGGGATCACGCGATGCTCGGCGCCGTGCAGGCACTGGACCCCGTCGATCGTAATGACATGTGTGCCGGCTCCCTCGATCTCCGCGCCCATCGCAATCAGCAGCGCGGCGAGGTCCTGGACTTCAGGCTCACGCGCAGCGTTTTCGATCGTCGTGCGGCCGCGCGCCAAAACCGCCGCCATCATGATGTTTTCCGTCGCCCCGACGGAAGGGCCGTCGAGCCACAAGCGCGCGCCGGCGAGATGGTCGGCGTGCGCCTCGACATAGCCGTTGCGCAACTGGATCCGCGCGCCGAGCGCACGGATTCCGCCAATATGCAGATTCACCGGCCGCGCGCCGATCGCGCAGCCGCCGGGCGTCGAGACTCGCGCTCGACCCGTCCGCGCCAGCATCGGGCCGAGCACGACGAACGACGCGCGCATGGTCTTGACCAAATCGTACGAGGCCTCGTGCTCATGCACTTCGGCCGCGCAGATTTCAAGAGTGTGATCGTCGAGCCAGCGCGCGGTCGCCCCCAGCCCTTCGAGCAGGGCGATCGCCGTGCGCACGTCGCGCAGGCGCGGGATGTTGTGCAGGACCAGCGGCTCGCGGGTGAGCAGCGACGCCATCAGGATCGGCAAGGTCGCGTTTTTACTGCCGCTGACCGCGACCGCGCCGCGCAACGGCCGACCGCCGCGGATGATCATCTGGTCCATGAAGGTGACGCTACTTTAACGCGCGCCCGGCCGCCGAGCTATCTTGCGTCTGAGTACTGAAGGTTTGAAATGACGAATTCTTGCGAACGGGTACCTTAGCACGAAATCCGGATATACTTTGACCCATGCCGCAATGTGACGAATTGATCTTGGGATGGCGATGGAACTTAAACAACGAAAGCAGCACAGACTCCACTCAACGCCGCCCTCGGCCCTTAAGAACGGAGTTCCGGATGACGATTTAAACGCTGCCCCGGTTGCCACCGCGCCTTTCGTCCTTTGCGAAGATGGTACCATCCAACCGACGCACGACGCCCCACCCGTCGAGCAACCAATATCCGTTCCGCCCTCCCCTCCGCGTCTCGCTTACCGCGACGACGCCCGCGGTGTGTGGCTCTACCACGGCAACTGCCTCGAACTCCTCGACGCCATTGCAATGAAATATCCCGAGGGTCGCTTCGACAGCATCTTTGCCGACCCACCTTATTTCCTCTCCAACGGCGGCATCACCTGCCACTCCGGCAAGATGGTGAAGGTGGACAAGGGCGATTGGGACAAATCGCGCGGTCCTCAACTCAATCACGAGTTCAACCTCGAATGGCTCCGCCGCTGCCAGCACGTGCTGAAGCCCAACGGCACCATCTGGGTCAGCGGCACACTCCATGTCATCTTTTCCATCGGCTATGCGATGCAGCAACTCGGCTTCAAGATTCTCAACGACATCGCCTGGGAAAAGCCCAACCCGCCGCCCAACCTCTCCCGCCGCTACTTCACCCACTCCACCGAGACCGTCCTCTGGGCGGCCAAAAGCGAGAAGAGCAAGCACTGCTTCAACTACGACCTCATGCGCCAGATCAACCGCGGCAAGCAGATGAAAACCGTCTGGACGATCGCCGCGTCGGGAGGCGACGAGAAATCGCGCGGCAAGCACCCGACGCAAAAGCCTGTCACCCTCGTCGAGCGATGCCTTCTCGCCTCAACGAACGAAGGCGACGTTGTGCTGGATCCTTTTGTCGGGGGAGGGACGACGGCGATTGCAGCAATTCGCAGTGCGAGACGGTGCGTAGGTATCGAAGCCGATGAGGATCATGTCGCGTTATCGGTGGCTAGGGTCAAAGCCGAGAACCAAGCATCCCAAGATCGTTTTGCGCCAAAACCAAAGGCGTCGTCGGCTACTCTCTGAATGCGCCGATGGAACGCGAACAAGCAGTTGCGAAGTTAAGGGAACGCCAAGGCCAGGATCTGCGGATGCTGGCAACCAAATATCGCGTCACCGTTTGGCCGGGCGACAAGACCGCACACTAATTAAGGCACTAGCTACGCGCTGAGGGCCGCGGCTTGCTCGGCAGTCGCGAGCGCGTCGATGATCGGTTCGAGCGCGCCGTCGAGCACCTGATCGAGTTGATGGATCGTCAGGTTGACGCGATGGTCGGTGACGCGCGATTGCGGGAAGTTGTAGGTACGGATGCGTTCCGAGCGGTCGCCCGTCCCGACCATCGAACGGCGGGCGTCGGCGATTTTCGCGTCCTGCTCGGCGTGCGCATTTTCGAGCAGGCGAGCGCGCAGAATTTTAAGCGCACGCGCCTTGTTCTTGTGCTGCGATTTTTCGTCGCGGCAGATGATGACCATGCCGGTCGGGATATGCGTAATCCGGACCGCGGAATCAGTGGTGTTGACGCTTTGGCCGCCGGGGCCCGACGCCCGCATCACGTCGATCCGCAGGTCCTTTTCCTCGTTGATGCTAACCTCGACCTCGTCGGCCTCCGGCAGCACCGCCACCGTTACCGCCGAGGTATGGATGCGCCCGGAGCCTTCGGTCGCGGGCACGCGCTGCACGCGATGCACCCCGCCTTCGAACTTGAGGCGGCTGAAGGCGCCCCGCCCACTGATCGAGGCGATCACTTCCTTGATCCCGCCGAGCCCGGTGCTGCTCTGGCTCAGCGCCTCGACCTTCCAGCCGTGACGCTCGGCATAGCGCGTGTACATCCTGAACAGCACGCCGGCGAAGAGCGAGGCCTCCTCGCCGCCGGTGCCGGCGCGAATTTCGAGCAGGACGTTTTTGTCGTCGTTGGGATCGCGCGGCGTCAGCAACTGCTTGAGCCGCGCTTCGATTTCGGCCTGAGTCTGTGCCAGACCGGGCAGGTCAGCGCGGGCCAATTCGCGCAACTCGGCGTCGTCGCCCTGAATGAACGCTTCGTGCTCGGCGGTTTCCTCGAGGAGCCTGCGGTAATCGCGCGCGGCCTGCACGATGTCTTCGAGTTGCGCCCGTTCGCGCCCCAACTGCGCATACTCGCGGTTGTTCGCCGCGATTGCCGGGTCGCTCAGCCGCCGTTCGAGCTCGGCGAAACGCTCCTCGATGCCCTTAAGCTTGTCGAGCAAAGGGTTCAACCGGCTTCCTCAACGAACGATCGCTGCGCGAGCGCAACCCGCGCCGCCAGGCTTTGCGCTTACTTGCTGGCGAGCTTGCCGTACTTCCGGTTGAAGCGCTCGACGCGCCCGGCAGTGTCGACCAAGCGCTGCTGGCCGGTGTAGAACGGATGGCAGTTCGAGCAGACTTCCACCTGAATCTGGGGCAGGGTCGAGCGCGTCTCGAAGGTGTTGCCGCAGGCGCAAGTGACCACGCAGCGGCGGTAATCGGGATGAATTTCAGCTTTCATATCAAAACCCTGTCGGCTTTCATCGCCCGGCAGTGGAATCATAATAATCATCATTCGGCACTCGCACAATTCATGCTCGGATTTTGTTGAAATCCCGCCTGGAACTTTGAGCTGCCCCGCCCTCGCAGCTAGAATACCTCGCGGCAGGATAATGCGGATTTTGAACAGGAATCCCGCTCTCAGAAACGAACGGCTGCGACTTCTCGCCGCGCTCGTGCTGGGAATCACTACGCTGGCCGGATGCGTAGCGCCAAAACCGCCGAGCGACGCGCGCCCGATCGCGCCAATGACGAACGCCCCGCAGCGTCCGCAGGTCGTCACCGACCTGTCGACGCTGTCGCCGGTCCAGACCGCGGTGATCCCGGATTCAGCGCCGCTCGCGCCTTCGATCCAATCCTCCGCGAGCAGCATCAGCCCCTCGCTCAATGAGCAGGTGACGCATAAACTCGCCGCCGACGCGCCGAGCGCGCGTTACCGCCAGGAGCCGGCCTCGAGCGCGCCGATGCCGGGCGGGACCCGCCTGCTCAACGACAAGGCGCGGCAGTACGCCAATTTCAGCGACATCTTGTTGAGCCAGACGCTGCGCGCGGCGCAACAACTCGAACCGGAAAAACTGGCGAGCAAGCGAATCCCGGTCGAGATGCCGCCGGTGGTGCTGACCGCGATCATGGACGCGCAGGGGCGACTCAAGGAAATCGTCATCGAGCGCCACTCGGGAGATCTCAGCGTCGATCGGCTGTTCATCGAGGCGTGCAAGAAAGGCCTGTGGTCGCGCAATCCGCCGATCGGCGCGCGCACCGCCGAGGGCAATTATCGCGTCCAGATCCAGGGCAACGTCTCGAATCAGAGCTTCGACCGCTACGGCGAATACACCTACTCGACCGAGATCGGCTTGGCGATTCTGTGACGTCGATTCGCCAACCTCGCTCGCTTCGAGCGCTCGGCTAAGTCAAGGCAGGCCGACTGCTTCGGCTAGAAACTGCACGAACGGTGCAGCAGCCCGAAACCCGCCACCGACCGTATCAAGAAGGTCCGAACTACAGATCTGCCGATCGGTTAGCGCAGAACTAATCGCGAAATCCTTGCGCTTGAGGTCCTCAATCAGCGGATGATTGGGATCGAAACCGGCAGGAGGCCGTTTTAGCGACTCCCCGATCATCCCGCAGGTCGAGCGAAAGTCGGCTCCGGACGTGACGCGCTGCCATCGCTTGGACTTTGCGACAATCGCCTCACGGATTTTTCCCAGGGCAGCAGGCTCGGGATGCCAAACACCGGCGCCGATCGATGAGTGACCTGGTTCAATGTGCAAATAGTACGCCGGTGCGCTCCCATCTTCGCCCTTCGCGTGCGAGAAGTGCGCCGCCACGAAGGTCTTATATGGACTCTTATCGTTCGAGAAGCGAATATCCCGGTAGATGCGCATCATCGAGCCGCCCGTGGGTCTCGGATCTGCGATGAAGCGTCCGCCGAGCTGGTTCAGCGGCGCCGCGAGATCTGCGATCAGGTGAAGGAATGGATCGCGTACCTGGCCTTCGTATCGCGCTTTATTGCGTTGGAACCATTCGCGATC
>JBOHWF010000271.1:0-7269 GCA_050736455.1 Binataceae bacterium (SeqCode) | reverse complement strand
GCCGCCGACGGACCTCCGACCCGGTCGGCGTTGACGATCATCGAGCGGAACTTGAACATCTTGAAGAGTTTGCCGTGCCGGCCGACCCGCATGGCGCGATAAAACACCGGGCCGCCGTCCGCTAACTTGATCCAGAGAGCGATCGGCAGCCATAGCACCGAGGAAAGAATCAGGGCGCCAGCCGCGAAGCCAATATCAAACAGCCGCTTGGTCACGCAGGCTCCGGCGGCGCGACGAGCCGCTCGCTCCTGCGCGGGTCGTCGCCGGCAAATCGCGCGCCATTGACGATCGTCTGGAGATACTCGATGAGCGCCGGATAAACGACTTGGTCGCTGAAGCGCTCGGCAAAGATCCGCCGCCCGTTCGCACCCATCCGCTGGCGTGCCTCCGGCCGGGCGCACAACTGCGCGATCGCCCCGGCCAAAGAGGCGGCGTCGCCGGCGCGATAACTCATTCCGAGCTTTTCGCTCTCGACCAATTCTCCGAGTTCTCCCCCCAGCGATGATACCAAGGCGACGCCCGAGGCCATATACTCAAATGGCTTGTATGGCATCGATTGCGGCGCATCCGACGTATAAGTAGCTAAACCTATCGCAGAGATCGTAAGCAGGTCACGAAGGCTGTCCTGATCGAGCCAACCGGCGAACGTGAGGTTGGTCAAGCCTCGAGCCTCGGCCTTCAGCTTCGCCGCTTTTTCGCCATCGCCGGCCAGCACTATATGTGCCGAATTGGTCCTCTGCGAAGCGAGCCTGCGCGCGGCGCGCACGACGGTTTCGAGGTCGTAGGTCGAGCCGAAGATTCCGACAAACGCGGCGACAATGGCGTCGGTCGGGATCTGAAAACGCGAGCGTACACGCACCGCCCGCTCGCGAACGTCATTCGCCGGTTCCTGTGGCGGAGTCGGAAAACCAAGCACGAACACGCGGTCCCGGGCGGAACCGATTCGGCCCGCGTATTTCAATGCCCAAGCCAGGTAGGCTTCCGAGACTGCGGTAAGTCCGTGAGCCATGCGGCAGATGCGCGACATCCGTCTGAACTCAGCGATCAAGGCGAGTTTGGTCAGCGGGCGAATGGGCCGGGGCACGATGCGCAGATAGGAGTCCGGCCATACGTCGTTGACGTCAATCACCACCGGGCAGGCCTGACGCCGGCCCAGCTCGACAGCTTGTTCGGCCAACTCGGGCGTCGGCGTACAGGCAAAGATCACATCTGGCATCGGCTGTGCGCGGGCCTCGCGGGCGAAGGCCTGCGCGATCACCCGATTGTGGCGCATCCGCCCGAGTGACAGGTTGCGGCGATAGCCGGGACCGTGGAGCAGTCGGAGCGTCAGGCCGGGCCGCGGAGCGATCGTTTGCGGCGCGTTGAAACGCTGGATTTTGCGCGCATGATGAAACGTGCTTGACCACCAGCAGACCTCGTGGCCGCGCGCGAGCAGCGCCGCGGTCAGCATCCCGCAGCGCAACGGCCGCTCGCCCTCGTCGATCGGCAACCACTCGGTGGCTTCAGCAATCCAGACGCGCATGCAGCGGACTCGGGCCGGTTATCAGACCAGGCCGTCTAGGCCGCGTCCGGCTGATCGGCGAACTGGATAGTCGCCTCGCGCGCGGATCGAAGATCATCTTTGAAGCTGGTGGGCGGCCGGATCTGGGTGTGAAGACCGCGGCAGGTATTCCGTTTTCTCATCACCGGTCGTGCAAGCATCCTACCCCATTCTTGACGATCAGGCCTATTCCGCGCTAGGCGAACCTATCGGCAAACCTGCGGAGGGAAAGTTATGGCGCAAAGCAGCAATCGTTACGGCGGATCGGCCGCCACCGTCGCGAGCGGATGGAAATGCACACAACTGACGCCGCCGAGCGCGCTGTACGGCGCCAACGGCATGCGCATCGGACCGGACGGGCGGCTCTACGTCGCGCAGGCTTTCGGCAGCCAGGTCAGCGCGATCGATACGGTCAGCGGCGCAGTTTCCGTGATCAGCCCGCACGGCGGCCCGATCGTCGCGCCCGACGATCTCGCGTTCGACTCGAAGGGCACGCTCTACATCACCGAAGTGATGAGCGAGCGGGTCTGCGCGCGTTCGCCCAACGGCGACATCCGAATCATCGCCGACCACGTCAGCGCGGCCAACGGCGTGACGGTGCATCAGGATCGCATCTTTATGGACGAATGCCGTCCCAACGGGCGGCTGTGGGAGCTGTTCGCCGACGGTCGCGCACCGCGGCAAATCGCGGATAATCTGCCGCTGCCCAACGCGCTGTTCCTCGGACCCGACGGCTATATCTATTTCCCGGTACTCGGCGAAAACGCGATTTGGCGCGTCGCCGTCGGCGGCGGCCGTCCCGAACCCTTTATCAAGGACCTCGGCCTGCCGACCGCGGTGAAAATCAACAGCAAGGGCGAGATCGTCAGCACCCAGGGACGGACCGGCGAGATCCTCAAGATCGATCTCCAGAGCGCGACCAAGCGGGTTCACGCCAGGGTGCGCCCGGGCCTGGACAACTTCGCGCTGACCGCGGATGACCGCATCTTCATTTCTCACTTCACCGATGGCGGGGTCGCCGAGCTGATGGCCGACGGCAGCGAACGGCGGCTGATTCCGCCCGGATTCTGCGAGCCGGCCGGACTCGCGGTGGGCGGCGACGGCGTGCTCTACGCCGCCGACGGCATCAGCATGGCCGCGGTCGCCGCCGACGGCTCGCAACGGCGGGTTGGGATGCTGTTTGACGGACAGTTCCCCGGCTTCGTGCGCGGAGTTGGCGCCGCTGCGGACGGCAACCTCGTGGTGACGACTTCCGCCGGCGACGTCACGACCTACCATCCGAGCTCGCACGCAATGACCGAGAACGCGAAAGGCCTGCAGGAAGTTTATGGCGTGGCGGTGGCGCCCAACGGCGCGATCGTGGTCGCGGAAAGCGGCGGCGGGCGGGTGCTCGCGATTTCCGGCAAAGAGACCAAGACCGCGGCGAGCGGGTTGGCGCGCCCGACCGGAATCGCCGCCGCGCCGGACGGATCGTGCTACGTCTCGGAGGCGGGCAAGGGCCGCGTCGTCCATATCAACGGCGGCGTCAGCGAAGTGCTCGGCGGGCTGCGCGAACCGCACGGCGTCCTACTTTCAGGCGACGATCTCTACATCGTGGACGTCGGAGCGCACGAGCTGATCCGTTATTCGACCAAGTCGCGCCAGCGCGAGACGATCGCGTCGAAGCTCGCGGTGGGCTCGCCGCCGGGCGTCGTGCCGCACGTTTTGGCCGGCATCCCGGGCCTGCTGCCCGGGCCGATTCGGCCGTTCGCCGGAATCGCGCAGGGGCGTGACGGGACGATCTATGTCTCGGCCAACGGCGAAGGCAGCATCCTCGCAATCCGCCAGGCGTAGCCGCGCGACGATGAAGAAACTGGGATTTATTGGCGGCGGCAACATGGCCGAGGCGCTGATGCGCGGCCTGGTCGAGGGTCGCGTCTTTGCGCCCGTTGACCTGATCGCCTCGGATGTTGACGCCGCCCGCCGGCAACAGGTCAAGCGCAAGCTCAAGATCGAGACCACTGCCGACAACCTCGAGGTGATCCACTCCGCCCGCGCGATTCTCGTCGCGGTCAAGCCGCAGAATATCGACGAGGTGCTGCGCGAAATCGCGACGGTGTTTGCGCCGCCGGCGGTGAAGGCCGCGGCGCCTGACGGCAAGCCGCCGCGCTCACGCCCGCCTCGCCCACTCACGTGCAGAGATCGCCTTTTCATCTCGATCGCCGCGGGGATCACGCTCGGCCGTTTCACTTCAGCGTTCGGCGCGGGCGCGCGGGTCGTGCGCGTGATGCCGAATGCGCCTGCGATGGTCGGGCAGGGGATGGCGGCGCTGGTGCGGGCGCCCGGCGCCTCGAAGGCCGACGAAGCCTTCGCATTGCGTCTGTTCCGCGCCGTCGGCGACGCCGTCGCGCTCGACGACGAGGCGTTGCTCGACGCGGTGACCGCGCTGAGCGGCAGCGGTCCGGCCTACGTCTATCTCTTCGTCAAGGCACTGGCGGACGCGGGTGTGGCCGAGGGCTTGCCACCCGCGCTCGCGGTCCGGATGGCGCTCAAGACGATCCGCGGCGCTGAAGAGAACATGCGCCAGTCGCCGCTCACGGCCGCCGAGTTGATTCGGATCGTCGCCTCGCCCGGCGGCACGACCGAGGCCGCCCTGCGCAACTTCGCCGAATCGGGCTTTTCTGATATCGTCTCGCGAGCCTTGCATGCCGCCGCTGAGCGCTCGCGCGAACTCGGCCGGAACTAAACGGGTTACGCGTGATCTTCTGGAACCAACTTATCGGCTGGACGCTCGAGACGGTCTATCAACTCCTCAACATTTATTTCTGGATCGTCTTCGTCGCGGTTTTGCTGACGTGGATCGAACCCAATCCGTACAATCCGATCGTGCGATTTCTCTATCAGGTGACCGAGCCGGTTTTCGATTTCGTGCGCGAACATATCCCAACCGTGTTCGGCGGACTCGACCTCTCGCCGATTGTGGTACTGATCGCCATCGGCTTCATTCAGCGGGTGGTGATCACGAGTCTGGCGCAGTATCTGACCGTCACCACCGGACCGGCTTTTGGCTGAAGTCACCGGCGACTGGCAGTCGACGCGTGTGATTGACAACGCCCCGGCGCGTGGTTACCTACGAAGTAGGGGTAGCGCTCGCGCCGAGCAGGCGCGACAGTCAAACCAGCGGCTCGATTCTCATGCCAATTTACGAATATAAGTGCAATCATTGCGGGGTTTTCGAAGTCACCCAGCGGATCACGGAGAAATCGCTGAAAAAATGCCCGACCTGCCGGGGCAAGGTCGAGCGGATCATCTCGGCGACCTCGTTCGTGCTGAAAGGTAACGGCTGGTACGCGACCGACTACGCGGCTAAATCCAAGCCCGATTCTACCGCCGGCGATTCCGCAGCCGCCGGCAACGGCGCCACCGCCACCGCCAGCGGCTCGAGCAGTAACGGCTCCACGTCGTCAGAAGGTACAGGCAAGGAGAGCGCGACCAAGTCGGCGAAATCGGCGGACAGCTCCACCTCCGCATCTTCCAAGTCTGAAAGTTCACATTCGACGTCCCACAAAAGCGCGGCCAAGGCCGCTGACTGACCTTGGCTTAACCTCCAGTGCGCGGCCGCAGGTAGCATCGCCTGCGGCTTTTTTGTTTCAATCAGCACCATGCCGACTGTGACGCTCGCCGGTCTGAAGACGAAGGTTCGGCGAAATTCCAAATGAGGTCCGCCTGATGCGCTCCCAAGGAACCCGGCATCAGGGCAGGCCCGCGCCCGTTCTCGTTGGGATCGATACCGGTGGCACCTTTACCGACCTCGTCGCCGTGATCGGCGGCGAAATCCGCGTCCACAAGCTCCCCTCGACCCCGGATGATCCTGCGGAGGCGGTATTTCGCGGACTCGTGGCGCTGCTTGACGGCGCCATGCCGAGCGCCGTCACCTACAGCTCGACCGTGGCGACCAACGCTCTGCTCGAAAAAAAAGGCGCACGGGTCGCACTCGTGACTGATCGCGGCTTCGAGGATCTGATCGAAATCGGCCGACAGAACCGCAGCGAGCTCTATGCCCTCGCGCCGAGCCGGCCGGCGCCGCTCGTGCCGCGCGAGCTGCGCTTCGGGGTTGGCGGACGAACGTTATTCGACGGCCGGGTCGCGACGCCGATTCGCGTCGTCGAGCTCGCGGTGCTGCGCAGGGCTCTGCAACGTGCGGGCGCCGAGGCGATCGCCATCTCCATGCTGCATTCCTATGCGAACCCGAAAAGCGAAGCGGCGGTCGCGCGCGCGCTCGCGCCGCTCAAGCTGCCGCTGTCCATCTCCCATCGAATCCTGCCGGAGTACCGCGAATACGAGCGGCTCTCGACGACCGTGGTCAATGCCTATGTGGCGCCGAGGATGGTCGAGCATTTGACTCAACTGGAGCGCCGTCTTGGCGGCTCAGGTCTGCGCGTGATGCAATCGAACGGCAGCGCGATCGGCGTCCGGCTCGCGCGCGCTGAGCCGGTGCGCACGATCCTCTCGGGCCCCGCCGCCGGCGTCGTCGGCGCCGCGGCTTTGGTACGCGATTTTGCCTCAAGCACCAAGCGCGACAACGGAGCGCGGACCCCGCAATCCACTGAAAACGATCGTCTCATCACGTTTGACATGGGCGGCACCTCGACCGATGTCGCGCTGTTTGATCGCCGCGCGCGGCTGCGAACGCTCAGCTATCCTTCGGGCTATCCCGTGCGGACGCCGGTAATCGACCTTCACACGGTCGGCGCGGGCGGCGGCTCGATAGCCTCGCTCGACGCCGGCGGCTCGCTCAAGGTCGGTCCCGAGAGCGCCGGGGCGAATCCGGGACCGGCCTGCTACGGACGCGGAACCGCGCCCACCGTGACCGACGCCAATCTGGTGGCCGGCAGACTGGTCGCCGGCAACTTCCTCGGCGGCGCGATGCGGCTCCATCCTGAGCGCGCCGCGCGAGTACTCCAAGCGCTGGGCCGCCAGATGAGAACCCGTGCGACCGATGCGGCGCGCGGCGTGATTCGGGTCGTCAACGCCAACATGGAGCGCGCGATTCGCGTGATTACGGTCGAGCGCGGCTTCGATCCGCGCGATTTCGCACTACTCGCTTTTGGCGGCGCGGGCCCGATGCACGCCTGCGAGCTGGCGCTGGACCTCGGAATCCGCCATATCGTGCTGCCGCGCAATCCTGGACTGCTCTGCGCATGGGGGGCGCTCGGGGCGCCGTTGGGCCGCGAGCTGTCGCTCACCATCCGCGAGCCGGCGCCGGAGCTGCGTGCGCTCAAGCGCCGCGCCCGACCGCTGGTCGCGCGCGCACGCGCCGCGCTGCTCGCCGACGGCGCACCCCTCACCGCGATCCGCCACGAGCTCTGGGCCGACCTGCGCTATCGCGGACAATCGTATGAGATCGCGATTCAGCTCGGCCCGCGCTTCCTCCGCGACTTTCACGAGCAGCATCGGCAGACCTTCGGCCATGCCGCGCCCGACGCGCCGGTCGAGGCCGTCAACCTCCGGGTGCGCGCCACCGCGCGAGGCCCGGCGATCGCGCCGGCGCGCCTCGCGCGAAGGCCGCGGCCCGCGCCACTCACAAGCGTCTCAGTGATGATCGGCAAGGCGGTGCGGACGATTCCGATCTATGCGCGCGACACGCTCGGCGCCGGGCTCCGTCTCGACGGCCCGCTCATCGTCGTCGAGCTCAGCGCCACGTCGTATGTCGCGCCCGAGTTCGCGATGCGCACCGACGACTACGGCAA
>JBOHWF010000270.1:0-8347 GCA_050736455.1 Binataceae bacterium (SeqCode) | reverse complement strand
GCTGGAAGGCGCGCGCTTGAGATTCCTTAAAGCCCGGCGGCGCGGCGCTCCTCGAGCGGCGCCCGGATGAGGTAGCAATGGCGCAGTCGCAGGTTACGAGCAATCTTCGCTTCCGGCGGTCGTTCGGCAAGATCAAGAAGATTATCGAGATTCCGAATCTGATCGAGATTCAAAAGCGGTCGTACGACGAATTCCTGCAGGCCGGCGTGGCGCCTGACCAGCGGACCGACACCGGTTTGCAGGCGGTCTTCAAGTCGGTGTTTCCGATCAAGGACTTCAACGAGACCGCCTCGCTCGAGTTTGTCAGCTACGAGCTGGGCGACCCCAAATACGACGTCGACGAATGCCATCAGCGCGGCATGACCTACGCCGCGCCGATCAAGGTCAAGATTCAACTGGTCATCTGGGATGTCGAGGCCGGCCGCCGCTCGATCAAGAACGTCAAGGAACAAGAGGTCTATTTCGGCGAGATTCCGCTGATGACGACCAACGGGACGTTTATGGTCAACGGCACGGAACGGGTGATCGTCTCGCAGCTCCATCGCTCGCCCGGGGTTTTTTTCGAGCATGACAAGGGGCGCACGCACTCGACCGGCAAGCTGCTGTATTCGGCGCGGGTGATTCCGTATCGCGGGAGCTGGATCGATTTCGAGTTCGATCCGCGCGACGTGCTCTACGTGCGGATTGATCGGCGGCGCAAGTTTCCGGCGACGGTGCCGCTGCGCGCGCTCGGGATGACCACCGAGGACCTGCTCAACTATTTTTACAAAAAGGACGTCATCATCCTGGACGGCAAGGTGCTGGCGAAGCAGTTCATCGCGGAGCAACTGATCGGCTCGCGGGTGTCGCTCGAGGTCAAGGACAAGCACGGCGAGGTGATCGCGCGCGAGGGGCGCAAGTTCAACAAGGCGGTGATCCGGCAGCTCGAGCAGGCGCGGGTCGGCGAGATTCCGATCGCGCTCGAGGAGGTGATCGGCCGGATCTCGGCGCACGACGTCGTCGATTCGACCACCGGCGAGGTGCTGGTGCAGTGCAACGACGAGCTGACCGAGAGCATGATCGGGGCGCTCCAGACGCACGGGGTCAAGCGGATCGAGGTGCTGTACACCGAAGATCAGCCGGGCGGCGGGCCGCTGCGGCTGACGCTCGGGCAGGACAAGCTCAACACGCCCGACGAGGCGATTATCGAGATTTACCGGCGGCTGCGGCCGGGCGATCCGCCGACCCTGCAGACCGCGACCACCTTTTTCAACAATCTGTTCTTCAATCCCGAGCGCTACGATCTCTCGAAGGTCGGCCGGCTCAAGCTCAACTTCAAGCTGTTCAAGGACGCCAATCACGTGCCGCTCGATCAGGGGACGCTGCGGCGCGAGGACATTCTCGAAGTCGTGCGCTACCTGATCGAGCTCAAAAGCGGCGCCGACGACCATCAGATCGACGACATCGACCATCTGGGGAATCGGCGGGTGCGCGCGGTCGGCGAGCTGGTCGAGAATCAGTTCCGCATCGGGCTGGTGCGGATGGAGCGGGCGATCAAGGAGCGGATGAGCCTGCAGGATATCGAGACGCTGATGCCGCAGGAGCTGGTGAACTACAAGCCGGCATCGGCGGTGATCAAGGAGTTTTTCGGCTCGTCGCAGCTCTCGCAGTTCATGGATCAGACCAATCCGTTGTCGGAGATCGCGCACAAGCGGCGGCTCTCGGCGCTGGGGCCGGGCGGGCTGACGCGGGAGCGCGCGGGCTTCGAGGTCCGCGACGTGCATCCGACGCATTACGGGCGGGTCTGCCCGATCGAAACGCCGGAGGGGCCGAATATCGGCCTGATCGCGGCGCTTTCGACTTACGCGCGGGTCAACGATTACGGCTTTATCGAGACGCCTTATCGAGAAGTCGATAACACGCGCGTGACCGAGCGGATCGTTTATCTCTCGGCGCTCGACGAGCAAGACAAGGTGATCGCCCAGGCCAACGCGCCGATCGACGGGCACGGGCGCTTCGAGAACGAGATGGTTTCGGCGCGAATTGGCGGCGAGTTCACGATGGTGCGGCGGGAAGACGTCCAATACATGGACGTTTCGCCCAACCAGTTGGTCTCGGTGGCGGCCTCCTTGATTCCGTTTCTCGAAAACGATGACGCCAACCGCGCCCTGATGGGCTCGAACATGCAGCGGCAGGCGGTGCCGCTGCTCAAGACCGAAGCGCCGCTGGTCGGCACCGGGCTTGAGCGGACGGTGGGGCGCGACTCCGGCGTGACCACGATCGCGCGGCGCGACGGCGTGGTCGAAAGCGTCGACGCCGAGCGCATCGTGGTGCGCGCCGATCGTTCGGGGCGCGAGGCGCGCGACGCCGGCGTGGATATCTACAACCTGGTCAAGTATCAGCGTTCGAACCAGAACACCTGTATCAACCAGCGTCCGATCGTGGTCAAGGGCGAGCGGGTGACGGCGGGCGATATCGTCGCCGACGGGCCCTCGACCGACATGGGCGAGCTCGCGCTCGGGCGCAACGTGCTGGTCGCCTTCATGCCGTGGGGCGGCTACAACTTCGAGGATTCGATTCTGATTTCGGAACGGGTGGTGCGCGATGACCTCTTCACCTCGGTGCATATCGAGGAATTCGAGTGTATCGCGCGCGACACCAAGCTTGGCCCCGAGGAGATCACGCGCGACATCCCCAACGTCGGCGAGGAGGCGCTCAAGGACCTCGACACCAGCGGGATTATCCGGATTGGCGCCGAGGTCCGACCGGGCGACATCCTGGTCGGCAAGATCACGCCCAAGGGCGAGACCCAGCTGAGTCCCGAGGAGAAGCTGCTGCGGGCGATTTTCGGCGAGAAGGCCGGCGAAGTGCGCGACACCTCGCTGCGGGTGCCGCCCGGGGTCGAGGGCGCGGTGATCGACGCGCGGGTCTTTGCGCGGCGCGGGGTGGCGCGGGACGACCGCTCGCAGGAGATTCAGACGCTCGAGGTCGAGAAGCTCAAGACCGACGAGACCGAAGAAATCCGCATCGTGCGCCAGGAGGCGCTGCGCAAGCTCAAGCGCGCGCTGGCGGGCAAGAAGCTGGCGGCGCGCGTGATGTCGGATGAGCGGCGGGTGCTCTTCAACAAGGGCGACGATATCGCGGCCGAGGAGTTGGACGAATTGGCCGTGCCGCTGTGGGGCCAGTTGCGGGTCGAGCAGGAAAACACACAGAGCGAAATCAGCCAGACCATCGAGGCGATGAGCGCCAAGGTCAAAGAGATCCAGGACCATTACGGGGCCAAGGTCGATCGCGTGAAGGCGGGCGACGAGCTGGCGCCGGGCGTGATCAAGATGATCAAGGTGTTCGTCGCGATCAAGCGGCGGCTGCAGGTCGGCGACAAGATGGCGGGACGGCACGGCAACAAGGGCGTGCTCTCGCGCATCCTGCCGAGCGAGGACATGCCGCGGCTCGAGGACGGCACGCCGGTGGATATCGTGCTGAATCCGCTGGGGGTGCCCTCGCGGATGAACGTCGGGCAGATTCTCGAGACCCATCTGGGCTGGGCAGCGCTGGAGCTGGGGCGCAAGCTGGACGCCGACGCGCGCAACGGGATCACGCCGGCGCAATTGCGCAAACGGGTGCGCGAGCTTTACCCGGACAAGGAATACCAGGGCTTGATCGACGACGCCGACGACGCCGAGATCAAAGGGCTGGCCGAGAAGGCGCGCTACGGCATCTACACGGCCTCGCCGGTCTTCGACGGCGCGCGCGAGGAGGAGATCTTCGCGCTGCTCAAGCGCGCCGGGCTGCCCGAGAGCGGCCAGTGCACGCTCTACGACGGCCGCACGGGCGAGCCGTTCGAGCAGGCGGTCACGGTGGGCGTGATGTATATCATCAAGCTGCATCATCTGGTCGAGGACAAGATTCACGCGCGCTCGACCGGACCCTACAGCCTGGTGACGCAGCAACCGCTGGGCGGCAAGGCGCAATTCGGCGGGCAGCGGCTGGGCGAGATGGAAGTGTGGGCGCTCGAGGCCTACGGCGCGGCCTACACGCTGCAGGAGATGCTGACGGTCAAGTCCGACGACGTCGCCGGGCGGACGCGGATGTACGAGGCGATCGTCAAGGGCGAGAACACGCTCGAGCCGGGGCTGCCGGAGTCGTTCAACGTCATGGTCAAGGAACTGCAGTCGCTGTGCCTCAACGTCGAGTTGCTCGAACACGGAGAGCGGATCTAGTGCGGCGTCCGGCGGATAACTTGTCGACGAAAGTGGTGAGTCAGACTGATCGCATAGCTGAATTGACCCTCACCCGCGCGGCGGTGTTGCCGCCGCTTGCCCTCTCCCTTGGACAAGGGCGAGGGATCCAGAGGGGCCTGCGCCTCGCAGCGCAAGGAGAGTAAGCATTTATGGAAGACCTTTTCGGAGTTTTTGAAAAGCCGAAGAATCCGCTGTCCTTCAACGCGATCCGGATTGCGATCGCGTCGCCGGAATTAATCCGGTCGTGGTCGCACGGCGAGGTCAAGAAGCCGGAGACCATCAACTACCGCACCTTCAAGCCGGAGCGCGACGGGCTCTTCTGCGCGAAGATTTTCGGGCCGACCAAGGATTACGAGTGCAATTGCGGCAAGTACAAGCGCATGCGCCATCGCGGAGTGGTGTGCGAGAAGTGCGGGGTCGAGGTGATCCAGTCGAAGGTGCGGCGCGAGCGGATGGGCCATATCGATCTGGCGGCGCCGGTGGCGCACATCTGGTTTTTGCGCTCGCTGCCGTCGCGCATCGGCGTGCTGCTCGACATGACGCTCAAGGAACTCGAGAAGATTCTCTACTTCGAGAGCTACATCGTGCTCGACGCGGGCGAGACCCCGCTGCAGCATCGCGAGCTGCTGACCGAGAAGAAATATCGCGAGGCGCGCGAGCTCTATGGCGAGGGTTTCAAGGCCGACATGGGGGCCGAAGCGATCCGCCTGCTGCTCGGCGAGCTCAAGCTCGACGAGCTGGCCGAGGAGCTGCGCAAGGAGATGAAGGAGACGGCGAGCGAGGCGAAGCGCAAGAAGACTGCCAAGCGGCTCAAGGTGGTCAACGCCTTTCGCGAATCGGGCAACGAGCCGGAGTGGATGATCCTGCGCATCCTGCCGGTGATTCCGCCGGACCTGCGGCCGCTGGTGCCGCTCGACGGCGGGCGCTTTGCGACCTCGGACCTCAACGATCTCTACCGGCGGGTAATTAATCGTAACAACCGGTTAAAGCGGCTGATCGAGCTGAACGCCCCGGACATCATCGTGCGCAACGAGAAGCGGATGCTGCAGGAGGCGGTGGACGCGCTGTTCGACAATGGCCGGCGCGGACGCGCGATCACCGGGCCGGCGAAGCGGCCGCTGAAGTCGCTGTCGGACATGCTCAAGGGCAAGTCGGGGCGCTTTCGGCAAAACTTGCTGGGCAAGCGGGTCGATTATTCGGGCCGCTCGGTGATCGTGGTCGGGCCGGAGCTGCGGCTCCATCAGTGCGGCCTGCCCAAGAAGATGGCGCTCGAGCTATTCAAGCCCTTCATCTACTCGAAGCTCGAGGAGAAGGGTTACGTCACGACGATCAAGAGCGCCAAGAAGATGGTCGAGAAGGAGGGCAAGGACGTCTGGGACATCCTCGACGACGTCATCCGCGAGCACCCGGTGCTGCTCAACCGCGCGCCGACGCTGCATCGGCTGGGGATTCAGGCGTTCGAGCCGGTGTTGATCGAGGGCAAGGCGATTCAGCTCCATCCGCTGGTCTGCACGGCGTATAACGCGGACTTCGACGGCGATCAGATGGCGGTGCACGTGCCGCTTTCGATCGAGGCGCAGGTGGAATCGCGGGCGCTGATGATGTCGACGAACAATATCCTGTCGCCGGCCTCAGGTAAGCCGATCATCGTGCCGACCCAGGACATGGTGCTGGGCCTCTATTACATGACGCGCGAGCGTCCGGCGGCCAAGGGCGAAGGCAAAATCTTCGCCTCGCCGGCGGAAGTGCGGATGGCGTACGACCACGGTGAGGTCGGGCTGCAGGCGCGGATCACGGTGCGGATGACGCCGGCCAAGCTGGCGGCGGCGGAGGACGAAGACGGGCGTCCGGCGGCCGAGCAGGATCGGAACGGCCGCGCGGCGGCGCGCGCCAACGGCCATGCCGGCGACGGCGCGGCGCGGGCTGAACGGATCGCGACCACCGTCGGCCGCGTCCTGCTGTATGAGATCGTGCCGCCGGAAGTGCCGTTTGCGGAAGTCAATCGCACGATGAAGAAGAAGGAACTCGGCAACCTGATCGACATTGTCTACCGACGGGCCGGCGACAAGGCGACGGTGATTTTCGCCGATCGCATGAAGGACGTCGGCTTCCAATTCGCGACCCAGGCCGGGATTTCGATTTCGATCAAGGACATGACGATTCCGCCGCAAAAGCATCAGCTGCTCGAGCGCGCACAGAAAGAGGTCGGCGAGATCCAGCAGCAGTACAACAACGGCGTCATCACCGACGGCGAACGCTACAACAAAGTCGTGGATATCTGGGCCGAGGTGCAGGACGAGATCGGCGGCGCGGTGCTCAAGGGGCTCAAGACCCAGACCTACAAGGGCCTCGACGGCAAGGAGCAGACCGGCGATTCGTTCAATCCGGTGTTCATCATGGCGGATTCGGGGGCGCGCGGCTCGGAGCAGCAGATTCGGCAGCTCGCCGGTTTGCGCGGGCTGATGGCGAAGCCGTCGGGTGAAATTATCGAGACGCCGATCACCGCGAATTTCCGCGAAGGTCTGACGGTGTTGCAGTACTTCATCTCGACCCACGGCGCGCGCAAGGGGCTGGCGGACACCGCGCTCAAGACCGCCAACTCGGGTTACCTGACCCGCCGGCTGGTCGACGTCGCGCAGGATTCGATCATCACCGATGGCGACTGCGGCACGCTCGACGGCATCGAGATGACGCCGCTGGTCGAAGGCGGCGAGGTGATCGAGGGGCTCGGCGATCGGGTGCTTGGGCGGGTGGCGCTCGAGGAGATTCGCGATCCCTACAACAACGACGTGCTGGTGCGCGCCAATGAAATGATCGACGAGGACAAGGTCGTCGCGATCGAGAACGCGGGCCTCGAGCGGATCAAAATCCGCTCGGTGCTGACCTGCCAGTCGCGGCGCGGGGTGTGCGTGAAATGCTATGGGCGCGACCTCGGCCGCGGCCATCAGGTGAATATGGGCGAGGCGATCGGGATCATGGCGGCGCAGTCGATCGGCGAGCCCGGTACGCAGCTGACGATGCGCACGTTCCATATCGGCGGCACCGCGAGCCGGCGCGCCGAGCAGACCACGCTGGAGGCGCGCAACGACGGCGTGCTGCGGCTGCACAACGTCAAGACCGTGGCGGTGCGCACGGAAGATCGCGGCAAGGTCGAGAAGACCCTGGTGGTGATGTCGCGGCACGGCGAGGCGGCGATCGCGGTGCCGGATGCCACGGCGACGGGCGGTCGCGAGCGCGAACGCGAGCGTTATCCGCTGGTCTACGGGGCGAAACTGCGCAAGCGCGACGGCGACGCAGTCAAGGCCGGCGAGCTGATCGCCGAGTGGGATCCTTACACCACGCCGATCCTGACCGAAGTCGCCGGCGTGGTGAAGTTCGGCGATATCCTGGAAGGGCGCACGATGGAGGAAAAGCTCGACGACCGCACCGGCGCCCGCTACAACGTGATCGTCGAATCCAAGGAGCTCGAGGCGCGCCCGCGCATCTCGATCAAGGACAGTGGCGGCAAGACCGCGCATATCCCGGCGGGCGAGGGGCGGCCGAGCGGATTCGAGCAATACGCGCGCTACCATCTGCCGGTCGGCGCGTATATCAACGTCGCGGACGGCGCGCGGGTCGAGGCCGGCGATATCATCGCGAAGATTCCGCGCGAGACCACCAAGACCAAGGACATCACCGGCGGTCTGCCGCGCGTCGCCGAGCTGTTCGAGGCGCGCAAGCCCAAGGAATTCGCGGTCATCTCGGAAATCGACGGCCAGGTCTCCTTCGGCAAGGACACCAAGGGCAAGCGGAAGGTCGTGGTCACGCCGGAGGTGGGCGACGCGCGCGAGTATCTGATCGCCAAGGGCAAGCATATCGGAGTGCACGAGGGCGACATGATCCGCGCTGGCGAGCCGCTGATGGAAGGCTCGTCCAACCCGCACGACATCCTGACCATCCTCGGCGAGAAGGCGCTCGCCAAATATCTGGTGGACGAAGTGCAGGAGATCTACCGCCTGCAGGGTGTGCGCATCAACGACAAGCACATCGAGGTGATCGTCCGGCAGATGTTGCGCACGGTTGAGGTCAAGGAGACCGGCGATACGACGCTGCTGCGCGGCGAACAGCTCGAACGCGCGCGGCTCCTC
>JBOHWF010000269.1:0-5155 GCA_050736455.1 Binataceae bacterium (SeqCode) | reverse complement strand
CCACTCCAACCGCAATCAGGACGGCCACCTCCGCGCAGTCGCGGAGGAACATATAAGGGCCGCCCACGAAATGCAGGCTAAAACCGGGAACAACGAACGAGTCGGAGTAGAGACGGCCGAACATCGTGATGATCTGGATCCCGAGGATGAGAAAGCCCCAAAAGATGAAAAAGTGCATCCATCCGGCGGACCGCTCTGCCCCCGGATTCCGGCGCACGAACTTCCTCTGGCCAAAGGCGTAGACCAGCACGGCGCGAACGCGTTCGGGAATTCGATCGAAGCGGGACGCAGCGACCGCGCTGCGCAACAGCTGAAAGCGGCGCCAGAGCTGGTAGAAAAAAACGCCCAGGGAAACAAAAATGCAGAGACTGAAGATAATCTCCGTTATCATCGAACCTCCATCATGGCTGGCAAGTAATAGGCCGGATACAGCCCGCGAACGGGGCGCCGCGCCTGAAATGGACGCGCGAGAACCTGCCCGGATTGATATCCCTTACTGCCTTACTGCCTTTGCGCCGGATCAGGCCAAACGCAATCCGGTGTTTTTGTCCACTTCGCAGCGCTCCAAGCGCGTTAGTCGTCGAATAGTGTGCATTTCATCAGGAATTTCCTTTGATTTCGGAGCCAGACTGCCACCATCACCCGCGGTTGGCAAACGGCAAGCCAGCGCTAAATCTTTGTAAGCCCGAACATAGGCGTAGAGATTCGGGTCGCGGCCGCCGAAACCAATCGGGTCCTGGGCGATGAATCGTTGATAAGTGGGGCTGTAGCAGCGCGCCCGGTAGAAGTACGATCCGGTGTCGTCGTTCTCGCGGCCGGTGAACTGATACGGGTTGGCGTTAGCTGCGCCGCTGGTGCTCACATTGCCTAAGGGATCCTAGCTGTAGGTGGTGGCGAGCGCCCCCGAGCTATTAGTCAATCCGAGCGTACTGCCGAGCATATCGCTGAGGAAGGTAGCCGCGCTACTGGAATCGGTCCGGGTAAAATACTCGTGAATCTTCAAACCCGCGCTGACCCCCTGACGCGAGTTCGCGCTTGGCTGCGAAATCGCGTAGACACCTGGTAAGCGGTTGCCGGCTAAACGGGGCGACGTTTCACTCTGTCAATCGTCCACGTCCCGCCGAGGCGTCCACTCGCTTCTGCTTTCTAAAACCCATGACGACAACGGCAGTGAACATCGAAGCGCCGCCAATCCCCACCCAGATCAATCCAAACCACATCCTGGCGATCTGCGCCGTCTTCGACGTACCAATGACGCCGAAAGCATGTGCGCATAGCGAGCTTAGGTATAGAGCTCCAGCACCGACGAACATCAGCCATACGATCCACGCAAGCGCTGCTGGTCAAGGTGCTTGATTTCCAAGGCCCCAGCCACGTACGCCCATCGTGTAAATGAGGGGCAGGACGAAGGCCAAGGACACGAACACGCCCAAGGCCATCGCCGTAAACAAGAATCCATGCAAGTCAAAGTTAGGCATTGATACTTCTCCGACTATCAATGCCCACAGCCGCAGCCCGCACTGCCTCCGCCGGCCGCCGCGCCAAGGGGTGCGCCGAGGCTTGCGTAGGGGAACTTAACGAGTCCGCTGGCCGCGGCGCCTGCCACGTCGGCCTCCAGAGCGCCTGCGGCAAGCCCGCCAAGTCCGCCGGCGGCCGCACTACCTATCAGACCTCCGCCTATTGCCCACGGATTGAGTGAGCTGCCGCTGCCCCATTCACCTGCAGCGGGCCCTAGCGCTCCTCCCAGAGCGCCGGCGCCGGCACCGATGGCAACGGCGCCGCCGGGCACAAACGTGGCACCAGCGCCGAAAATGCCGCCTACGGCACCAGCGAGAGCCGCACCTTCCCAGGAACATCCGCCAACGAGGTAATAGCTGCCCACGGCCGCCGAAGCCCCGAGGAATCCGACAGCAGCGCGCGCGATGACGATTGCTACGACAACTTCATTACCGGAGGGATCGCGCAGATCGACGGGGTCGCCCGCCGTGTATTCGTAGAGATTCGGGCCGCCTCCGACGAAGTCCCACGGATCTTGAGAGACGAATCTCTGAAACGTCGGGCTGTAGTACCGCGCGCGATAGAAGTACAGTCCATTGCCGTCGTTTTCGCGGCCGGTGAACTGATACGGGTTGGCATTGGCCGTGCCGCAGGCGGTGACATTGCCGAAGGGATCGTAGGTATAGCTCGTAGCGAGCGCCCCTGAGCTATTAGTCAATCCGAGCGTGCTGCCGAGCAAGTCGCTGAGAAAGCTCATTGGCCCGCTGGAGTCGGTCCGCGAGAAATACTCGTCGAGGTTGAGGCCCGTCAGCAGATTAGCGGTGACGTTCGGTGGCGACACGGCGTCCAGCTCCTGCACCGGATTATAACCGTCGTACAGGAATTGCGTGGTCGCACCGCCGATGGTTTTGTTGACGCGCCGGCCAAACGGATCGTAGCTAAAACTCGCACTGGTCCCGCCGCTGATCTGGCTGAGCTGATTGCGCGCATCCCAGGCGTAGGCGTTAGTCCCGTCGTTGCTCAGATTGCCGTTGGCGTCGGCGCTCAGCGCCTGGCCGTTGAAGCCGGTCAGCGCGTTATCGGTGTTGAAGCTGTTGCCGCTGACCGCCGCCGGCAGCGTCACCGCCGCCAGACTCCCGCCGACTGAAGTCTGGCGGCCGGCGCCGTCGTAGGTATACGTCAGATTGCCCAACTGCGTACTCCCCGTAGCGTAGGTGAGTCCGGTTACTCGCGAGTCCGTGTCGTAATTGTAGGCCACCGTCACGCCATTGGGCAGCGTCAATTGCGTGCACCGATTCGAGCTGACGTAGCTCAATCCAACGGCGCTGCCGCCGCTGCTCGCATAGCTCCCGCTGTCCTGATAAATTGCGCCGAGCCGATTGGCGTTATCCCACGTGTAGCTGTAATTGACGGTCGTCTGTCCGGTCCCGGCGGGCGTCAACGCCCGTGTGCAGCGCCGGTTGGCGTCGTCGTAAGTATACGCAGTCGTGCCTTGTGGCGTCTGTTCCTGAGTCAGCCGGTCGAGTCCGTCCCACGTACCTTATCTTGCATGACCACAGCGGTTTACATTGAGTATCCGCGCCTAGGGACTACGTATCTATCTGGGTAAGATCAGCGATGCAGCCATTGAACCATGCCGAATCTTTAACCAGCACGGTGGTATCAGGTTCGCATCAGACTGGGTCATCCACCATTTTTCCCGGTTTCGCAGCCTGATGCGGTTATGACTGCGCGCGCGCTCCCGCAGGATGACTCTGGCACGAAAGAAGCGACTATTTTTCGCGCTCCCACAGGCGCTGCCAGGCACGCATCCCGTCGGCGAGCGTAGTGCGCACGGCCTCGGCCTGTTTGCGAAATTCTTCGTTGCCGGCGCCGCCGCCAAAGGACTCGACCGCCTTGCGCCAGTTCTCCGACCACGCCTCCATCGGGTTTGCCGAGGTCGGCGCTCCGCCGGACGCCGCCGTCGTGCGCCGAATCTCGCGCTCCCACATCTCGAAGCCCTGCTCGAGCGCAGTGATCACGCCGTCCTTGCTCATGCGCGCGAGCCGCAGCCAGTTCTCGACAAGAGGTTGGCGTTCAGGGCCTGAGGCCTGCGCGCCGAGCCCCTGCAGCGCTTTGGTGAAGGTCGCAATCGTCTGCGCATAGGCTTCGCCGGCCTGGCGGATAGCGTCGCCGATACCTGAAAGATTGTCTGCCACGGGAATCGCCTCCTGTTCCGCGGTCTGAGCCTCCGATACTGTACTGCCGGGTTACGTCAATTCGCAAACTTGGCGTTCGCCCGCGCTAATGTACGAAGGTTGAGGAATGAAGCGGGAAGATCTCTCATTTGTCAGCTCGAGCGACGGGCTGCGCGTCGCCTACTATCGATGGCCCGCTGCCGCGGGCGCCAACGCGATCGTGCAGATTGCGCACGGGCTGGGCGAGCACGCCCTCAGATATGCGCAGGTCGCCGAGTTTCTGAATCGCGCGGGCTTTCACGTCTATGCCAACGACCATCGCGGGCACGGTCGCACGGCGCCGGCGCCGGAAGCCTATGGTGACTTCGGGGCGCCGGGCTGGGCAGGAGTGGTGGCCGATCTCGCCGAATTGACGCGCATCGCGCAGGCCCGCGATCGCGGGCTGCCGGTGATTCTGCTCGGCCACAGCATGGGCTCGTTCGCGGCCCAGGACTACCTGCTCACTCATGGCAACCTGATCAAGGGGTGCGTGCTGTCCGGCTCGGCCGCGCCCGACCTGATCGCTCATCTGATCGAGCAGGTGGGCGCGGGCGGCCTCGAGAGTCTCAACACGCCGTTCGAGCCGGCGCGGACGCCGTTCGACTGGCTGAGCCGCGATCCCGCCGAGGTCGATGCTTACGTCGCGGACCCGGCCTGCGGCTTCAGCCTGAATGATCGCTCGCGCGAATCGGCCAAGGCGGCGTGGGAACGCGTGAGCGATACCTCCGCGCTCGCAAAGATTCGGCGCGATCTACCGATTTACATCCTCGCGGGCGACGCCGATCCGGTGAACCAGAGTCTCGAATTTCTCAAGCCGGTGGCAGAGCGCTATCGCGCGGCCGGACTCGACGACATCAGTGAAAAGTACTATCCGGCGGGACGTCATGAGATGTTCAACGAGATCAATCGCGACGAGGTGCTGCGCGATCTCCTCGGCTGGCTGCGACGGGTTATTCCGCAGCGCTAGGCGAAACGAAGTGGAGCCGAGCAGGCGAGTCTGCGAGCTGCGTTCAGATAAAGTCTCCCAAGTCATCGCGGCGAAGCAGTTCACAGGTACCCGTTTGACATCGCCGGGAGGCGCAGCTACCTCTGTGATACCCAGTCAAAATCAGGAGAACGAACGTTGGCCAAGGAAGCAGCCGCCAGTTCCGATCCATTCTCTGCATGGCGCGAATGGGTGGAGAAATCCGAGCGTCAGTTGAACGGCTTTTTCAACGAAATAATGGGCTCTGATCGTTACGGGCGTTTTCTCCGTCAGGTCAGCGACTTGCAAATCGACGCGCAAAAAAACATGAACGACGCCAGGACGCGCTTCTTCACGTCGCTCAATCTGCCGACGCGCGACGATCTGCTCGCCTTGAGCGAGCGGCTCGGCGCGGTCGAGGAGCGCCTGCGCGTGATCGAAGCGCGGGTCGGCGCGGCGGCGGCGGACGCCGCCACGC
>JBOHWF010000268.1:0-9893 GCA_050736455.1 Binataceae bacterium (SeqCode) | reverse complement strand
GTGTTGAATAGCGAGGGGTCAGCGTCGGGCGGGGTCAGCGAGAGTTCCGGTGGCAGCGCTGAACCATCTCCAATCGGTCCGTCGCGCAAGGGCGCGACCTGTTGCGCGCGCACATGCTCGAATTCGCGCGGATTGAGGTAGCCGAACACCGCCTGGGCGTCGTAGTAGTCCGGAAAACCATGGTCAGCCAGCCGTGCCCCGCGGTACTGGTAGGCCTGCTCCTCGAGCTCGGCCTCGACGCCCCAATAGATCTCTTCGACCAGGCCGGCGAAGTAATTGTAATCGCGCTCGAAGGCTTCCTCGAGAAAATCCAGCAGATAGGGTTGGATGGAATCGCGGCGGATGAACTCGATCAGGTAGTTATCGCCGAACTGGATGAATTGATCCGAGGGTGCGTCGGTGTTCTCTTGCGGCTCGTCGATCCGATGGACTCGTACGTGCTGGCGCATCAGCAACGACACCAGTTCGAGGTCGGTCGCCATCAAGCCGTCGGCCAGCCGCTCGCGGCCGCCCTCCGCCATCGCCGCGATCCACTCCTGCATCCGCCGCAGATTCGGCCGGTCCTTGTCCCAGCAGTCGAGGTCGAAGAGCCAGCGCACCTGCTCGGGCACTGCGAGGTTGAGCAGATCGCCGGCGTCGGCGATGCCGATTTCCTTCAGCGTGTAGAACAGGGTCTGCGGCGCGAACGACTGCACCAGCCGCTCGGCCTCGGGCGCAGAAAGAATCAGATCGCGCTTCTCCCGCGCGGGCCGCCCGTAGAGAAAATCGAGTTTCTCCTGAAAAGGCAGATTAAGGAACTCTTGCTCTGAAGCTGCCATGGCTGACGGTCGCGCCGCTAATCCCAACCGCAAAATAGCTCCGCTCGGCGAAATCAATCAAGGTGGTTTGGTTGATGAAGTGAAATCCGCAAAACCGGTTAAACTAAGCACTGGTGGAGCGGAGCGGAACGAGCACGGAGGGTGGCGGAGTCTGCGACGCGCGGCCAAAATGCCGAGTCTGCGAGCTGCGTGCAGACTAAGTGGAGTGCGAAGAGCGCGGTTTGTTGACCGACGAGCGAAAAATCCCGGTTGCGATGACGATCGCTGGCAGCGATCCTGGCGGCGGCGCCGGCCTGCAAGCCGACCTCAAGACCTTCACCGCCTGCGGCGTGTACGGATTTTCAGTCGTTACCGCGATCATCGCGCAGAACAGCGCGCGCGTCGCGCGCGTGCTCGCGGTTGACCCGGCGATGGTCGCGGCGCAAATTCGCACGCTGGTCGAAGAGCGGAGGCCCGACGCACTCAAGACCGGGGCACTCGCGACGGCGCGCAACGTCAAGACGGTCGCCGAGTGTATCCGCGAGTTGCGTCTGCCCGCACCGGTGGTCGATCCAGTGATGGTCTCAAGCAGCGGCCGGCGCTTGCTCGACGTTGCCGGCGAGAAATCCTTGGTCGTCGACCTGCTTCCGCTCACTCGCCTCGTCACACCGAATATCCCGGAAGCCGAACGGCTGAGCGGTTTGCCGATCGACAGTCCGGCGGCGATGCGCGCCGCCGCCCGCGCGATCCGGAACCTTGGCGCGCGCGCAGTGATCATCAAGGGCGGTCATTCGTTCAGCGGCGCCAGCGCGAGCGATTCGCACGCGGCTACCGATCTTTTGTTCGATGGCCGCAGCTTTATCGAGCTGAGTGCGCGTCGCATTCCCGGCGCCGGCGCGCATGGGACCGGCTGTGTTTTTTCCGCCGCGATTGTTGCCCATCTCGCGCGGGACGAATCACTCGAGCGGGCGGTCCGCTTCGCGAAGCTCTTCGTCACCCGCGCCCTCCGCCAGCGCATCACGCTCGGGGCAGGCCGCCCGGTTCTGAATCAATTCGGGGAAAAATGAGGCGAGAGCTTCAGCCTTTAACTAGTTCATGCAGCGCCGCTGCAAGGTTGTGACTGACCTCGATTCCCGCGCCGAGTTTAATCAGCGCGTAGCGCTCATCGGCATCCAAGCGATTCCAGTCGGCTTCCGTCAATCCGAGCCCGAGGGCGCGAGCGCGCTCGACCAGCGTCGCGGGCGGAGCCACAGGCGGATCAGCGGTACGGCGCATCTCTTCAGAGAGCTCTTTGGTTGCACTGGCGCATCGATGCTGCACGGCTTCCTGGATAAAGGTCCGCACCGCGGCGCATTCCTCGGAATCTGCGACCGGCAGATGACAAATCGCCAGCCGTTCGCCGCGCCCGAGCGCCTGCCACTGCTCGAGGCTGACTTTCACGCCGACGCGATCGAGCTTGCGCCGCACCGCCATCGGCACGCAGCTCAGACTCTGATGGATTTCATCTTCAAACTTAAAGTGACGGATCATGGCGGCCACCTGAACTCCTCACCGAAGTAGTATAGCATCGAATTCCAGTGGACCGCGCTCAAGCATGGGATCGCACTAGAGTCGAGGCGATCGCGCACACGCTCAAGGGTGAGCCGGGCGCGCTGATGCTGATTCTGCGCCGTATCCAGGACGAGCTCGGCTGGGTCCCGCGCGACAGCGTCCCGCTAATCGCCGAGATTCTCAATCTCTCGCGCGCGGAGGTTCACGGGGTCGTCAGCTTCTATCACGATTTCCGCCACGCGCCGCCCGGGCGCAATGTCATCAGAGTCTGCCGCGCCGAGTCCTGCCAGGCGGTCGGCGGCGCCGCGCTCGCCGAACATATCAAGCGCCGCCTGAGGATCGATTTCGGCGAAACCTCGAAGGACGGTAAGTTTACCCTCGAAGCGGTTTACTGCCTTGGCAATTGCGCCTGCTCGCCGGCCGCGGTGATAAATGACGAGTTGCTCGGACGCCTTACCCCGTCGAGCTTCGACGTGGCCATCGCGCAGCACGCGAAGGACGTCCGATGAGCGCCAGGGTGGTGTACGTGCCGGGCGATTCGGGTGCGCTCTCGCTTGGCGCTGCGGCCGTCGCGAGCGCAATCGCGGCCGAAGCCGAACGCCGCGGCGAGTCGATCCGCATCGTGCGTAATGGCTCGCGCGGGTTGTACTGGCTCGAACCTCTGGTCGAAGTCGCGACTACGGCCGGCCGAGTTGCCTATGGGCCGGTGGCGGTCGAGGACGTGCCGCCGCTCTTCGCGGCTGACTTCCTCGCCGGCGGTGCGCATCGTCTGGCGCTCGGTATCACTGACGAAATTCCGTACCTTAAGAAACAGGATCGCCTGACCTTCGCGCGGGTCGGCGTGATCGATCCGCTTTCACTCGATGACTACATAGCGCACAGCGGCTTTCGCGGACTTGAGCGTGCACTAGCGATGGAGCCGTCGCAGACCGTCGAGGAAGTCACGCTGTCGGGATTACGCGGTCGCGGCGGCGCGGGCTTTCCCGCCGGAATCAAATGGCGCACCACTCTCGATACCGCAGGAGAACAGAAATACGTCGTCTGCAATGCCGACGAGGGTGACTCGGGCACTTTCTCCGACCGCATGCTGATGGAGGGCGACCCCTTCACCCTGATTGAAGGGATGACCATCGCGGCGATCGCGGTCGGCGCCACCGAGGGCTACATCTATCTGCGGTCGGAATATCCGCACTCGCTGCAAACCCTCACCGCAGCTATTCGCATCGTTAATGAGCGGGGTTATCTCGGCGACGATTTGCGCAGCAGCGGGAAAAACTTCAAGTTACACTTGAGGGTCGGCGCCGGCGCTTACATCTGCGGCGAAGAGACCGCGATGCTCGAGAGTCTCGAAGGCAAGCGCGGGATGGTGCGCTTCAAGCCGCCGCTGCCAGCGATCGCGGGATTGTTCGGTCGTCCGACCGTGATCAACAACGTCATGACCCTGGCGTCGGTTCCGATAATCCTCGAAAAGGGCGGGGCGTTCTACAAAAACTACGGGATGGGCCGCTCGCTCGGCACCATCCCGATTCAGCTCGCCGGCAACGTCAGGCGGCCGGGCCTGATCGAAAAAGCCTTCGGCGTCACGCTCCGCGAAATCATTTACGAGTACGGCGGCGGCACCGCGAGCGGCCGGCCGGTGCGGGCCGTGCAGGTGGGGGGCCCCCTCGGCGCTTATTTCCCCGAAGCGATGCTGGATCTCCCGCTCGATTACGAAGCGCTCGCCGCCAAGGGCGGGCTGCTCGGTCATGGCGGCATAGTGGTATTCGACGAGACGGTCGATCTCGCGCTGCAGGCGCGCTATGCGATGGAGTTCTGCGCGATCGAATCCTGCGGCAAGTGCACGCCCTGCCGAATCGGTTCGACGCGCGGCATGGAAGTCATTGACCGCATCATCGCGAGCCGCGACGGCGCGAAGTTGGCGCAGGCTGAACTGCTGCGCGACCTTTGCGAAACGATGACGGCCGGCTCGCTCTGCGCGCTGGGCGGGTTGACTCCGCTGCCGGTGACCAGCGCGCTCCGCCATTTCCCCGAGGATTTCGGCCTGCCGAGGGTGGCCGCGTCCTGACCAGTAATGCAACCCCAGTCAGGAGGCCCCGCAAACTTGCTGCAAGTCGGACATCAGCGGGTATGCGACTGCCCGCCGAGACACATCAACTGCATGACAGCCAAGGAGTGGCTGAAATCTCAACTGGGAGTGTGGCAGTTCTATTACGAAGGCCGGGACATCAGGGACAAAACTCTTCACCCCGCCACCTTTCCGATCTCGCTGGCGCGGCACGTCATCAAGCTCCTGAGTCATAAGGGCGAGCTGGTTCTCGATCCGTTCGTCGGGAGCGGTTCGACGTTGGTTGCAGCGCTTGACGAGGAACGCAACGCGGCCGGTTTTGATCTGCAACAGAAATACGTAGATCTCTCGCTGTCACGCTTGAAAGCGCAGAGCCTGGTCGGGAAAACTGCGCAACGCGCCACATGCGATGACGCTCGCAATATTCCCGCCTATCTGGCCGAGGAATCCGTAGCCCTGATCTTCACGTCGCCGCCATACGCCAATCTGCTGAACCGTAAGCGGAAAAATAAATCGCGCCGGAATCGCGACAACGGCCAACTGGGTAGGGTCGAGCAATACTCTCAGGACCCGCGCGACCTCGGAACGCTCGCGCTCGACGAATACGCGCAAGAGATGAGGTCGATTTTCGGAAAGCTTCTGCCGCTCCTCAAGCCGCGCGGACACTGTGTGGTCAATGTGCCTGATATGTGGTGGGAGGATCGGCGGATCACGCTCCATATCGCGCTGGTCGAGGAGCTGCGCCGATCCGGCTTCGAGCTGCGCAACATTATTATCTGGGACCGCACCAATCTGGTGAATAAGATCGGAATATTTGGCTGGCCGAGCAATTACATCACGATGGGCGTGACGTTCGAGTATCTACTCGATTTCTGGCGGCCGAAGAAAGAACAGTCGCGCTCGGCGGCCGTTTCCGATCTCGTGAGCGAGCCTGATAGAGTTTGATTCGAGTTCGTTAAGTGCAGGCGATTGACGACAGAGATCTCGGCACTCCCGCCCGACTCTCGGATAAAACCGTCACGCTCGAGGTCGATGGGCGCGAGGTGAGCGTCCCGGCCGGAACCTCGATCATGCGCGCGGCGGCCCTCGCCGACATCATGATTCCCAAGCTCTGTGCGAGCGACTCGCTCGAGCCGTTCGGCTCCTGCCGCTTGTGCCTGATCTCGATCGAGGGTCGCAACGGCTATCCAGCTTCCTGCACGACGCCGGTCGAGCCCGGCATGAAAGTCCAGACGCGAAGCGAAAAACTCGCGAAATTGCGGCGCGGCGTGATGGAACTCTACATGTCGGACCATCCGCTCGACCCCTTCGAGTGCAAGGCGGGCGGCAAGTGCGAGCTGCACGAGATGGCGCGCGTGGTCGATCTCGAGGAGGTCCGCTACGAGCGCGGAGGCCGCGACCATCTGGGGTTGCCGGTCGATGATTCGAACCCGTATTTCAGCTTCGACCCCTCGCGCTGCATCTTATGCTCGCGCTGCGTGCGCGCATGCGACGAGATTCAAGGCACCTTCGCCCTGACCATCGACGGCCGCGGCTTCGACTCGCTGATGTCGCCGGGGCAGCATCAGCATTACATCGATTCGGAGTGCGTCTCGTGCGGCGCGTGCGTGCAGGCTTGTCCCACCGACGCCCTGATGGAAAAGTCGCTACTCGAAAAGGGCCGCGCTGAGCGCGCGATTGTGACGACCTGCGGTTATTGCGGCGTCGGCTGCTCATTCAAAGCCGAAATTCGCGGCGATGAAATCGTCCGCATGACGCCCAACAAAAACGGCCTGCCCAACCACGGCCACTCCTGCGTCAAGGGGCGCTTCGCCTGGGGTTACGCGACTCATCCCGATCGCGCGATCAAACCCATGATTCGCCGCCGGATCAGCGATCCGTGGCGGGAAACTTCATGGGACGAGGCGATTCGCTACGCCGCCGCCGAATTCAAGCGCGTCCAGCAGGCGTATGGGCGCGGCGCGGTCGGCGGCATCACGTCGTCGCGATGCACCAACGAAGAAGCCTATCTGGTGCAGAAACTGGTGCGCGCTGCCTTCGGCAACAACAACGTCGATACCTGCGCGCGGGTCTGCCACTCGCCGACCGGCTACGGCCTCAAGACCGCCTTCGGCACCCCGGCCGGCACCCAGGACTTTGATTCGATTTTCGCCACGGACCTGATTTTTGTGATTGGCGCAAACCCCACCGAGGGCCATCCGGTCTTCTCTTCGATCATGAGGCGGCGCATTCGCGAGGGCGCGCGGCTGATCGTCGCCGATCCGCGCCGCATCGAGCTGGTCCGGATGCCGCATGTCGAGGCGGACTTTTTTCTCCAGCTCGTGCCCGGAACCAACGTCGCCCTGCTCAACGCGATGGCGCACGTGGTCGTCACCGAAGGCCTCGCGAACGAGACCTTCGTAAAGCAGCGCTGCGACCCGCGCGAATATCAGATTTGGCGGGATTTCATCGTTGACGCGAAAAACTCGCCGGCGACCGCCGAGAAGATCACCGGCGTACCGGCGGAGCAAATCCGCGGCGCTGCGCGCCTCTTCGCCCAAGGTCCGAACTCGGCGATCTACTACGGGCTCGGCGTGACCGAGCATAGCCAGGGCAGCACCGCGGTGCTCGCGATGGCGAACCTCGCGATGGTGACCGGCAACCTCGGTCGTCGCGGGGTGGGCGTGAATCCGTTGCGCGGGCAGAACAATGTGCAGGGCTCGAATGACGTCGGATCGTTCCCGCACGAGCTGACCGGCTATCGCCACGTGTCCGATCCGAAGCTGCGCGCCGAGTTCGAGGAGGTCTGGGGCGTGACGCTCGATGCGGAGCCCGGCCTGCGCATCCCGAATATGTTTGACGCGGCGCTCGACGGCAGCTTTCGCGGACTTTACGTCGAAGGCGAAGACATCGCGCAGTCCGACCCGAACTCGGAACACGTCGCGGCGGCGCTCTCCGCGATGGAGATCGTGGTCGTCCAGGATATCTTCCTCAACGAGACCGCGAAGTACGCGCACGTCTTCCTGCCCGGCTCGTCGTTCCTCGAAAAGAACGGCACCTTCACCAACGCCGAGCGACGCATCTCGCGAGTCCGCAAGGTGTTGCCGCCGTTGGCGGGCAAGGAAGATTGGGAAGTGACGTGCGATCTGGCGCGCGCCCTCGGTTACCCGATGGAGTACGCGCATCCGTCGGAGATAATGGACGAGATCGCCCGGCTGACGCCGACCTTCGCCGGCGTGAGCTACGCCAAGCTCGATCGCCTGGGCAGCGTGCAATGGCCCTGCAACGACCTCGCACCCGAGGGGACTCCCGTGATGCACGTGGGCGGGTTCGTGCGCGGCCGCGGGCGTTTCTTGCAGACCGAATACGTGCCGACCGACGAACGCACCAGCGCGCGCTATCCGCTGATTCTCACCACCGGGCGCATCCTGACGCAGTACAACGTCGGCACGCAGACGCGGCGCACCCGCAACGTCGAGTGGCATGACGAAGATCGCCTCGAGATCCATCCGCACGACGCCGAGCAGCGCGGCCTGCGCGACGGCGATTGGGTCGAGATCGCGAGCCGCGCCGGCGCGGTGAGCTTGCGTGCGCAGTTGACCGAGCGGGTTCAGCCCGGCGTTGTGTATACCACGTTCCATCATCCGGAGAGCGCGGCGAACGTCGTGACGACCGAAAATTCCGACTGGGCGACGAATTGCCCCGAGTACAAGGTCACCGCGGTGCAGGTGAAACCGACCGCTCGCCGGCCCGAGCGCTTGCCCGCGGGACAAGCGCCCGAGTCGGCGCGCAGCTCGGCGAAGTAGCGCGTGACGCTGGTCATGGAGCTTCACCGACTGGTCAAGATGGCGAACGAGATCGGTGGGTTCTTCGCGCAGATGCCCGATCGCGACGAGGCGGTCGGCGCGATCGCGACGCATCTGCGGAATTTCTGGGAGCCGCGGATGCGCCGTGAGCTAATCGACTACGCCCGCCGCGACGGCGCGGAACTAAGGGAACTTGTGCGCGCCGCCGTCCTCTCCCTCGAAGCCGCCAAACCCGCCTAATGACTCGCGGGACGATCGATTCCGCGTGAGCGACTCCATCAAAGACCATCCGGCGCTCAAATGGCGCGACGGCGCGGCCGCATGCGAAGACGAACGGCTGGCCGTCGAAGAGCCGCTGGAAATCCGCCTCGGCGGCCGCCGCTTCACCCTCACGATGCGCACCCCCGGGCACGACGAAGAGCTGACCGCGGGTTTTCTGCTCGCCGAGGGCTTCATCGCGGCGCGCGGCGAACTCGGAGAAATTCGCCGGGTCCGCGCCGCCGACGGCGCGCCCGATCCCAACGTGCTGGATGTCATCCTGGGCGTCCCGGCGGCGAAGCTGCGCGAGCGGCTGAAGCGCAATTTCACGATTTCATCGAGCTGCGGGGTTTGCGGCAAGACCAGTATCGAGGCGCTGCAGCGCCGGCTCGAGCCCTTGCACAGCCGCCTGAGCCTCGCGAGTGAGACCGTGATTCGCCTCCCGCCGATGATGCGTGCTGCGCAGCAGGTCTTCGCCGCGACCGGCGGCCTGCACGCGGCAGCGCTCTTCGGGGTTTCGTCCACCAGAAAAAAAAGTGAGAAATCTGCACACGACAGCGACTGCTCGCTGATCGTTCTCCGCGAAGACGTTGGGCGGCACAATGCAGTCGATAAGGTGATCGGCTACGCTGTGATGCACGACCTGCTTCCGCTCGACCGCGCCGTCGTCATGGTGAGCGGGCGCTTGAGTTTCGAGATCGTGCAAAAGACCGCCGCGGCCGGCGTGCCGATTCTCTGCGCCGTCTCGGCGCCGTCGTCGCTCGCGGTCGATCTCGCCGACGAAGTCGGGATGACGCTGGTCGGCTTCGTGCGGCAGTCCGGCTTCAATGTCTATACCCATCGGGAGCGAATTCTCGCCTGAGTAAACAATTCAACTGAACTCTGAGACGCCGTGAGCATTCAATGAAGAGCACCCCGACCAACGCTACCAAGGCCGAACCGGAAATGGCGCGACCGCGCACACTGGCGGTCGATATCGGCGGCAGCGGCATCAAGACGATCGTGCTTGATCCGCGCGGCACGCCGTTAACCGAGCGCAACCGCATCGCCACTCCGCGTCGCGCCACGCCGCAAGAAGTGATCGAGGTGATTGCCAAACTTGCCGCCGCGCAGGGCGAATTTGAACGCGTCTCGGCGGGCTTCCCCGGAGTGGTCAAGCACGGTGTCGTGTATACCGCGGCCAACCTCGGCAAGGGTTGGCCTGATTTTGATCTGGCGAAGGCTTTGACCAAAGCGCTGAGCCGTCCAGCGCGCGTGACCAACGACGCCGACATTCAGGGACTCGGAGTGATCAACGGGCGCGGGGTTGAGCTCGTAATCACGCTCGGCACCGGCTTTGGTTCGGTGCTGTTTGCCGAACGCCAGCGGATTCATCTCGAGCTGGGACATCATGAGTTTCGTAAGGGGCGCACCTATGAAGACGAGCTGGGCAAGCGC
>JBOHWF010000267.1:0-2418 GCA_050736455.1 Binataceae bacterium (SeqCode) | reverse complement strand
GTCCACTTCCCGGAACTCTTCGATTTCGATGATCTCGGCGGCGGCCTCGGCGATCATGCCGGCGCCTTCGCGGGCGCGTCTCAGCGGACTTGAAAAAATCCGGCTGAAGCGCGGCGCCGCACCCGGGCCCGCGGCCAGCGCCACCGCGGCGGCGCGCATCTGGGCGCGGCCGAGGGCGGACAGTTCGAGGTCGGTGCGGCCGTAGTAGCGGAGGCTCGAGTTGCCGACGGTTTCGCCGTGGCGCACCATCACCAGCCGCGTTCGCTTCGCCATGGGTCGATGCAGAGCGAAAAATCCGCCGACGATCAGCGGGCGAGAAATTCCTTGATTGCGCCAAGCGCCTCGGGCTCGAGCAACGATGGCGCATGGCCGACGCCCGGGACTTCGACGACCGTGGTGCGACGGTGGACTACGCGCATCCGCGCGGTGGTGGCGCGCGACAGGATATCGCTCTCGGCGCCGCGCAGCACCAGCACCGGCGCGATAATCCGCGCGTACGGCACCCACATATCCATCGTGCGCGCGGCGACGCCGCGGCGCGGGACGTTGCGCACCGCCGGATCGAGCTTCCACTCGAAACCGCCCGCCGCGGTCGGACGCACGGCCCACTTGACGAACTCGAGCAGCTCGTCATCCGGCGCTTTCCGCAGCGCGGGATAATTCTCGCGGTAGAAGGCAGCGACGTCGGCGAGGGTGGCGAAGCTGGCCGGCGCGGCGATCATATACTCGATGATTCGGGCGACGCCTGCGGGATCGATCTCCGGCCCGACGTCGTTGAGGATCAGCCGCTCGACCCGTTCGGGGTAGCCGCCCGCGTACATCGTCGCGACCGTGCCGCCCATCGAAGTGCCGATCAGCGCGACGCGCGCCAGCCCGAGCGCCTCGACCAGCATCGCGAGGTCGCTGGTGTAAACCGTTGCGTTGTAGTCTGCCGGCGGCCCCCAGGCGCTGTCGCCGCGTCCGCGCAGGTCGAGCGCGAGCAAGCGCCAATGGGCGGCCAGATGGGGCGCGAGGGCGTCGAAATTATGCGCGTTGCCGCTGAGTCCGTGCAGACAGATGAGCGGCGGCTGGGCGCGGTCGCCGTGATCGAGGTAATGCAGCCGCAGGCCGTTTAAGCTGACGAACTGGCTCGACGCCATTAGCGGTGGCGCTCAACGATTTTCATTTTTCACTTTTTCAGCTTTCCCTTTACGCGCGCAGCCTCATTGCCTCAGCGTTGGCCCCGCGGGACTGGCGTCTTGTCACGGAGCGCGGCTTCGGCGGCGCGGTCGAGACTGCGCAGCCGTTCGGGCACGATAATCAGACGGCGGCCGTCGCGGATGATCATCTGCTCGGATTCGAATTCGATCAACTGCTCAGTGGTGCGCTGGCGCGAAGCGCCGACGATTTCGGCGAGGTCGGCGTGGGTGAGTTTGAGCGTCAGGAGGATGCCGCGGGCGTCGTCGGCGCCAAATTTTCCCGCCAGTTCGAGCAACGCGCTCGCCAGCCGCTCGCGCACCGACAGCCCGATGAAGTTGGTATAGCGCTGGAGCATCGACCACCAGCGGCCCACGGTCACCTCGAGCGTCCGGCTGAAGCGCTCGAGCGGCACCCCCAGGGTGAGGCCGACGAAGGTCGAGGGGCGCGTGACGCCGACCAGGCAATCGCTGAACGCTACACAGCGAAACGGCCGCGTCGCGCCCGGCAAGAGTGCGGAAGCGCCGAAGACCTCGCCCGCGCCGACCAGGCCGACCAGCACCTTTTCGTCGCGGTTGAGAAAGGAGAGCTTCGCCACGCCCGACAGCAGCACATAGACGCGATCGGAGACTTCGCCCTCATAGAAGATCGTCTGCTGGCGCTTGATCCGGACGGGCTCGAGCGCCGTGGCGAGGCCCGCGAGTTGATCGCGGCTCAACCAGGAAAAAGTCTTGAGCGCGCCGAGCTGTTTGGCGTCGATCGCGTCCCGTCGAATCACCCGCACATTGGTAGCACAACGGCTCGCGGAAATGTCACCAAGCCGACAATTCCGGGGCTTCGTCAGATCAGAAGCGCGCGGTCTGTCATCCACGCGACAAAGCGCTGCTGACCAAATGTTGATAGGCGCGTAACGGCGCTTAAACTGTAGAGGTATAGAAATTCCGCAAGTGGCGCAGGGGGGAGCACGATGAGCGGCAAGCAATCGCACATGACTCAGGGCTCGGCGGAGTCCGCGAAGCGCGGCCAAAATCAAGATTTGGTCACGAATGTGACAAAAATGGATGGACGCGGGGTAAACGGTGGTTAAATTGGGCGGCAAGCGACGCGAGAGAAAGGTCGGCAAAAAAGCATCCCCTCAAGGGATCAAAGGAGCCAACATGGCGGAAAAAAGCGAGAACGAGACGATGTTCGAGTCATTCAGCAAGATCGGCGAGAAGTTCTTCAGCATCGACGGCGTGAAGA
>JBOHWF010000266.1:0-7463 GCA_050736455.1 Binataceae bacterium (SeqCode) | reverse complement strand
GTCGGGAAGAGCCCCTTGGTGCCCTTGTATTCGCGCAGGATTTGCCGGGCCAGCGTGATTTTATGGACCTCGGTGGGGCCGTCGGCCAGGCCCATGACGAAACTCTCCATCACCTGATCGACGAACGGCATCTCGGGTGTCACGCCGAGCGAGCCGTGGACTTGCAGGGCGCGCACCGCGACGTCGTGAAAGACTTTTGGCATCTGGGCTTTGACCGCGGCGATATCCTTGCGCACTTTCAGATAATCCTTGTACTTGTCGATGCGCCACGCGGTGCGCAGCACCAGCAGGCGGAACTGCTCGATATCGATCCAGGAGTCCGCGATCTTCTCCTGCACCATCTGCTTGTCGGCGAGCGCCGAACCCTGGGTGGTGCGCGAGAGTGCGCGCTCGCACATCAGATCGAAGGCTTTGCGGACCTGGCCAATCGTGCGCATCGCATGATGAATCCGGCCGCCGCCGAGCCGCGTCTGCGCCACGGCAAAGCCGCTGCCGCGCGGGCCGAGCAGATGATCTTTCGGAATCTGCACGTCCTTGTAGCTGACGTAGCCGTGGGAACCGGCGCCCTCCGGCTCCTGGCCGACGCCGACGTTGCGCTTGATCGTCACGCCCGGCGTCTCCATCGGGACGATAAATGCCGACTGGCGCAGATAGGGGGCGGCGTCCGGTTCCGAGACCGCCATCACGATGAGAAATGACGCCCAGCGCGCATTGGACGAAAACCATTTCTCGCCGTTGAGCACCCAGTTGTCGCCGCGCAGCTCGGCTTGCGTCGTGAAAACCTTCGGGTCGGCCCCGCCCTGCGGCTCGGTCATCGAGAAGCAGGAGACGATCTCGTTGGCGAGCAACGGCTCGAGATAGCGCTTCTTCTGCTCGGGTGTCCCGTACTTGGCGAGAATCTCGGCGTTGCCGGTATCGGGCGCCTGACAGCCAAAGACGGTCGGCGCAAAGCGCGAACGGCCGAGAATCTCGTTCATCAGCGCAAGTTTGACCTGTCCGTAGCCGCGACCGCCGAGTTCGGGCTCGAGATGACAGGCCCAGAGCTTCTGTTTGCGCACGGTTTCTTGCAGGGGACGAACCAGGCGATTGCGCTTGGGGTCGCGCACGTCGTAGGGCGATTCCAAGACGTAGTCGAGCGGCTCGACTTCATTGCGGACGAACTTCTCCATCCAGTCGAGCTGCTGCTGGAACTCCGGTTCGGTTTCAAAATCCCAACTCACGGGCGTTTCCTCCCGCCGCGTAAATACACGGGTATGCGGGCCAAGAAATAGCTCTTGAGCGGCTTGTGCGCAAATCGCGCAGTTCGCCCGATACGCGCACCAATTGTCTCACGCTGGCGGCCGGTCGCACGAATCCGCGCCTGCACGAGGACGTCGCTCGGGAGCAGCGCGCTCGCACGACGCCCAGCGCGCGTCCTCGAGTAGCGCCGCGGGCTTGCCTCACTTGACTGGTCGAAACGACTAGTTAAGATTGTTGGATGATTCGCGAGATGCAAGCCTCGGAGGCCAAAACCCGCCTGCTCCGCATTCTCGATGACGTCGAGCGCGGCGACACCGTCATCATCACGCGGCGCGGCCGCCGCATTGCTCGTCTGATCCCCGAGGTGGATGGGCGCAAGGAAGAAATCCATCAAGCGCTCGAGGATATGCGCGCACTACGTCAGCGTGTGGGCCGAGTCAGCCTCAAGGAGCTGCTTTCGTCGATACACGAAGGCCACAAATACTGATGCCATTCGTGCTCGACGCTTCCGTGGCGACGGCTTGGGCCATCGCGGAAGGGAATCATCCGCTCGCTGCTGTGGCCGAGGAACTTATCGAGTTTGACTCGGCGCGCGTGCCCAGTCTCTGGTGGTTCGAGGTGCGCAACGCGCTCGTCATTAACGAGCGTCGTCATCGCTTGACGGAGGCGGATACGACGGCGTTTCTGCGGATGCTCTCGCGGCTGCCCATAGCCGTTGATTCGACGCCCAATGAAGGGCAGGTGCTGTCTCTTGCCCGGCGACATAAGCTTACTGTGTACGATGCGGCATATCTTGAGCTGGCGCAGAGGGAACATCTATCGCTTGCCACTCTCGACACCAAACTCGCGCGCGCCGCGCGCGCCGAAAAAGTCGCCATCGTAGAAAAGCCGCGGTCCGCCAGTTAGACGAACTTTCGCCGAATGTACTATGCTCGCTTTCGCGCGGGTATGGCTTGCGACTGGTGCGCAAATCCGCAACGAGAAGGAGTCTCATTATGCCGGCAGATCATTTCTTCGCAGATTCTCCCGCGACGATCGGACTTGACCCGGACAAGGTGCAGGCGCTCTTCGATCGCGCGCGGCGCGATGTCACCGAGGGCGTCTTGCCTGCATGCCAGCTCGCGATCGCGCGCAGCGGCAAAATCGGCGCGATGGGGACTTTTGGCCGCGCGGTGCAGGGCGGAGTCGATCAACCCGCCACCGACGCGACCGTCTTCGACGCGATGTCGGCGACCAAGGCGATCACCTCGTCGGCACTCTGGCTGCTGATCCAGGAGGGCAAAATCGATCCAGCCGAGCGGATCGTGAAGTACGTGCCCGAGTACGGGACGAACGGCAAAGAGTCGACGACGATCGAACATCTGCTGATTCATACGGCCGGCATCCCGGTCGCACCGGGCGGATGGAAGGAGTGGGGTGATCGCAAGCGGCGGCTCGAGCGCTTTGCCCAATGGCGTCCCGAGCATCCGCCGGGCGAGCGCTTCGTTTACCATATCCATGCGAACTACTGGCCGATTGCCGAGGCGATCGAGCGCATCACGGGAACCCGCCTTGGTGACTTCGTCCGCGAGCGCATCGCCGAGCCGCTCGGCCTACCCGACCTGCGAATCGGGTTACCGCGCGCGATTCAGAAGCGGATGGCCGACGTGAAATGGGTCGGTGAGCCGGCCGCGGCCGAGGAATACCAGAAGCTCGGCGTGACGCCGCCGCGCGCGAACATGGGCTCGATCAACGAGGCGGTCGTGCTCGAGATGAATGACGCCGAACTGCGCGAAGCGGATTTCCCGGCAGGCGGCCTCATGACGACCGCCGGTGACATCGCGCTGTTTTATCAGGCGTTGCTCAACGACGGCCGCGCACACGACGGCCGGCGCATCTGGGAGTCCGCGATGCTGCGCGAGGCGCGGCGCATCCGCAGCGGTGATCTGATCGATCCGGCGCGCGGGATGACGGCGAATCGCGCGCTCGGGATCGTGATCGCAGGTGGCGACGGCAAAGCGAATCTGCGCGGGTTCGGACGCACCAACTCGGCGGAGGCCTTCGGCCATCCGGGCTTCGGTGGGCAGCTCGCCTGGGGCGATCCGGCGAGCGGCATTTCGTTCAGCTATCTGACCAATGGCTTTGATCGCAATGACTTGCGCGAAGGCCGCCGTAGCGTCGCGCTCGCCAGTCTTGCGGGCGCATGCGCCGTACACTAGCGGAGGCGCGCCGCGCGCCGGAGCGAGCAGGCGAGTCTGCGAGCTACGTCAGGAATCTTAGTCATTGAAAGAGGTTGAACTCGATGATTCATGAACTGAGAATTTATCACGCGATGCCCGGCCGGCTGCCGGACCTGATCAACCGCTTCGAGAAGATCACCGTGCGGCTGTTCGAGAAACACGGAATCAAGCAAGTCGGTTTCTGGACGGTCGGGATTGGCGAATCGAATCAGGACCTGATCTACATTTTGCAATGGGAATCGATGACCGAGCGCGACGCGCGGTTCGCCGCGTTTCAAGCCGATCCGGAATGGATCGAGGCGCGGCGCCGGAGCGAGGAGAACGGGCCGCTGGTGGCGTCAATCGCCAACTCAATCCTGCGGCCGACGGCCTTTTCCGCGCTGCGTTAACACTAGCGCAGGCGCGCCGCGCGCCAGAGCGAGCAGGCGAGTCTGCGAGCTGCGTTAACACTAGCGGAGGCGCGCCGCGCGCCGGAGCGAGCAGGCGAGTCTGCGAGCTGCGTTCAGATGATAGTCAAGCCTGTGAAGGCTTGTTCGACAGCCGCGAAAGGAAACCAGCGCTCTTCAGGCGCGACCACGGAGGGAATTATGGTCCAGGTAACCGAGTTGGGCTACATGGGAATCGGGGTCAAGAAGCTCGATGAATGGAAGCACTTCGCGACCCAGGTCATCGGGATGGAGCTGACGGACGACGGCGAAGGCGACCGTTGTTATTTGCGCACCGACTATTGGCATCATCGGATGGTGCTGCACGACAATGGCAGCGACGACCTCGAGTACCTGGGCTGGCGCGTCGCCGGCGCCGACGAGTTCGCCGCGATGCAGCGTCAGCTCGCCGAGGCCGGTCTCAAGTTCCGCGTCGGCTCAGCCGAGGAAGCGGCCGAACGTCGCGTCCTCGAAGTCCTCAAGCTCTCCGATCCGGGTGGCAGCCCGATCGAGATTTTTCACGGCCCCGAAGTTCAATTCAACAAGCCCTTTCATTCGGGCCGCCGGATGCATGGTCGGTTCAAGACTGGCAGCGGCGGGATTGGCCATTGCATCGTGCGCCAGGACGACGTCGTCGCGGCCCAGCGCTTTTACACCGTCCTCGGCATGCGCGGCGGGGTTGAATACCGGATCCGCCTCGGCGATCGCGTGGTCAGCCCGATCTTCATGCACTGCAACGACCGCGACCACTCGATCGCCTTCGGGGTCGGCCCGCAGAAGCGCCTCATCAATCACTTGATGATCGAGGTCGAAAACTTCGACGACGTCGGACTCACTTTCGATCTGGTGTCCAGGCACCATGTGCCAGTCACGATGTCGCCCGGCAAACACTCGAACGATCACATGTATTCTTTCTACCTCAGCAATCCGTCCGGATGGATGTTCGAGTATGGCTATGGCGCCCGCCCGGCGACGCATCAGTCGGAGTACTACACCGAAGACATGTACGGTCATCAGATTGTCGGGAAGGGCTTCAACGTGGATGCGGAGTCTTAGTGCGGGCATTCGCCGACTCCGCGCATCGCGATCAGGTAGACTATAAAGCGATCGCGCTGCTGTCGGCGGCGCATCTGTCGGACGACGTCAATCAGGGCGCGGTGCCGGCGATGTTGCCGTTTTTCATCGCCGCCAGCCATCTGAGTTACGCCGCGGCGGCCGGCCTGGTGCTGGCGCAGACGCTCTCGGCGTCGGTCGCGCAACCGGCGTTCGGGATGCTCGCTGATCGGCGGCCGTCGCCGTGGTTGATTCCGGTCGGGCTGACGCTGGCGGGTGTCGGCGTCGCGCTCAGCGGCTTCGCGCAGAGCTACGCACTCATCTTCGCGGCGATCGCGCTCAGCGGCCTCGGCATTTCCGCGTTCCATCCCGAAGCCACCCGCCGGGTCCGCTATCTCAGTGGTTCGCGCCAGGCGACGACCATGAGCCTGTTCACGGTCGGCGGAATGGTCGGTTTTGCGCTCGGTCCGCTATTCATCACACCGACCCTGATCGCCTTCGGCACGCGCGGCGCGATCGTGCTGGCGGCGCCGGTGATGATCATGGGCGCGGCGGTCACGTGGCAGTTGCCGCGTATCACAGCGATGCATGGATCCCAGCACCAGAATGCGCGCGCGATCGCGGAAGCGCCCGAGCGGTGGAGCGATTTTGTCCTGCTCACCGCGGTCGTGGCCTCGCGCTCGATCACTTTCTTCGGGCTCAACACCTTTGTGCCGCTTTATTGGATCCACGTTCTGCAAGGCTCGCGGGCGGGCGCCGGCCTTGCGCTGACCACGATGCTGTTCGCGGTCGCCATCGGTACGCTGATCGGCGGTCGGCTGGCCGACAGCTACGGACGGCGGATAGTGATCGTAATCTCGCTCGCCGTCGTGGTTCCGCTGATCATGGGGTTTCTGAGCTTTCACAGCTTGATGGCTGCCGGCGCGATGCTCGTGCCGGTTGGAATCGTGCTGGCGTTGTCGAACAGCGTTGTCGTCGTGATGGCGCAGGAATACCTGCCCAACCGCGTCGGCCTCGCCGCCGGCGTGACGCTGGGTCTGTCGATGACGATCGGCGGACTCCTGATGCCGCTGTTCGGGACCATCGCGGACCATTACGGCTTGGCGCGCGCACTGTTTTTGCTCGGACTGCTGCCGGCGCTGGGATTCGTTCTGAGCCTCGGGCTGAACGAAAGCACCGGCACGCTCGAGGAGATCCTGGTCGCAGCCAATCCGGCCGTCGCAAAGTAAGTTGCTCATTATGGGCGACAGCCATTATGACCAGGCGTTTTTCGCGCGCGAAGCAGTCAACTCTTTGAATTCGGCGCGAATCGTCGTGCCGATCCTGACAGAATTGCTTCACCCGCAGAGCGTCATCGATGTCGGCTGCGGCATGGGCGGGTGGCTCAAAGCCTTCGCCGAAAACGGCGTGACTCGTCTGCGCGGCGTCGACGGCGACTACGTCGAGCGCTCGAAGCTGCTAATCGACCCGGACTGCTTCAGCGCTGTCGATTTGCAGCACCCGTTCAATCTCCCGGGCAAATATGATTTCGCGCTTTGCCTCGAAGTCGCTGAACACATCCCGGAAAAATATGCACCTCGCCTAGTCGACGCGCTGACGGGGTCGGCGCCGTTGATTTTGTTCTCTGCCGCGATCCCAGGTCAAAAGGGCCAAGGACATGTTAATGAACGTTGGCCGTCGTATTGGCGCAGGCTGTTTGCCCGTCACGCATTTTCGATGCTTGACCCGATCCGTCCGTGCGTTCGCGAAGACCGCCGTGTGATGTGGTGGTATCGCCAAAATTTACTGCTCTTCGTGAGTCCGGCGGCTTTGGCGAACAATCGGCGGCTCGAGACCATGGCGCGCTCTCCAAACGTGGATCTCGAATGGATTCATAGAACGGTCGCGCGCGGTCTCAAGTCGCGCGAATCGGACAATGAATGGGTCGTGGCGGATGCCCTCACGAGATGGTCGACGACGGGTCGCGTCGCGCGAGCACTGCGTGCGCTTCTGAAGGGTTTTTGAACGGCCTTCTCGTTCGCGCTGGCGAGGTAAACAAGGGTATAGAATTTCACTAAGAGAATTTTTCTGTGGACGAAATGTTTCACGTGAAACATTTTTTCACCGGTCATTCGTTTCGCCGCTCCGTTGTCGCAGCTCGTGCTTGATCAATCAGCTATGTTTCACGTGAAACATTGGGGAATGTCACGGATGTTGACGGATAGACTCATCGGTGCTATCCTCTTATCCATGATGACGTTGAATCAGTTGATGGCGAGTTTTCCGAGCGAAGAGTCTTGCCGCGAGTATCTCTTTATGCGCCGCTGGCCGGATGGCCTGGTGCGCTGTCCGCGTTGCAGCAAGTCGGAGACTGTCTACAACATCGCGCTCGCGTGGAAATGGGAGTGCTCGAATCCTGAGTGCCGTCGCGGCAACGCGTACCGCTTCTCGCTTACGGCGGGAACGATTTTCGAGAACACCAAGAAGCCTTTGCTGATTTGGTTCAAGGTTCTCTGGACGATCCTTCAGAGCAAGAAGGGTGTTTCGT
>JBOHWF010000265.1:0-3448 GCA_050736455.1 Binataceae bacterium (SeqCode) | reverse complement strand
CCTCGGGGTCGCCGGTGAAGCAATGAATCACGCCGCCGCGCAGCGGTATCCCGACTTCCGCGACGAGTTCGAGGGTGCGCGCCTCGGCGTTGCGGCAATGAATCACGATGGGCTTGCCGAGTTCGGCCGCGAGTTCCAGATGACGCCGCAGCGCCGCTTCCTGGGCCTCGCGCGGCGAGTGCAGGTAGTGAAAATCGAGGCCGCTCTCGCCGATCGCGACGACCCGCGGCGAGCCCGCCAGATCGCGCAATTCGTCAAGCCGCGCTGCGCTGCAATCCTTGGCGTCGTGCGGATGAACTCCGACGACCGCGTAGACTCCGTCATGGCGCTCGGCGATCCCGACGGTGTGACGATCGGTCTCGATCGAGCCGATCGCGCCGACCGAGATTATTGTGGCAACGCCGGCGTCATGCGCCCGCGTGATTACTGCCTCGACCTCATCGCGCAGGCGCGGGTCCGCAAGATGGCAGTGGCTGTCGGCGACGTTTGGACCGGGGCTCAAGACCTGGCTTTCTCGATCCGCGGGAAGAGCGCGGTCGGCGGGTTCACGCGATGACCGCTCTTGAGCCCCTCGCCAAAGGGCTTGCGCGCGGTCTCCTCGTCGAGGTTCAGCATCGCGAACAACTTGCCGGCAGTGACCGGCATGAACGGTTCCAGAGTATCGGCGATGACGCGCAACCCCTCGAGCGCATTAGTCAGGATCTGTGCGACCCGGGGCATCTGCGCCGGGTCCTTCGCGAGGCTGAAAGGCGCCGTTGCGGCAATATACTTGTTGGCCGCGTCGAGCGCCTGCCACTGCGTTTCGAGCGCGCGGTTCATCGCGAGGTCATCCACCAGTGCGCCGACCCGCTCTGGCAGTTGAGCGAAAGCCGCAGCGAGTTTTTCGTCGTGCTCCTGACCGGCGGCTTCCGGCGCCGCCTGCAGCTCTCCACTCAGATAGCGCTGCGCCATCGTCAACACGCGGCTGGTGAAGTTGCCGAGGTCGTTGGCGAGGTCGGCGTTGTAGCGCTCGGTCAGCCGCTCCTCGGAAAAATCGCCGTCGAGGCCATAGGCCATCTCGCGCATCACGAAGTAGCGCAGCACGTCGGGGCCGAAAGAGGTTTCGTAGGCGACCGGATCGCGCACGTTGCCGGAACTCTTCGACATGCGCGAGCCGCCGAAGTTGAGCCAGCCGTGGACATTGAGATGCTGAAAAAAAGTATCGTCAAAACCGGCGGCAAGCACCATCGGCGGCCAGTACACCGCATGCGTCTTGAGGATGTCCTTGCCGATAAAGTGCTCGGTATGCGGAAATACCTCACGCATGTAGCGCTCGACGCCCATCTCTGTCGCCGGGCGGCTGACGTAGGTCCAGAAGGCGTCGTACCAGACGTAGGTCACGTATTTGGCGTCGAAGGGAAGCTCGATGCCCCAATCCATCCGCGCCTTGGGGCGCGAGATGCAGAGATCGGCGAGCGGCTCGGCGAGCATATTCAGCGCCTCGTTGCGATAACGCTCTGGCCGGATGAAATAAGGGTGATCGCGGATATGGCGCAGCACCTGTTCGCGATACTTCTCAATCTTGAGGAAGTAGTTGCCCTCGCTGATCGACTCGACCTTTTTGTTATGCGTCGGACAGATACTGCCGGGCAATAATTCCTTCTCGGTGTAGAAGCGCTCGCAATCGACACAATAGAGCCCTTCGTAATCGCGAAAATAGATGTCGCCGCGCGCGTGGGTCCGGGTGAGCATCTCCTGCACGAATTTTTCATGGATCGGATCGGTCGTCCGCACCCAATAATCGAAGCTGACGTTGAGTCCGGCGAAGGCCGCGCGGAAGAGCTCGCTCATTTTGTCGGTGTAGGCCTTGGGCGCGAGGCCCTGCGCCAGCGCGGCGCGGCGAATCTTGTCGCCGTGCTCGTCGGTGCCGCTGAGGAAAGTCACCTGATTACGGCCGTGCCGCCGCCGCTGGTAGCGCGCGAAAACGTCGGCGGCAAGCGCCTCGTATGCGCTGCCGACGTGGGGGGCGCCGTTGCAATAGAAGATCGCGGTCGTGATATGGACGCGGTCGCTCATGAGATAACGGGCGGCGGACTCAAGGGGCGGGCGGCGTCTCCTTCGGGCGGCGCGCGTCGACCAGGTCTTCGAGCGTGGCCTCGACCAGGCTGCCGTCGCTCTCGAGCTGGATCATCACGGTCTGCTTGAGGATATTCTGGCGCGTCACTTTGCCGTCGCCCTTGACCGATTCGACGCGCTTGCCCGGATTCGGCAGTGCGCGCTTGAGTTCGACATAAGTGGCGTATTCATATTTCAGGCAGCACTTGAGCCGCCCGCACATCCCGGCGAGCCGCGAGGGGTTGAGCGCGAGGCCCTGCTCGCGCGCCATCTTGACGGTGATCGTGTCGAAGTCGCGCAGGAACGACGAGCAGCAGAGCTCGCGCCCGCACGGCCCGATGCCGCCGGTGACCTTGGTCTCGTCGCGCGCGCCGATCTGCTTCATCTCGACGCGTACGCGCAGCGTGTCGGCAAGGTCACGCACGAGCTCGCGGAAATCGATGCGATTTTCGGCGACGAAATAGAACAGCGCCTTGCGCCCGTCGAGCGTGTAGTCGGCCTTGATCAGCTTCATCTCGAGGCGGCGCTCGTGAATCCGCGTGACGCATAGGCGCTCGGCCTGCGCTTCGCGCGAGAGCTTGTCCTCCTCGACGCGAAAGTCACGGTCATTGGCGACCCGCGTCACGGTTCTGAGCGCGCGGAGGTCGAGCGTACGCGCGGGCTGATGCGGGGCGATCTCGACGGTGCCGAGACGCATGCCGTTCTCAGTCTCGACCAGCACGCGGTCGCCGCGCCGGACGGCAAAGGCGGGCGCCAAATAATTATATAGATGACCGGTGGGCTGCAGGCTGACGGCGACGATCTTGGGCGAAGCGTCGGCGGCCTCGAAGGGATCGATTTCAGCGGCCACTATTCACCTCTGATCGCGGCGCTCGCCGCCATCCACCATTGTTCGGCCTGGAGCCGCGAATTCGCCATCGCTTCGATCGCCGCACGGGCGGCCAGCGCCTGCGAGACCAACTTGGCGATCGCGGGAATTTCGAGTTCAGCCAGTTTCGCGATCATTTTCGCGGTGCTTGGGGCCGCCGCCTCCGGCGCGGTCTCGAGCACCTTGAACGATAGCACCTCGGCGAGCAGGCGCGCGATCAGCTCGAAGTTGTCGGCGGCCTGATCGCGTGCGCCGAAGAATTCCTGCGCGAGCCCCTGCGCGCCGTCGAAATCGAGCGCGTGCGCACGGCTGAGCGCCGTCAGCAGATCCTCCGCCGGGGGCGCCGCGCCCTCGGCGAGTTCGAGCGCGCGGCTGACGCTGCCGCGCGCGAGCTGCGCCAGGGCGCGCGCGCGCTCGGCTTCGATCCCGCGCGCCACCAGCAATGCCGCCACTTCCGCCGTCGCGAGCGGCGCGAAGCGCACCGGG
>JBOHWF010000264.1:0-5983 GCA_050736455.1 Binataceae bacterium (SeqCode) | reverse complement strand
GGCGAACACTTTCCACAACTTATGGTTCGCGTCGAAGTTATCATTCCAGAATGTGGACCAAATCTCTTTGTCCAGATACATGACGCGATCGCCGTAGCAGTAGCCGCGGGCTTCGCTCGGAATGCGATGAACGTCAACGATCGAAACCGGCCGCACTTCCCAAGCGCCCCAATCCGGCTTCGGAAAACCAAGGGGCATGTAGTAGTCCGCCGGGTACTTGTAACCGGCCTTCATCGCCGGGTCTAGCAACTCGACGACCTTGCGATCGCCGAGCCAGTCGCCGTCGTAGGTGCCGGTCGACCCATTGAAGCCATTGAGCTTGGCGTCGTCATTACTCCAGTCGCTGCCAAAGAGCGGCGAACAGCGGGCCGTGGTCGACAGACGCAGTGAACGGCGCAGGGCGGGTACGAAGACATACTGATCGGGGAATGGATTCTTTTCCTGATCTTTGAAGAAGATCGCCAGCGAAGTGGTGTAGCGCGCCTGCTCGGGCGATTCCTCGAAGAACCACTCGGTGTACCACGAGCCGGGCATATAGGTCTCGTCCACGGGGATGCCGGGGTCGGTGTTGTAACCGCTCTGCCGGTAAACCAGGCTGAAGGTATCGGCGGAGATATTGTTGAACCGGTCGTTGAACCAGATTATGCCCTTGTTATGGGGCGTACTGGTGATGATCGCCGGCACATAGGCGAAAAAGACATTCGCCAACAGTTTCCAGCCTTTATGCGGGTCCGCGGGATTCGGAAAGGGAATTCCGCCATGGTAATTCTTCAATACGTAGTGCCCGTTGGGCAGGACCTCAACTTCGTTTTGTCCGGCGTATTTCTCGGTCGCGGCGATAAAGGTCTTCGGCAGATTGCCGCCGATATGCGTCGGACCAATGTCGATCTCGACGTCAGCCGGCATCTTCCACTGGTACTGGCCTTCGAACAGTTTGGTCATGCCGAACGGCAGGAAGGCCTTGTACTGCTGCCAATTCGCCATCGTGATCTTGGTGCCGACCGGCGGCGGAGTCGGGCTTTGGGGTTCTTTGAGATATTGGGTTAGTTCGCTGAAATCGGTCGACGTCTGCGCGCGAGCGAACGTCGGCCAAGCCAAGGCCAAAGAGACCGCGGCGATTAACAAAAAGCGGCTCACAGAATTTCCCATACTTATCCTCCCTAAGGCGTAACGAACAAGGGGTTACATAATTTATTCGTGCTGGCAAGCGGGGTTTTTTCGATGGCGGAAATCGAGTCGAAGAGGACCTGAACTGCGAACGGAGTTGCGCGAAGAATGGCGCGCGGCGTGATCGCGCGCGACGACGAAGCGTCCAGTTAACGCGAGCGAGCGGGCTTGATTCGCGTGACGCGAAGACCCTTCGAGGTCCAGCCGACGTCAAAGCCGACGGTATCGCCCTGGCGGATCAAGTCGATCCCCGGCGCGCGTCCACCGATCGGGGCGCCGATTACCGCGACAAAGGGAAACTCGAAGTGGATTTCGCGGCCGCTAAACGAACGGATCATGCCGCGTCCACGCACCCGGTCGAGAAACACGATGAGGCCGCGATAGAAACTCCCGAGCAGGTGCTCGTCGTTTGCCGCCGCGATCGCATCGTCAGCGGCAGTGTCGATTTCGCCGTCATCAGAGTCTGCCGGCGGTTCAGGCCGGTCGGCAACGCTCACGGCGCTTCCGCCAGTAACGGGTCGAGCTCGCCGCGAGCATCGAGCGCGCGCAACTCGTCGTAGCCGCCGATGATGCGGTCGTTGATGAAGATCTCCGGGACGGTGCGGCGTCCGCCCGCGCGTTCGACCATCGCTTCGCGCAGCGCCGGGTGGCCGCCGACGTCGATCTCTTCAAACGCCACGCCCTTGCGCTCGAGCAGCGCCTTCGCGCCGACGCAAAAAGGACAATAGGTGGTGGTGTAAACCTCGATTTTGGCCACAGAAAAACTTTCTCCGCTAACTATTTTCCGGTGTTGGCGCGTCAGGCGCAACCGCTAAGGCCATAAGCGGCAGAGCTGGAGAATTCCAGAGCTGCGGGTCATGAGATGAAACAACGCGGGCGCCCATCGCGGTGGAATTTCGAGCATCGCGGAGCCCACCGAGAGCGCGGAAGATGCCTCTGCATGGGAGAAATTCAAACTCAGCAGATTGAGCAGGCCCGGCGGCGGATAGGGCGTCAGCTCGTGCGCTTCGTCGTCAGCGATTCCGGCCTTGAGGCGGGCGATCGCGATGGCGCGATCCAGGCCGCCCAGTTCGTCGACCAGTCCGCGCGCCCTGGCGGCGACGCCGCTCCACACGCGTCCGCGCGCGAGGGCCTCGGTCGTGGCGGCGTCGAGATTGCGCCCCTCCGCGACTTTGGCAGTGAAATTCGCATAGACCTCGCCGATGGTCTGGTTGATTTGCGCGAGCTCGGCGTCCGTCATCGCGCGGGCGGGCGACAGCACGTCGCTGATCGCGGCGGATTTGACCGTCTCGATCCCAATCCCGAGGCGCTCGAGCAAGGCCGGAACGCTGAACTTCGTATAGACGACGCCGATGGATCCAGTGATGGTGGCCGGCTCGGCGACGATCGCATCCGCGCCCATCGCGACATAGTAACCGCCGGAGCCGGCGACATCGCCCATCGAGACGACCACCGGTTTGCCGCGCTTGCGCGCGTCGCGCACCGCGCGCCACACCAGATCGGAGCCGACGGCCGAGCCGCCCGGCGAATTGACTCGAAAGACGATGGCACGCACCTTCGCGTCGCGTGCCGCGCCGCGGATATCGCGCGCGACGCGCTCGCCGCTGAGGAACTCGCCGGTCAGCGGCGCGTCGCCGGTGACTACTGGACCGAGGCCGTGAATCAGCGCCAGGCGCGGCCGCCCGCCAGGGCCAATATGGTAATTAACGTGACGCAGGTAGCGGGTGAGGCTGATAAATTTCTTCGCCGCGCCTTCGGGCTCGAGTTCATCGCGAAGATCTTCGAGATAACCCGCGTGATCGACCAGGCCGGCGGCGCACGCGGCCGGCACGCTCATAAAGCCCGCGCCGAGCAGCTCGCGCGCCCGCTCGACGCCGAGCCCGCGCGCCGCCGCCACCTTCTCCGCCACGATCGCGTTCCAATCCCCGACGATCGCTTCAAGGCTTTCGCGCAACTCGGGCGACATCGAGTCGCGGCTGAAGGTCTCGGCCGCGCCCTTGTATTCTTTCCATTGCAGGGTCTGCGCCTCGACGCCGAGTTTGACCAGCGCGTTTTTCAGAAAAACCCCGCCGGCGCTGACACCCAGCATCAGCATCGCGGTGTCGGGATTGACCACGATCTCGCCGGCGCCGGCGGCGAGCAGATAGTCGCGAAGCGAAAGATTGTCCCCGCTGGCGACCGCCACCACGCGCCTGCCGGCGGCGACCGCGCTACGCAAAAGGTCGTGCAGCTCCTGCGCAGTGGCGAGGCCGATACCCGGCGAAGCGATCTCGACAATGATCGCCCCCAGCCGCGTGTCGCGGGCCGCGGCTTCGAGCGCATGGCGAATCTGGAACAGGGTTGCGCTCCCGTGGCTGCGCAACTGTGCAAGTGGCGAGCGGGGCGCGTCCTCGCGCAGGCCGTCGGCGATCCGGATCGTCAGGACCGCGCCGGCGGGAATCCGCGCCGGACCTATCACGAGCGCGTAGAAACCGGCGACCAGCGCGGCGGCGGCGAGCAGCAGGAGCGCCGCCGTCACCAGCCATCCGCAGTCGAGCGCGACGGCGCCGCCGGCGATCAGCGCGGCGGCAACAATCGCGATGCGGGCGCTACGCGGCAGTCGCATCGTCTTCAAACCTGGCAGCTTCATCGGCAACTCCGCTCTGCCTTATGATAGGGGAACAGTAGCCGGTTTCGATGATCAGGTCTTGGCCCCTTTTCACTGCGCTGGCCGTTCTGTCCGCGATCAGCGGATGCGCGGGCCACAAGCCGCCGAAGCTCGCGACCGCGACGCCACTGCGGAACGGATCGCTGACATTTACCGCTGGGATAGAAGTTGCGGCGTCGGCAGACCTGCCCGCAGACTTTGCGGCAGATCCGGCATACGCCCCCGTCTGGCTTGATCACGGCGCGGAGATCGCGGTCGCCGGGAGGACGAACCGCAAAACGATCGTGCTCGGTTTCGGCGGACCCGGATGGGCGATTCAGCACGTAATCGCCGAGGATTTTGGCGTCGGTGCGCCGCGCGGAAAGCTGCTGGATCTTGCGGCTGCTCCTGACGGCCTCACGGTCGCGACGGCGGTGGCGGAGCCAGCCGAGCAGCGCCTCGAGGTCATCGTGCGCGGGACGGTCAGCGACAGTGCGGATCGTCCGATGGCATCCTTCGCGGGGGTTTACGATTGGGCGCAACTCAAGTGGCTGAACGACTCGACGATCGCCCTCGCGTTGCGAACCAATCCGCCTGGCGGCGCCAGCGACGACGCCGGCGTTGTATCGCTTCATCTGATCACCGTCGCTGGTCAGCCGACGACCAAAGCATTCGACCACTTGGCGTGCGGCCTGTCGCCGCTCAGCTACAGTATCGACACGCGGATGGCGGTCGCGCAGGGTAGCCGCGGCGCGGCGCCTGCACTGCTCGATCTTCGAGACGGAACCTGTCGGGCGTTGCCGCTGCGCGAACCGATCCGAGTTTTGGCCTGGGCGCCTGACTCGTCATCGTTCCTATATATGGCTCAGGGTGACGGAAGGGTTGCGGGGGTGTTTCGCTACGATCTCAGCAGGGGCGTCGCTCGGGTCGTCGCGATCGCGTCCGCGGCGGCGGCCTACGCCAGCGACGGCGCCGTCGTTGCGGTGGGCAATCGCACGCTGTCGTGGCGGCGCGCTGCTGCGGCGCCTGACCAGCAGGTCACGGCGGAGATCGCGCTGACACCGGCAGGACAGTCAACCACGACGATCAATTCCCTGGGCTTTGCGACCTCACCGGCAATGCTCGCGGAGAGCTCGATGGTGTTTTCAGAAAATTCTGATCGCGGCGTGATCGATATCACGATACCGGTGGCCGCGGCCCCGCTGCGCGAGTTGATCGAGTATTCATATCCGACGCGGGCGGCGTTTGTCCTGGCGAGCGGGCCGGCCGGTCCACCAATCCCGATGAGCTGGTCGCCGGACGGAAAATTGATCGCGTTGGTGGACACCGGCGTCCAACCGAATCGGCTCACCGTGTTGGCGCCTCCACGTTGAGGCGTCCCGTCGCGAGCGCAACCAGACTAGAGCTCGAACCTGGCTTCTTCGAGCAGGCGGGCGGCGCGGAAGAGGAAGCGGTTGCCGAGGACGCCGTCGATCACGCGATGATCGTAGGAAAGTGCGAGGTACATCATCGTGCGGATCGCGATCGCGTCGGCGCCGTCCAGCTCGACGACGATCGGGCGCTTCTTGACTTCGCCCATCCGCAGAATGCCGACTTGTGGCTGATTGATAATCGCGAAGCCGTAAAGATTGCCTTCGCGTCCGGGGTTGGAAAGCGTGAAGCTGCCGCCACCAAGGTCATCGGCCGTGATGCTCTTTTCGGCGACTTTGCGGCGCAGCCGTTCCATCTCGCGCGCCAGCCCGACCACGGTGAAGGTGTCGGCGCGCTTGATCACCGGCACGAGCAGGCCGTCCTCGGCGTCCATCGCGACGCCGAGATTGAGGTCGTGGCGGATCACCGCGGAGTCTCCCACCACGGCGGCGTTCATGCGGGGAAATTCCTTCAACGCCTGCACCGTCGCCATCGCGGCAAACGGCAGCAAAGTCAGCGAAAACCCTTCGCGACTCAGAAAATCTTTTTTGTGGATTTCGCGCAGCGCCGTCAGCCGCGTCAGATCAACTTCCGCGACCGTGCCGACATGCGGCGAATGGGTCTTGGAGTAGACCATGTGCTCGGCGATAAGCTTGCGGCGGCGAGTAAAAGGCTCGACCGTATCGCCCTCGCGCGGCTGATAGACCGGCGGGCGAAACAGCGCGCCAGCGGTCGGCGCACCGACCGGAGCCGTTGGAGTCGCAGCGAGCGTCCCCGAAG
>JBOHWF010000263.1:0-16548 GCA_050736455.1 Binataceae bacterium (SeqCode) | reverse complement strand
GTCCCGCAGTTTGGCAACGACTATCGGATCTGCCGCGAGGTTGCGCATAAGGCAGAAGCCTTGGGCTATGACTCACTGTGGATTGCCGATCATCTTTTCGGTATTCCAGGACCCGGCGATGATCCCTTTCTCGAGTGCTGGACGTTGCTCACTGCGATGGCAGTGGAAACTCAGCGCGTGCGCCTGGGAACAATGACACTGTGCAACGGCTTTCGCTCGCCAGCTCTCTTGGCCAAGATGGCGGCGACCCTGGACGTCATTTCGGGCGGCAGGCTTGAAATAGGTATTGGCTCTGGATGGTACGAGCGGGAGTTTATCAATTACGGCTATGCTTTTCCTAAAGCCTCAGTTCGCGCCCAACAGTTGGACGAGGCGGTGCAGATCCTCAAACTGATGTGGACGGAACCCAGCGTCACCTTTACCGGGAAACATTTCCAGCTTATTGACGCCCGCAATGAGCCCAAGCCGATCCAGCGGCCGCGGCCCCCGATCCACATCGGTGGAGACGGCGAGAAGATGCTACTCCCGTTGGTGGCGCGACAGGCAGACTGGTGGAACTACTGGATGTCTGGAACCTCCGCCGAAGGCTTTCGCCACAAGCTGGGTGTACTGCAGCGATGTTGTGCGGAGATCGGACGCGATTTTCACCTGCTGAAAAAATCGCTGATCGGGCCGGTGATGCTGGCAGAGACGCAACGCGAACTCGACCTCCTCATCGCCGAGGCGGAGAAAACTGATGCACATTTCAGCCTCGGCACCAGACTGGGATTGGTCGGGACGCCGGATACAGTCATTCGGCGAATCGAAGAGTATCGCCAACTGGGAGTCTCACTCTTCATTGTGATCCCATTCCCATTTACCCGAACAGCTTTCCTGGAGCTGTTTGCCGAAAAGGTCATCGCGCAGGTGCGTTAGCGAAACCCTAAGCAGCCGCTTCTCCTTCTTATTTCGGAACGATAGTCTGACAGCCCGAACTTTATCCTATGTGGACGACGAGAATTCACGCACCTGGACTTGGACGCCAGCCCTCTTGGAGTCTTTGGCGCTCTCCAAGAGTTGGCGAGTAATCTCCGCATCAATGTAAGCTTCGCCGCAGTTGTCGCAGACCCGCGCCGGAACGCTCTTGACCACGAGCGTCGCGCCACCATGCTCAAGCGTGATCGTAGTTTTGCCGGGGCGCGTCTCGCCGTTTTTACAAATCACGCATTTCAATGCATTTTCCTCCTCACCAAATCTGGTTCCCAGCGATCCGGGTCGGGTTCGTAAACCGTCACAATTATTGTTTCATTATCCGCTGCATTGTCGGCGGCAACTAGATGAATAGGCCGTAGTCCGCACCACCCCAGAAGGAGCCGACTTGGATATGGAAGAGCACCGGGGTAGTGTTCGATTTCTTTGCCTTCCGCCAATACAGTTCGCACATCATCATCGCTGATTCCGCGCTCAACCATCCGCTCGATGGCGTGAACCCGGTAGACGAGCCGCCGACCAATGTGAGCCACGGCCGATTAGCCTGATCTGGTGTCTGACAACAGGCGATCGTACCCTGGCAGATTAATCATTGTGAAGACCGGGCCGTGGTAGGAACCCTGCTTCAGAACGGTTTACAAACCGGATTACCCCAGTTATCTACCCAAGGGCGCATCCCCAATGGACAACCCTTCGATGTATCTTAGTAAGAGCAGCAGTAGCGGTCAGCCGTTTCATTTTTCCTCCGCGAAAAACAGCAGCATCCGCGCTTCGATACTCTCGCGCGGGGCGGCGTCGGGCGCACTGCTCGGATCCTCGAAGCCGGTATGCGCCGTGAAGCGCGCGCGGCCGTCCTCGGCGGAATCGTAGCATTTGAGCAGCAACGCTTCGTCGCGCCGCATCTGAGGGAAGTAGTACCAGCGATGAGTTGGGTTGTAGGCGACCGAATAGACCTCGCCCGTGCGATCGCGATACTTCAGATCGGTCGCGATGAAGTCTTCGGGCTTCATGCTCTGCGCGTCGCACACCGCCAGCGGCGTCTCCTCGACCGGGCCGCGAATCGGCCGCCAGACGTTGATCTCGGCGAAGCGATGCGTGAGCAGCTCCTCCGCCTCCGCTCCCATCAGATCACGCACGCGCTGCGGCCCTGACTTGAGCGTGTAGTCGTTGTGCGCGAATTTGACCGGCTCGCGCGCGCCGTTGATCCCTTCTTTCGCCATCGGACGGCAGCGCACGTTGTGATCGAAGACCTGCACCCGCACCGACCCGGTAACGTCCTTGACCAGTTGCGCGACCTCCGGATAGTAAACCCGTTGCACCTCGGCGGGATCGTAGAAATTCACGACCTTGCTCTCGTGATGAACAAAGGCGAAGCCCTGACCGTCGAGCGTCAGGCGATCGGCCACCCGCCGCCCGTCATACACCCGCATCGTATGCTTGACGTTGCCGCGCGAGCGCATCGGCACGCCCGCCGCCGGCTCATAGAGGTAAACGAACGGCCGCTCGCCGTTGTTATCGAGATAACTCAACAGCCCTTCAATATGGTCGGTTTCCATCGCGTTGTACTCCATGCGATTTGCTGCTCTCCGAAGGAAGGTAGAATGATTGCTCCCGCTTGTACAGCGGTATCGCGATGGTAACCGCGAGCAGCGCGGCGCCGGGTCAGCCACCGTACATAGCCTCGATCGCCGACCGATAGTGTTCCTGCACGACGCGGCGGCGGATTTTCAGCGTCGGCGTGAGCTCGCCATTCTCCTGCGAGAAGGGCGCTGCGACCAGCGTAAAATCCACGATCGCCTCGACGTCGGAATGCGGCCGATTGAACTCGCGGAGGCGCTCGTGAAAGAACCGACGGAGTTTCGGATTAGCCGCGAGCTCGGCCGGCGCCAGCCCTTCGAGTTCGAGCTTTCTCAGTTGCTGCGCGCCGAGATTGTCGAAGTCGGGCACGAGCAGCGCGGCCAGATGCTTGCGACGATCGCCGATGACGCAGGCCTGCGCGATATAGGGGTCGGCGGCGAGCTTGCTCTCGAGGTTGGCCGGTGAGACCTTCTTGCCGCCCGACAGCGCGATAATCTCTTTCTTGCGATCGGTGATGCGGATGAATCCATCGGCATCGATTTGCGCGACGTCGCCGGTGTGCAGCCAGCCGTCGGCGTCGATCGCCTCGCGGGTCTCGTCGTCGCGGCCGTAGTAGCCGCGCATCACATTGGCGCCGCGCACCAGCAGCTCGCCATCCTCGGCGGTGCGAACCTCGATATTTTCGAGCGCGCGGCCGACCGTGCCGATCCGCGTCTGGCCGTGAAGATTGCAGGAGACCACCGGCGCGGCCTCGGTCAGCCCGTAGCCCTCGACGATCGGCACGCCCGCGGCGGCGAAAAAGCGATTGATCTCGATCGGCAGCGGCGCGCCGCCCGAGATCAGATAGCGCAGCCGGCGGCCGAAGAGCGCGGTTACCTTGCTGAAGACCAGGCGGCGAAAGAGCGCCATTGCGAGCGCGGTCCACGGTCGTAGCGCTCGGCCCTCCTGCCGCCGCCCGGCGGCGCGCCCGCCGACGCGGACCGCCGCGCGAAAGATTTTCTGCCGCCCGGCCGGCGCGCTCTCGATCGTCCGCATCACCCGGCTATGCACGACCTCGAGCAGGCGCGGCACGGTCAGCACCACGGTCGGCTCGATCTCGAGCAGATTCTGCGCGATCTGCGCCAGCCCTTCGGCGTAAGCGATCGTGCCGCCGGCGGCGACCACCGTGTAATAGCCCGCGGTCCGCTCGAACGAATGCGCGACCGGCAGGAACGAGAGCACCGTGTCGGTCTCGTTCAGCCCGAGCGCATCCAAATTCGATTCGCAGTTGGCCAGCAGATTGCCATGCGACAGCATCACTCCCTTCGACGCGCCGGTCGTGCCCGAGGTGTAAATGAAGGTCGCGAGATCGTCCCGCCGACCTTCCAGCGCCGGGCGCGGCGCGAAATCGCTCAGTTGCGCCATCGTGATAACTGGTGGCCCGTCACCATCGTGCGCCGCCGCCGCGGAGTGCATCGCGATGATCGCTTCGACCCCCGTTAGCGCTCCGAGACCGCGCAGCTTGCCAATCAGATGGTCGCCGTTGACCGCGACGAGCCGGGCGCCGCAATCGAGGATCACATGGCGCGTCTCTTCGGCGCCGCTGGTGGTGTAGAGCGGGACCACGATCGCACCCAGCCCGAGCACGGCCTGATCGACGATCACCCATTCAGGCGAGTTTTCCGACAGGATGGCGACCCGATCGCCGGACTTGACGCCGAGTCGAGCGAGGCCCGCCCGCAAGCGCATCGCGCGCGCGGCGACGTCATTCCACGAATGATCGCGCCAGACGCCGTCAACTTTGTCCTTGAGCAAAGCGCGCGCGCCATATTTTTGCGCCTGATGCGCGAACGCCTGCGCCAGCGTCGCAGCCGTGATCGTCATTTTTAAGTTGTCCTCCGTCGGTAACGCGATCGGAGTTGTAATCAAAAGCGCGCCCGCCGCCAATGGCGCATGTCGCTAACGCGCCGGCCGGGTTTCGATTTCGTCCGCGGCTCGATTATGATGGACGCGCCGACGGTGACCGCAGAGTTTTCCACCGTTGTGGATAACATGGCGAAAAACCTGTGGATAAAAGCCGCGCGAATTTATTACGGCTGCGGCGCCGGTCCGCCAGCTTGCTCGTCGATAGAGGTGAAAACGCGCCAACATGGTCGTTGAGCCGCAAACTTCGCGCGCGCTCCATCGCTACGCGATCGTTTGCGTCGTCGCGACCTGGTGCCTGATTTTCATCGGCGGCCTGGTGACCTCCACCGGTTCGGCGCTGGCGGTACCGGATTGGCCCCTGGCCTTCGGCCACCTGATCCCGAAACTCCAGGGCGGTGTCCGCTTCGAGTATGGTCATCGCGTGGCCGCGGCGGCGGTCTCGGCCATGACCCTGATACTGGCGTTGTGGACCTGGCGGGCGGAGCCGCGCCGCGCGGTGCGAGTGCTGGCGCTCGCCGCCTTCGCGCTCATCATGGTGCAAGCCGTACTCGGCGGTATCACGGTACTGCTGGAATTGCCGCTGGCGATCGCGGTCGCGCACGCCGCCACGGCGCAGGCCTTTTTCTGCCTGATCGTCGCGCTCGCCGCAGTCATGAATCCGCGCTTCATCGCGGCGCCGACGCGGCCCGCGCCGCCACCGTCATTGCCGCGGCTCACCCTTGCCGCGACCATCGCGATCTATCTCCAGATCCTGCTCGGCGCGCTGATGCGCCATCTCGGCGCGGGCTTGGCGATTCCCGACTTTCCGCTCTCCTACGGCCGGCTGGTACCGCCGCTCGACTCCGGATTCGTGATGATCAATTTTGCCCATCGCTGTGGCGCCGTCGTGGTGACCGCCATCGTGCTCTGGACCGTCATCCGCGTAATGCGTTCTCATCGCGGCGACGCGTGGCTGCGGCGCCCGGCCATGGCGCTGGTGCTTTTGCTCGCCGCGCAGATTCTGCTCGGCGCCTTCACGGTCTGGAGCGGGCGCGCGGTGATCCCAACGACTGCTCACGTTGCGACCGGGGCCGCGGTGCTGGCGACGAGTCTGCTGCTCCTGCTCAGAGTGCGCGCCGGCGGCGCTTCCATCACGGGCCGCGAGCGCGCTAGAGTGCGCGAGTTTCCCGGTGGCCCGATCCAACGTCAGGCGAGCGCATGACCACTCCCACTTTGGCGATTGAAAACCCGCTGATGTTCGCCCGCGGGCGCGTGGCCGCTTATTACGAGCTGGCCAAGCCGCGCGTGCTCGCGATGGTTTTGATTGCCGCGCTCGCCGGCTTCTATATGGCGACCGGCGCGGACTTCGATTCGATCGTCGCGCTCAAAATGCTCGCCGGCGTGGCCCTGGCCGCCGGCGGTACGCTGGCGCTGAATCAGTACGTCGAGCGCGGCACCGACGCCATCATGCACCGCACGCGCGAGCGTCCGGTGCCGTCCGGGCGAATCGCGCCGGTCGAAGCGCTGCTCTTCGGCGCGCTCATCACCGCGCTCGGCATCGCCTATCTCTGGTACGCGGTAAATCCGCTCTCGGCGCTCGTTACCAGCGCGGTCACGATCCTCTACCTCGCCGCTTACACGCCGCTGAAGCGGTATTCATGGTTGTGCCACGTTGTCGGCGCCGTGCCGGGCGCGTTGCCGCCAGTGATCGGATGGGCTGCGGCGCGTGGCTCACTCGCGCTTGAGCCATTCGTCCTGTTCGGCATCATGGTGCTGTGGCAGTTGCCCCATTCGCTCTCGATCGCCCGACTTTACCAGCAGGACTACGCGCGCGCCGGTCTATCGCTGCTGCCGCGCGACCGCGCGTGGGGAAATCCCGCCAGTGTTCTGATGCTGGCGGCGACGGCGACGCTTACGCTGTTCGGTACATTACCAACTTGGATGGGCTTCAGCGGACGGATATATCTGTTTATTGCATGTCTAATGGGCGGTGTCATGTTCTATTATGCTGTTGCACTCGTATTGACGAGAGTGACAGCGCGTCGCGTGATGTTCATTTCGCTGCTCTACCTTCCGACGATACTGCTGGCGATGGCGCTCGACAGGTTCTAGAAGAGAGCCTACGGCAGCTCGAAATGACGAACGACCGATAGACTCGGCGCGAACCCGCGGTCAGGTTTACTACGCCGGTCGGACTTTTTATTTCGCTCCTGCTGGACGAATACGATGCGCACGCGTTCGGGGGTCGCGAGTCGTGTGCGAGAAGCTGCAGTTTTCGCCGGGCCGTGACAGATAAGGACGACGACAAAGTCTGACTAGAGCGCCTTGGCGGCCTTGCGTAGGGCGGTATTCATGCGGTACTGCCAGAGGCGCCCAGTGGCCTTATACTTCGCAAGCACATCCGCATCGATGCGCAGCGAGATGGCCTTCTTCAACGGCATTTTCTGTGGCCCGCGCTGGCCGCGTCCGCGTTTCTGCGAATCGTTGGCCAGTTCAGGAAATATCTCATGCGCGGGACGCGCCTGGGCAAAATCGGGCTCGCTCCATTCTGGATTGTCATGGTCGGTCAAGGCGGGATTTGGCTTCTTCATACCGAGTTACCTCTCTTTTGTTTGCATGCCGCAGACTGATGACACGGATGATCGGGCCGCGCTTCGTGAAGATCAGAACATGAAGCCGCCCGGCAATCAGGCCCATCGCCGCGTAACGCTTCTCGCCCTTCCGGTCCGAGCGTATCACCAAGGCAGTGAGCCAATCGAATTCAGCGGCTAACGCGTAAGGAGAGTCCTCTTTCTTTTATATTGCGGTCATTCTTGAGCCGATCGAATTCGACCCGCATAGGTTAATTGTATATACAAATAAAAGAAAAGTCGTCTGACATAGCTCGGGAGGGTAGGTACGCTAGGCCATTATCGCGTAGCAGTCTGCTGGCATTTGTGCGAGAGGCGGCGCACGGAGTTGCAGACCCGTGCGAACGACGGCGCGGGCGAAACGCGGTCCGCGTGCGCGCCGCTCCAGAGTCATTCTCCGGCGCGAACTGGTTTTGTTTGTAGCCATCGACGTTCTGCCTCGTCTAGTATCTGATAATCATCGGGGACTTTTTCGGGGAGCTGCACAAAAGGGAGCACGCCGTTATGGTGGTTGGGATTTTAATGATCTTTTGTCTGCTGGCTGCGATCGGGACTGGCGCGCCGGCGTTTGCGCAAACGGCTTCGGGTGCCTCGGCGGCAGCGCCGGCTGCGCCACTAACAGATCCGAATCTGGCGCCGGCGAGGATCCAGGAGTTTCAAAACGGGATCCCGGTCGGCACGAAAATCACCATGGCCAATTGGGAGCAGTACAAGAGCTTCATGACGGATGGGCTGGTCGAGCTGTTCGAGGGCAAGAACTTCTGGAAGATGCCGCCCGATGTCGAGATGAATATCGGGCCGACCCGGATCTTTCCGCTACCCGCGGGCTATCCGGAGGCGACGGAGAAATACGGCGGGCAGACCGAGATGGTCAAATTGCCCGACGGCCATTACGACTTGAAGAATTACGTCGCCGGCGAGCCGTTTCCAGTTCCGGCGGCGACTGATCCCGACCGCGGCTGGAAGATTCTCGCGGATTCATGGTACGGACCGGTTCCCCGCATTGCCGCCGGCACGCCCGAGACCGGGCTCGCGAGCCTTTGCGCGCTCGATCGCTTCGGCAGCGCCAATTGCCTGAAGACCGCGTACGTTTATCGGATGCTCTCGCATATTTATTCGCCAGGCTATCCGGTGACCGAGCCGAACGCGGGCGGCGCCTGGTACAGCGAGTGGGCGATGCTCGAGGCACCTGAGCAGTCGAAGTATCTCGCCAACCTGACGATCTTCTGGCAGGACAATCAGAAACAGGAAGACGACTTCGCCTTCATACCGGCGCTGCGGCGGACGCTGCGGCTCTCGGCGAGCGCGCGCTGTTCGCCGATCTTCGGCACTGACTACACCCGCGACGACGCCCGCGGCGGCTTCAACGGCGGTATCGCGCAGTTTCAGGCGACCTGGCTGCGCGATCAGAAGATTCTGGCCTTGAGCCACATTACGACTGCGGTCGGCACCTTTCCCGAGCAATATGACATGCCGCTCGGTTTCGCCAAGCCGTCGTGGGGGCCGTGGGAGGTGCGCGATACCTACGTCATCGATATCCGGCGGATTCCCTCGGAAGCGCGCGGCTATTGCTACGGCAAGCGCATCAACTACATCGACAAGGTCTTCATGCACGAAGACTGGAGCGAGCTCTACGACGCCAACATGAAGCTCTGGAAAGTCCTGCAGTTGGGCGCGGCGCCCAAGATCGTCAATGGCGTCGAGACCAGCGTCATCGGCTCGTTCTGGGCGGGCATGTGGGACTTGCAGACTTCGCACGCGACGCTGGCCTTCACCGCCGACGGCCCCGGCCGCGACATCGTCATCGACGAGGCGGTGCCGAAGGAATTCGAAGACATCCAGCGCTACTGCACCCCCGCCGGCATGATGATGATTTTGCGCTAGCCGCCGGGTCTCACGGTCGGTACGCGCGTCGCGCGGCCGCCGGCTTTGGTCCGGCTTGGGCTTTCCGCTACGCTGGCGGCGGGTTTTGATGATTGGAGCGGAGCTTGGCACTCGACGAGAAGGAAGCGAAACGGGATGCGACGGAGCTCGGGCGCAATACCGCTGAGGTGATCTCGGCGGGCGAGCTCAGCGCCAAGCTCGCCGAGGGGCGTCCGCTGCGGATCAAACTCGGGATGGATCCGACCGCCCCCGACCTCCATCTGGGCCATTCGATCACGCTCAAGAAGCTGCGCGATTTTCAGCGCCGCGGCCACACCGTGATTTTTCTGGTCGGCGATTTTACGGCGATGATCGGCGATCCGACCGGGCGCTCGGAAACGCGCAAGCCGCTTTCATCCGAACAGATCAAAGCCAACGCAGCGACCTATCAGAGCCAGGTCGCCAAAATCCTCGACCCGGCCCGGACCGAAGTGCGCTTCAACAGCGAATGGATGAGTCAGGTCGATACCCGCAAGCTGATCGAGATCGCGGCCAAGCTGAGCGTCGCGCGGATGCTCGAGCGCGACGACTTCGAGCAGCGGCTCGAAAACCAGGAACCGCTCTTTCTGCACGAGATTCTCTATCCGCTGATTCAAGGTTACGACTCGGTCGCGCTCAACGCCGACGTCGAGATGGGCGGCACCGATCAGAAATTCAACATGCTGGTCGGCCGCGAACTGCAGCGCGCCTACGGCCAGCCGCCGCAGGTCGTGATGACCATGCCGTTGCTCGAAGGGCTCGACGGCGTGCGCAAAATGTCGAAATCGCTGGGCAATTATGTGGGTTTGACTGAGCCGCCCGAAGAAATGTTCGGCAAGCTGATGTCAGTCTCCGACCGCTTGATGCTCCGCTATTACGAGCTACTGACCGAGCTCGATGCCGCCGCGCTCAGCGCCATCAAGTCCGGCGGGATTCATCCGATGGAAGCGAAGAAACGGCTCGCCGCGACGCTCGTCGAGGAGTATCACGGCGCGGACGCGGCGGCGCGCGCGCAGCGGCGCTTCGAAAGCAAGTTCCAGCGTCACGAGGTTCCGGCCGACGCGCCGGTCTTCAAGCTCGCGCAGGAACTCTGGGTCTGTGAACTGATGAAGCAGTTGCGCTTCGCGGCTTCTACCAGCGAGGCGCGCCGCCTGCTGAGCCAGGGGGCGGTGCGGGTCGACGGCGCGACCGTCACCGACGCCAATTTCCGCTTCGTGCCGGGCGAGCACAAAGTGCTCGAAGTGGGCAAGCGCCGTGTCGCCCGAATTCAGGCGTAGGCGGATTTCACCCGATCTCGCGTTTGCAGGTCTCCCCTTTAGGTCCTTCGCTACGCTCAGGATGACGACGACGGTTGCCGCGCCCAAAGTTCGGGCTAAAGCGATGAGTTGCGCGCCTTGGCGGCGGCTTCGGCCGCAGTGGGTACGGACCAGCGCTTGCGCGTGCGGTGGTACAACCGACCGCTCGGCGCAACCGTTTCGGACGCGAACTCCCGGTCCTCGACGCTGAAAACCGCGAACTCCGCTTCCGCCATAACTGCCGGTGTTCTCTGCGCCTCAAAATAAGCTGCCGCCGCCAGCCAACTGACCATCCCGCCGACTGTTCCAACAATCAACCCTGCCGTAAAAGCCAAGATCATAAGCGCACCCTCTGTCCGAAAATCGTCGATTCCTTCCGCTTAGTCGTCGAGATAGCTAAAGTGAGCAAAGGTTATGCCGCGAAGGCTTATTGCAACACCTGATGCGCTGTCGTTAATTCGCTCTGGGCCGCCGAACTGAGTGCGTCACTCTCGTAGAATTCGAGATACGCCGGACTCACACTCAGCGCCAACGTGATCGCCGCCGACGTCTTCGAACCCTGTTTGGTGCCCTCCTGATAGCCGGTGGTGACGCGGCCGGCGTAGCTAGTTTCCGTCGCCCAGACCGTGGTTGAGGTCCATCCATCATTTTGAATCGTGAATTGCGCCGGATAATCCGCCACGCCGCTGGAGGCGAATTCATCCGTGACGTCGGAGTCCGCGCCACGGACCGCCGTGTAGCGATTGCCATTGTTGTCGATCGGCGGAAAACCCGCGCGCACCAGCATCGCCTCGAGCTTGCTCTCCGGAAAGGCCGGCACGAACATCTCCATCACGCTCTGGAAGGCCGACTCAACCTTGGCTGGCGTGTAGCCTGCCGCTTGCCAGTTCGCGACGTCGTCGTAGCTGGTGCACTTGGTCCTGCCGCTTTTGATCGCTTGTTTAACCGCGGTCGGCAGGAAGAGTTCCTGGGTCTTCGAGTTGATGCCGGCAATTTTGACCGAGGCGATCGTCGGATTAGTGGCGTAGCGCGCGCCGGCCGCCGCCACTAGAGCTCCCCATTTGGCTAGATAGACCGCATCCCACGGCACCGGAATCGACGCTACTGAGCAGAGCTTCGGACCCCAGCCAGCCTGATCCCAGATGAACTTGAATTTCTGCGCGCCGTCGGTATAGACCCACGCCGGCGTTTGCCATCCAGCCCCCAGTACGATTGACACCTTCTTGCCACTGCCGGCGGCCTGGCTCAAGACCGCGTCGAGCTTCGACCAGGTGAACTTGCCTTCCACCGCTTCGATCGCGCTCCAGGGCTGCCCTACCACCACGCCGTCGATATTCGCGGATTTCAGCACCGCGCTGTCGATCTTGCCGTTGTGAATTCCGTCGATTACGTAGAGACCGTTGGCGGTCGCAGGCGCCGTCGCAGCTCGCGACGCCGGATTGAAGGCCGAGTCATTGGCGCCAACCTCGCCCGCGCTAGCCAATCCCACGCTCGCGATAAGCCACAGTACAATCAGTCCGATACGGTAGCGCTTCATTGCTGTAATCTCCCCTTCCGATGACTCGGCCTATTTGGGGATTTATCTCGCAATCGCGATGCCATGCGGTCTAATTTTGTCACTTTGGGTTTAGTTACTGCTGATTATGCTAATCACGAGTTCATATTTTCTCGGAGTCGCGCCCGATCAACGCCTTCGCGACATTGTGACTCCGCCGATCCTCGAAAATTCCTCGCCTGGACGCGCTCGCGATCGTCGGCTAGCGCCGGGCGATATAAGCCTTCTAGCCCCGCAGATAGTCAAAGTTACCGCTTCATCAAGCCTGAAAATTCCTGATCCGCCCGAACGCCATCTCGGGAAAATCTTGTCGTGCCGACGGGGTTGGGCGCGCGCCGACATAATTGTTCGCAGCGCTGGGCGGGCGTACCGTGGATCGGCGCGTCATTCCCAGACTCCAGCCAGGAGATGTCATGACCCCGATCGCGAAGAAAAGCCGGTCGCAGCCGCTCGCCGTTTTGATCGCCGTGCTCGGCATCGCGCTCACTTGGGCGGCGGCGACGCACGCGGATGAATCGCTGACGGGTGCTTCGCGAATCAGCGCGAGCGCGGAGGGAAACTCGGGGAGCCTTTGCGCAAAGTACCCCTATCTCTGCACCGATCCCTCATTCAGTGCGGGCGGCGAGTACGTCGGCCATGACGAACCGGCGCTGCTCTTTTATTCGCCCCAGCCCGGCGCCGGAAATTCCTTCAAGGGCTTGTTGACCTTGCCCAAGGATCCCAAGACCAAACCCAACCAGAGCGGCACCGCCGGGACCTGGAATTTTCAACTTCACCCGGCCTTCTGGTTCGGTATGGCCTTGTGCGATACGCAATCGTATCCCGAGACGACGACGCCCTGCGTGCCCGACCGGGACACGAACATCTTCGATAATCCGACGTTCGGGGCCGCCGATTATATTGGCAATCATCCAGGGACCGCCTTTCTCGAGTTGCAGTTTTATCCGCCCGCATGGGCGATCGCTCCGAACAACATTGCCTGCAGCGCAACCAAATGGTGCGCCGCAGTGAATATCGACAGCTTGCTCATGGATCCCAACAACAACACCTTCAATAACAACGACTGCGGCAACAACCTCGTGGCAGGCCGCGTTGGTGAGGAGCCGGCGAATTTCGCCTTCGTAACCAAGAGTGGAAACTCGGTGGCGCCCGCCGATCCGCTGACCGGCCTGGGTGCGCAAGTCGTCGTGACCAAAGACGTCTTCCTCATGAATGCCGGCGACACGCTCGAAGTGCGGATAGGAGACAATCCCGGCGCGGATCCCAACGGTGGCCTCGAAGTCATCATTCGCGATCTCACCACCGGCAAATCCGGCTCGATGATCGCGAGTATCGCCAACGGCTTTGCCCAGGTGAATTTCGCACCGAGCGCGTCCACCTGCACCGAGACTCCCTACGCTTTCCATCCGATGTACGGGACCAGCGGGGTGCATACGCGCGTGCCGTGGACCGCGCACTCGTTCAATGTCGCGTTTTCCGACGAGATCGGCCATTTCGAGTATTGCACAGACGTTGATCCCATCACCGGGACCTGCCTCAGCGGCGACCGCCTTGACGACTTTTTCTGCCTCGCGCCCTCGCAATCCTCGAAAATCAAGATCGGCGGATGCACCTTTGACGACCTCAACTTCGACAGTCCCAGCTATCTGCTCGACTGGCCCGGCACGCTCAGCGATGCGGCGCAGGACGCCAAACTCCATGCCCAGCCGATCCGCCTCAATGGCGCCTTCATCGGCGCCAGCGACGGCGCCACGCATCAGTTTGACGCGGTCGCCTTCGAGACCGATCAGCCTAGTGTCGAGGCCGGCTTTGGCTATCCCTGCGACCCGACCACCGGCGCGGGTTGCGTCAATCCTCCCCCTGGCGCGGCCTTCTATCCGGTTTACACGACGACCACCGACGCCAACCTCGGATGCGTCTGGCAATTGGGCGGGACCAGCATCCCCAACACCGTTCAATCCTACGGTGATTCGACCGCGGAGTACGGCGCTATCCTCGGCCTGGAGTATGCCGGGTTGGGCGGCGCGTCACTCTTCTTTAACGATTTTCAGCAGGCCTTGAGCTCGAATCCGTGCGCCGTTGCGATGCCCGCGCTGAGCCCGAGCCTTTCTCCGATCGCCTTCAAAAACACCAGGGCCGGAATGAAGAGCGCCGCGAAAACCGTCAAATTGTCCAACACGCTGAGCAATAAAGCGGGCTTCGGCGTGAACTTCGCCGCCATTTCGACCGACAATCCGGTCTTCGCGATCACCAAAAACAAATGCACCACCGAGCTGCTGCCGAAAAAGAAGTGTGCGATCTCGCTCACCGCGACTCCCACCAGCGCGGGCACGAGCTTCAGCGGTAATCTGATGGTTCAATCCGACGTCGGCACACTCAACATCCCGCTCACGGTCACCGGCGATTAGCCGGTTGAATTGAGGCTATACCGCGCTCGCCGATTTCCACGCCGAGACGGTCCCAGTGAAGACCGGCGAGCGTTTGAAAAAGCATGCCCGATACTACTGGTTGCTGCCGGCGGAGAGTCATCTGACGTGGCGAATCATTTGGCGCGATGCTGCGGAAGATCGCAGCGCTGCCGGCACCGGCGCGATAGAGGGCTCGCAGAACGCAGCAGATTTCGATGACGAGATCGGCAGGGAAAGGGACAGGTGTTTGAGAACTCCGCGGAAAAATGGCCGTTACGGATGTTTTGGGGTCAAGGCGAAGCAGACCAGGCCCGTGGAGTAGCCTCTTGGACTCCAAGCGGGCTTTACACCTTGCGTTTGCGAACCACTGCCGCTGGTGGGAGGCTCACTCAGGATTCAAAATGGAAATTCCGGTTTAAATGGAGATCCCGCCAGTACCGGTCGAGGCCACTGTCCCGATTCATTGGGGATAGGAGGAACTAATGAGCGATTCGAAGAATACGGCAAACCGCAGCGCCCCGCACTGCCCTGTAAGTCACATCAGTGCGACCTTCGACGCTTTCGACGGGGACTCTTACGGTTTCTATGCAGCGGCGCGGAAGGAGGAGCCGGTCTTCTACAGCCCGCAACTCGATTATTGGGTAGTCACCCGCTACGAGGATGTCGAGCAGGTTATGCTCGACTCAGAGACCTTCTCGGCGGCAAACGTTCTCGAAATGATCAAACCACTCTGCCCCGAGGCGTTGAAGATCGCCGTGGACTCTGGGGTACGGATCAGTCCATCGATCGTTGACGAAGACCCCCCTATTCACACGCGAAAGCGGAAGGCGCTTCGCGGCCCGTTCTCTCCATCTGCGATCGCTAAGCTCGAGCCCCGAGTCCGTCAGTTGGTAGCCCACTCGATCGATCGCTTCGTCACGCGCGGCAAGGCCGACCTCGTCGGTGATTTCATGTTCGAGGTGCCCGCCCTCGTCATCTTCGAGCTCATGGGAGTTCCGGAAAACGAACTCGAGAGTGTCCGTCAGTATGCCAAGCGGAATGCCGTGTTCGGATTCGGCATGCCGTCCGACGCCGATCAGGTCGAGGTCACCAGGGGTATGGCGGCGTACTGGGAATGGGCGAAGGCGCACTCCGATCGCCTCATCGCAGTGCCGAAAGACGACATCATGAGTGCCTTCATTAAGGAGCTCCAGCTACCCGAGAACGCGGACCTGTGGAGCAAGGACTTCGTTTACACACTCATGCTCCAGCTGCTTTTCGCCGGTCACGAGACGACGACCAACGCCTCTGCCGGGGCCTTTCGCGCGCTGCTCGAGAACCGCGACCAATGGGAGGCGCTGTGCGCCGACCCCAGTCTCGTCACGAACGCGGTCGAGGAGAGTCTGCGTTTCTACTCGTCGGTTCCGCAATGGAGACGGATCACCAGAAAGGCCGTCACGCTCGGCGGTGTAGAGCTGCCGGCCGGAACGAAACTACTCGTCGCGCTCGGCTCCGCGAACCACGACGAGGCCAAGTTCCCCGACGGCGACCGCTTCGATATCCGCCGGGAGAACGCCGATGAACACATGGCATTCGGCTGGGGCCGTCACCTCTGCATCGGCGAAGGCCTCGCACGCCTCGAGATGCGGGTGGCACTCGAAGAGCTTTTGCGGCGCCTGCCACACCTCGAACTCGTGCCGGGGCAGAAATGGGAGTTCTCCAAGAACACTTCCCATCGCGGGCCCGAGCATGTGCTGGTCACCTGGGATCCGGCCCGCAACCCCATCGCTAACGACCGCCCGTAGCCCACAGGTTCAGCGGCGTAACGCTGATCAGCGACGTCGTGAACCCAGGTTCGCGGTGTCACGGGCTTGGGATGCGGCGAATCTGATGGTGCAATCCGACGCCGGCCCACTCACCATCCCGCTCACGGTCACCGGCGATTAGGCCGCGCAACTGAACTCTATGCGGCGGTCGATGACTTCCAGGCCGAAAGGTCGCGACCGACCAGCCGCTCGAGCCCCTCGATCTCAACGCGGAAACGCGCGCGCAACTCCGCGGCCAAATCTTTGGGCAGGGGCGGGATACGATCGCTGCCGCCGACGAACAGCGACATCAAACGCGATCGCTTGACGCCTTCGACGAGGTTGCCGAGATGACGCGCCTTGAGCCAATCGGCGGTGCGTGAACCCAGCCGCGTGATCGTCAAACTGCGCGGATACACCGTGCCCTCCGACGAATGGATCCGGCGTGAATTTTTGTCGGCGAGGTCAAAGCGCGGAATCCCGACGAAGTCGGCGATCCGATCGACGTAGCTTTGCGGATCGCTCGCGAAGTCCTCATAGAAC
>JBOHWF010000262.1:0-14923 GCA_050736455.1 Binataceae bacterium (SeqCode) | reverse complement strand
AGGGAGAGGGATCCAGAAACGATGCGGCTCGCGGACTCCTGGTCTTGGCCGCGCGTCGCCGACTCCGCCGCCGCCGGTGCTCGGCTGCACTGCGTTCCGCTCCTTTGGACAAGGGAGAGGGGTCCAGAAACGATGCGGCTCGCGGACTCCTGGTCTTGGCCGCGCGTCGCAGACTCCGCCGCCGCCGGTGCTCGGCTCCACTGCGTTCCGCCTAGCGTTACGCTCAGAATGACATGGTGGTGCTTATGCTGAGTTTCGCTGGCGGCCCGCGCTACCGAATGCTTTGATTAGGCAGCGTCTCTGGAGGATTTGCGGATGGATTTCAAAGACATCACTTACGAAAAGTCGGATCGCGTGGCGGTCGTCAGCTACAACCGGCCGGAGCGGATGAATGCCTGGACGATGCGGATGGGGGCGGAGGCGCGGACCGCGATGCTCGACGCGGACGCCGATCCGGCGATCGGCGCGATCATCCTGACGGGGGCGGGGCGCGCGTTTTGCGCCGGCGCCGACATGCAGAACCTCAACAGTATCGCGCAGGGCAACGTCGAACCACTCGCGGGGGTCGGGCAGCCGCTGGCCGGCACCGAGGAGCTGGATCCGAATTTCCGCGGGCGCTTTTCGTGGATGATGGCGCTGAAGAAACCGGTGATTGGCGCGATCAACGGAGCCGCGGTCGGGATGGGCTTCGCGAACACCCTCTTCTGCGACATGCGGGTCGCCTCTGACAAGGCGCGGATGGGACTGATCTTCACGCAGCGCGGGCTGGCGATCGAGTTCGGGGCGTCGTGGATGTTGCCGCGCCTTGTTGGCATCGCAAACGCGATGGATCTCGCGGTAACCGGGCGGCTGCTCGAAGCGGAGGAGGCGCGTCAGATGGGGCTCGTCAACCAGGTCGTCGCCGACGCGGAGTTGATGCCCGCGGCGCGTGCCCTGGCCAATCAGATCGCGACGCAATGCACCCCGCTCGGCGTGTCCAAGGTCAAGCAACTCATCTACAGTCATCTCTTTACGGATTTGGCGACCGCGATGAAGGAGGATGACGAGGCGGCGCTGCAGATGCTGCGGACCGAGGATTTCAAAGAAGGCATCCGCGCCTACATGGAGAAGCGCGCGCCTCGATTTACCGGGAAATGAGCATCCCGGTCCGGGACCGCGGAGTCTGGTATCGAGGGCGGTTATTTGTCGAGAGGATGCTTGAACTTGCGGTCGGGATGGCGGATCGTCAGCACCGGGCAATGCGCCTTGTTGACCACGCGCTCGGAGACGCTGCCCATTAGAACGTGCGCCAAGCCGGTGCGTCCGTGCGTGCCCATCACGATCAGGTCCGCGCCCTCGCTCTGCGCGCCATGGATGATTTCAAGAAAGGGCGCGCCAACGCGCATCAGGCTGCGCGCTTTCAGCCCGGCCTCGCGCAGGCGCGCGGTCACCTGATCGAGTTCTTTCAGCGCCATCAGACGCTGCTCCTCCGCGATCCGGTTGACCGTTCCCATGTCGAGTCCGGGGCTCAGATCGCCAATCATCACGGGTGACAGCGGCTGATCGACGTGCATCACGATCACCTCGGCGCCAAACTTTTGTGCGAGCTCGATGGCGTAGGTGAGCGCCAATTTCGAGTCGTCGGAAAAATCGGTGGGTGAGAGGATCTTGCTGAAGGTCGGCACGCCCCGAAGATACGCCGGATGCGACTTTCGCCGCAAGCGACCATGGCATATGCGTAAAGTGCGTCCGTCGCGGGTGGAACGCGGCCGGATGGTGTGGCATGGATGAGAATAGTCGCCGGACTGATTAACGTCATCAGAGCCGACGAAAACGGGGAAGCTGGATTGACCGAAAGCTCCGCTTATTGTGCGCGCTGTCTCGAAGCCCTGGCGGCAAGCGCGAAGTTTTGCAGCAATTGCGGCGCTCCGGTGGCGGTTGGCGAAGACGTCGGGGTCAACCCGGCGGAACTGCGAGGTGAGCGCCGGCAGATCACGGTGCTGTTCAGCGACATGGTGGGTTCGACCGAAATGTCGAGCCGGCTCGACGTCGAAGAGTATCGCGAGGTAGTCCAGCTCTATCAGCAGACGGTCTCTGCGGCGATCGCGACCTTCAACGGGCACGTGGCGCAGTACCTGGGCGACGGAGTCGTAGCTTACTTCGGCTGGCCGGTGGCGTACGGCAACGACGCCGAGCGGGCGGTTCGCGCCGGCCTCGAGCTCCTCGAGGCCCTGAATAATCTGAGCGGCAATCTGCGCGACGATCGCAAGATTGCGGCGCGTGTGGGCATCCACACCGGTCCGGTGTTGCTCGGTCAGGTGGGCGCCGGAGCGCGCTTTCAGGTTGCGGCGCTGGGCGAAACGCCGAATGTCGCGGCGCGCGCGCAGAGCTTCGCCCCGCCGGGCGGGCTGGTCATCACTGCAACCACCGCGCGACTGGTGAGTGGCCGCTTCGTGGTCGAGGCGCTGGGCAGCCATGCGCTGAAAGGCGTGCCCCAGCCGATCGAGCTTTATTGCGTGCAACATGCAGCGGGCGTGCGTAGCCCCTTACGCTCGGTCCGGGCCAGCGGCAAATTCGTCGGTCGCGACGCTGAATTAACCGGGCTGCGTGAAATTTGGGAACGGGTGAAAACCGGCGCCGGCTCCCGCGTACTCTTCAAGGGGGAGGCCGGGATCGGCAAATCGCGGCTGATACGCCAGTTCTGCGCGAGTATCCAGGACCAGCGACACTCTTGGTTCGAGGTCTTCTGCTCGCCGTTTTCGATCAATACGCCCTTCGCGCCGCTGCTCAAGGAACTCGAGCGTTCGTTCTTGCGCCGCGGCGCCCGCTCGTCGGAAGTCGCGCTGAGCAAGATCGGCAAAGCCTTTTCCACGGTCGGCGTCAAGCCGGATTTCGCGATCCCGGCGATTGCCGAAATGATGGGCTTGCCGCTGCCGGCCGGGTACTTTCCCCTGCTCTCGTCACCCGAACAAAAGCGCCGGCGTTTCATCGCGATGTTCGGGGAATTTCTACTGGCCTTCGCGCGCCTGCAGCCGATGGTCGTTGTGCTGGAAGACGCGCAGTGGGCCGATCCCTCGAGCCTGGAACTGGCCGAGCATGTGACGGAACGCGGTAGCGGACTGCCGCTGCTCCTGATTTACACGGCGCGCCCTGAATTCGAGCTTCCGTCCGGGCGCATCGCGAAGGCAGCAATCTTTGAGCTTGGGCGCCTCACGCATGACGAAACGCTCGCGCTGATCCGGGCGTCGGCGGCGGGCGCAGCATTACCCGCACAGGCGGTCGAGCTGGTGGCCGAGCGCAGCGGCGGGGTGCCGCTGTTTGTCGAGGAGCTGGCAGCGGTGGTCGCCGACCAGAATACCGCGACGGACTCGCAGATTCCCGTAACCCTGGCGGACTCGCTGATGGCGCGGCTGGACCGGCTGGGGGCAGCGAAGGAGATCGCGCAGGTCGCTGCGGTGATCGGGCGGGAGTTTTCATACGCAATGCTGCGCGCGATTACCGCGGATAGTGAAGTGGCGCTGAGCGCGGGCCTCCAACGCCTGCTCGACTCCGACGTGATTCACGCGCGCGGGAGTCCGCCGGAGGCGCGCTACCTCTTCAAGCACGGGCTCGTGCGCGACGCGGCTTACGATTCGCTGTTGCGCGCCCGCCGGCGCCTGCTGCACGGCGCCGTCGCGCGCGCACTCACGGCGGACTTGCCGTCCGCCGAGCGCGAACCCGAGCGGCTGGCGTATCACTTGAGCGAGGCGGGTGAGACGGACGCCGCCAGTCGCGCGTGGCGGAGCGCTGGGGACGCCGCGGCCAAACGCGGTGCGCTGGCCGAGGCGGCGAGTCACTACGCCAAAGCCGTCGAGATGCTGGGCGCGCTCGAGCCCTCGGCGGCGCGCGATCAACGCGAAATGTCGCTGCTGATGACGTTGGCGTCAGCCCTTTCTGCAACCAAGGGTCTCGCTTCCAAGGAAACTGAGGCGGCCTATCGGCGCTGGCGTGAGTTAGGCCGGCGTTCACATCCAAAAGGCTCGACCGCCCTATTGGGGCTGTGGCAGATGCACGTGACGCGCGGCGACGCGATCGCGGCGCAAGAGCTGGCGGAGCAGCGCCTGCAGATCGCGCAGATCGAAAAAAATCCGTCGGCCTTGTGCCGTTCGCACCGGGCGGTCGGGATGACGCTGTTCCATCGTGGCCGACTGGCGCAGAGCATCGAGCATCTACGCGCCGCGGTCGAGTTCTATGCCGGGGGTCAGGCGCGGGCCAATCTGTTTGACGACGGGCCGCTGGCGATGGGTTATCTGGCGGTGGCGCTCGCGCTGGTCGAGCGGCGCGACGAAGCGCGCGAGATGTCGGCGCGCGCGCTGCAAGCGGCCGAGCAACTCGAGAGCCCGCCGACTCTGGCATTTTGCAAATTGAATTGTGCGGCATTGCATTGGTTGCTCGGCGAGCCGCGGGAAGTGTTGCGCGTGGCGCGCGAGGGCGCCGCGGTGGCCCGTGCCCACAGCCTCGAGCAGCTTGCGTGCGGACTGGACGTCTATGCGGGCTGGGCTCTGGCGGCGACCGGCGACGCGGCGGCCGGCGTCGTGCAGATCCGCACAGGAATCGCCGGATGGCTCGCCAACGGCCAGCGCCTGCCGCATGCGTGGTTTCTCTCGTTCCTCGCCTGGGCCTCCGCGATGGCGGGTGCGACCGCCGAAGCGCTTGAAATAATCGATGAGGCTGACGCCGCGGTCGGTGAAATGCGGCTCGAGGAGACTATCGTGTGGTCCGCGCGCGCAGAAATTCTCGCCCACAGTGCAGCGGAGCGGGCGGTGATCGAGGAGGCCTGGCTCAAGGTGATTGAGTCGGCGCGGCGCAACGACGCGGTCTTGTTCGAGATTCGCGCTGACATCGCGCTCGCAAATCTGGTCGCTCGAAGCAGCGCATCGGGAAAGACGCGAGTTAAGCATTCGACGGCGAAAAACCGGAAGCAGACGGCTGCCGGCGCAGTTTCATCGATTGGCGAAACCACGAAGCCTGTGCCCCGCCAATAAGCCGCCGCCGCGCGATTAACCGGGCGCCCCTAGCGCAGAGCGAGTACTGCCGCCACGGCTGGAAAAACCCCGCAGACCGAAGTGGCCTTGCGACTGACTCACACGATCGTCCAATCGGCGCGCGGGCGGGGCGCCGGCGGCTAATAGCTTCTGTTTCAGCTACGGCCGGGTAGGGTCTCGGCGGTGAAGACCTTTGCCGCGAGTGTTTCTCGCCGCACGCTCTGCGCGGCGAGCGTCGCCGCGTGCGGGGACGGGAAGACGCCGAAAACCGCGCCGCCGCTGCCACTCATCGCGGCGCCGAGCGCGCCCGCGCGTTCGAGTAGCGACCTGAGCCGCGCGACCTCGGGCCATTGAGCCGTGGTCACCGACGCAAGATCATTGGTCAAAAGCTCCGGCGTGATTCGTCCGGCGATCGCGGCGTCGAGCAACTGATCGGGGGCTGGGCCGCTCCAGTGCTCGCGGTGCAAAAGCTTGAAAACCACGGCGGTGGACACGGCGACGGGCGGAACCGCGATTACGAGCGCGAGCGGCGGAAAGCTGCGCAGCGGCTCGATCCGCTCGCCGATCCCGCGCACGCGCGCCGGCATCGGATCCAGGAAAAAAGGAACGTCGGCGCCGAGCCTGAGCGCGACTGCCGCCAGGCGCGCGCGATCGGCGATCCCGCCGAGGCGCGCCAGCATGCGCAGGACCGCGCCCGCGTCGCTTGAGCCGCCGCCGAGCCCGGCGCCCACCGGAATCTGCTTGTGCAGATCGATCATGACTTCGGCAGCGAGGCCGAATTCGCCGATAAAGGCGTGCGCCGCCCGCACCGCGAGGTTCTGCTCGCCCGGATCGAGTTCGGCGAGGTCGCCGCGGATCGAGACCGCGGAGTTCGGCGCCGGCCGAACCGCGATGGCGACGCGGTCGTAGAGCGACACCGGCGCGAAGATTGAATCGAGCGCGTGGTAGCCGTCCGCGCGTCGTCCGGTAACCCTCAGGAAGAGGTTAATCTTCGCAGGCGCGAGTTCGCTCAGCAGTTTGACCATTTGCGCGCGGACGCGAGGCGTCAGGCGAATGGTGGACCTTCGTCAATCATGCGAATCGTCGCGCGCCTGGTGGCCCGCCAGGCGTCGCGCCGGATCAGACGGAGGAAGCCCAGGAAGGTCACGAACAGCCCGCCGATTACCAAGCCGTATCCGGTCATGTAGGTGGCGTGATAAAAGTCCATCCGCGCGGTCGCGTAGGAAACCCGGCGCTGCTCCTCGGTGAAGGGCCTCAGGACCGCATCGGCGCCGTCACCGAGCTCGTCAAAGCTGCGGTAGGAGTTGTCGGCCCCGGTATCGGGTTGCGCCGCGACGATGCCGCTGTACTGGCGGGTCCGATGACGTCCGACCAGCCAGTTGGCGACGCCGATCAGCACCAGCCCGAGACCGAGCAGCACAACCCAATCGCGGGAGACATCGGCGGGCTTCATCCTTGGTCAAACATATGACGCGCCCGGGGTAGAAACAACGCGCGGTCGGCAGCGCCGCAGGCGTGGCTTTATCGTGCTGCGGCTTACTAATACGATGGGTATAATCAGGAAAGCGGCCGCCTCAAGACTCATGTCTGACACCAAGCTCGATATCCTGCTCGAACGCTTCCTGCAGCGCGACCGCGTGGCGCTCGCCCGTCTCGTGACGCTGGTCGAGAACCGCGCCGCGGAGGTCAGCGCGGTGATGGAACGGGTGTACAATCGCACCGGCCGCGCCTATGTGATCGGAGTGACCGGCGCTCCGGGCGCTGGCAAATCGACGCTCGTGAATCGCCTGATCGCGAAGTATCGCGCCCAGAACCAACTGGTCGCCGTCCTGGCGATCGATCCTTCGAGTCCCTTCTCGGGCGGCGCCGTGCTCGGCGATCGCGTGCGCATGACCGATCACTACAAGGACCCGGGCGTGTATATCCGCAGCCTCGCTTCGCGCGGCCATCACGGTGGTCTCAGCCGCGCGGCGCGCGAGGTGGTCAAGCTGCTCGACGCCTTTGGCCACGACGTAGTGATAATCGAGACGGTCGGCGTCGGGCAGACCGAACTCAGCGTGATGGATTTGGCCGCCACCACGGTGGTCGTCACGGTGCCCGAAGGCGGCGACGGGGTGCAGGTGATGAAAGCCGGGCTCAACGAGATCGCCGACCTTTACGTGGTCAACAAGGCGGACCGTGACGGCGCCGATCGGATCAAAGCCGAACTCGAACTCAGCGTCCATCTGCGTCCGGCCGGCGGCTGGCGGCCGCCGGTGTTGCTGACTCAGGCCGCGGCCGATATTGGCATTGACGCGGTGGTCGCGGCCATCGCCCGCCATCGCGATTACCAGCGCGATCATGTCGACCCTGCGCGGGAGCGCGAACGGCGCGCGCACGAGTTTATCGAGGTGCTGATCGCGGAAATTGAGGAGCGGACCACGCGGGCGCTCAAGGCCGGCGCCGACGGCCTGCAGAGCGTGCTCGACGGGGTGCGGGCCGGCCTGCTCAATCCTTACAGCGCGACGCGGCGGATCATTCAGAATCGCGCCGTGGTGGCGGATCTGCTGGGCGATCCGCTGGACCGCGCGCCGGGCGGTTAGCAAACCCGTCATGGCATCACACAAACCCACCGCCAGCGACGGGCGACTGTTCGCGATCGGCGACATTCACGGCTGCGCGGACGAGTTGGCGCTGATGCTCAAGGCGCTGGAGCCGGCATCCGGCGATACGATCGTCTTCGTCGGCGACTATATCGATCGCGGACCGGATTCGCGCGCCGTCGTCGAGTTGGCGCTCGAGCTCCAAAGCAGCGCAGCGACGCCGGTGTTCCTCAAGGGCAATCACGAAGACATGCTGCTCAGCTTCCTCGGCTCCCCCGGCCATTACGGCGAGTCCTTTCTGTTCAACGGCGGCGTCCAGACCTTCGAAAGTTACGGAATCCGCCGCGCGGATTCCCGAGAGGCCGGCGCCGCGCTGCCGCCCAGCCATCTCGACTTTTTCGCCAGTCTCGCGAACAGCTATCGGCGCCCACCCTACCTTTTCGTCCACGCCGGACTGCGTCCAGGCGTGGCGCTCGCCGAGCAAGACTCCGAGGATCTGCTCTGGATCCGACACGAGTTCATCCTCAGTCCGCACTCGTTCGACACGACTGTGGTGTTTGGCCACACGCCGATGCGCACCGTGATGACGGACCTGCCGTACAAGATCGGCATCGACACCGGGCTGGTGTATGGCGGGAGCCTGAGCTGCGTCGAGTTCAACGAAGGGATTCTCTATCAGGTCGCTCGCGGCGGCCGCGCGGTCAAGCAAAGCTCGATCAAGCTCGACTGAAGAACTGCTCTTTCGCGTGGCCTGATCGCCCGCTATTGTGATGCGTTCCGGTGGCGGCGTAGCTCAGTTGGTTAGAGCATGCGGCTCATATCCGCAGTGTCGGGAGTTCGAGTCTCCCCGCCGCCACCATCGCGCCGTTCGCAGCCGATGGCGCGCTCAGCGGCCAGACTCAGGGGCGATGTTCGCGGGCGAGGGCGCGCACATTCTCGACGACGTAGGCGATGTCCTCGTCGGCCATCAGCGGAAAGATCGGCAGGGAAAAGCAGCGGTTGTACACGTCCTCGGCGAGCGGGAAATCTCCCGTCCGGTACCCGTACTGCTTCTGATAGTAGTCCATCGTATTGAGCGGGATGCAGTGGACCGACGTGCCGACGCCGCGCTCGCGCAGTAACTCGACGAAGCGGTTGCGGCCGATTGTCAGCCGCTCCGGCCTCAGGCGCAAAACGTAAAGATGCCAGGCGTGCTCGACGCCGGGCTCGGTGTAGGGGATCTCGAGCGCCGGTTCGTCGCCGAAGGCGTCGTTGTACCGCCGCGCGATCGCGCGGCGGCGCGCGGTGAGCTCGGGGGAGCGGCGCAACTGCGCGAGGCCGATCGCGGCGTGGATATCCGAGAGATTGTACTTGAAACCCATCTCGTGGATTTCGTAGAACCACGAGCCGCTTGAGTCGTAACGTTTCCAGGCGTCGCGATCCATCCCGTGCAGGCTGGCGACTGCGATTTTTGCCGCAAGCGCGTCATCCTCGGTGGTGATCATCCCGCCTTCGCCACAAGTGATATTCTTGGTCGCGTAGAAGCTGAAGCAGGTCAGATCGCCGGTCGTGCCGATTTTGGTCATGCCGCGACCGTCCATCTGACGCGCCGAATCGACCGCGTGCGCGGCATCCTCGACGACTCGAAGGTCATGGCGACGCGCGATCGCCATGATGCGATCCATGTCGCAGGCCTGCCCGGCGAAGTGCACGGGCATGATCGCTCTGACGTTGCGCTTGTCGCCGTTGGCCAGCGCGGCTTCGATGCGATCGGGATCAATGTTGAAGGTGGCCGGATCAATATCGACGAACAGCGGCCGCGCGCCCAGATAGCCCATCACCTCGGCGGTCGCGGTGAAGGTGAAGGGCGTGGTGATGATCGCGTCGCCGGGGCGGATGTCGATCGCAAACAGCGCCAGATGGAGCGCGCCGGTGCCGTGCGCTACCGCGAGCGCGTGGCGCGCGCCGACATAGGCGGCGAACTCCCGCTCGAAGCGCTTGGCCTTGGGGCCGGTCGTTATCCACCCTGAACGAAGCGCCTCAAGCACCTCGCGCTCTTCGTCGGGGCCGATCGCCGGGCGATGAAAGGGAATCTGCCGCTGCGCCTTCATCGGACTCCTGTCGACGGCGGGAAGTGCCGCGTCGTCGAAGGTTTGCGACGAGCCTTCACTCGATCGAATTGTCGTCAGGGGTTACGTGGGTCGGCAACTGCCGCCAGTCGGCGCCGCGCGAAGTGCTATCCGCGGCCGCATCCGGCGGCGCGGACTCGGCATCATCGCTGCCATTCTCATCAGGCACTGACGCGGCGCTGTCCGCGGATTCCGCAGTGGCGGCCGCCGGATTTGCCGTCACGGCCGAGCTTGCGGGCAACTTCGTGGCACTCGCGCTTTCCGCGCCTACCGCCGGCACCCCACCCGGCGAAACGTCAGTGGGGAGCCCGGTTTTGCCCTCGACCGCCGCCTGCAGTTTCCCCATATCGACGCTGCTTTCGAGGCGGAGCCGTTTTACTTCATGCAACGCGTGATTCCACAGGCCCGGATAGACGCCGTACAAATCGTCGTGGACCTCCGCATAAAGCCGATCACCGCGCCATCCGAACTTGATCGGTTGATAGACGAAGCGCCCCGGCGTGCCGACCGGGGTCATCCGGAAGAGTTGCTCGATGTTCTCAGGATAGAGGCGGATGCAGCCGTGGCTGACATTCATCCCAACGCCCCAGGGCACGTCGGTGCCGTGGATGGCGTATTCGGGCAGGCTCAGCACGAGCTTGAAATGACCGAGCGGATTATCCGGTTCGCCGCCCGGCACGACGTGCTCAGCTTCGCCGTCGCGCTCCAGATGCTCTTCGTAGATATCCTCGGGTACCACCCAGGTCGGATTGACGATTTTGCCGGTGACCCGCCACACGCTCACCGGTGTTTTCCAATCGAAACGGCCAAGCCCGACCGGAAAGGTATAGACGACGCGGGCCGGTCCGCCACTTAACGCCGCCCGCCTGAGCTTGCCGCGACGGTGCGCGACGGTCGGGGGATAGAAGTAGTAGATGCGCATTTCCGGGATGTTCATCACGATGCCGCTGCGTGCGCCTTCGGGCAGGATGCGCTCGGTGGGCAGGATGATGTCGCGGCCGGGGGGCGGCGCCCACCAGTCGATATGACTGTTGGCGTCAGAAATCTCGCGCGCCGAAAGCCCGTACCAGCGCCCGATGTCGAGTAGCGTATCGCCCTTCGTAATCGTGAAACTCGTTGGCGACCCGATGAGGGCGTCCCGGCCCACCGGGATCGGCACGGCGACCAGCTGATGGGCGGCGAATTCGGCCTCGTTCCAGCTCAGGGCGAAGGCGCGTCCGGTCCATGATATGGCCACGGCCAGCGCGGCCATCAGCAGCGCTCGCGCGGCCGATTTACGCGTTATCAGTCTCACCCTAAAAATTTTATAGCGACTGACAACTAGTCAGCAACGGGCCTCAAGTTGGCGAATTTAAGCACCAGCAACTTTAGACCACCGCGCTCGAAGGCGACCCAGACTTTGGCGGCGTCGCCGCGACCTTCGCGCCGGCGGATCACGCCGCGACCGAAGGTCCCGTGCTGGACGCGGGCGCCGATCGCACAGAGGTCGCCGCCGTCGCCGTTGCTTTCCTGGAGCTGGCTGTCGGTGTAATCGACGTAGGGTTCGCGCGAGGGCGGCCGCAGGACTCCCTGCCGTTGCCGCTCCGGCGCGATCCGCCGGATCAGGTCACGGTCGATCTCCCGCAAAAAGCGCGACGGCGTCGCGTCCTGCCGATTGCCATACAGCTCGCGCGAAAGCGCATTGGTCAGATACAGCAGCCGCTGTGCGCGCGTCATGCCGACGTAGCACAGGCGGCGCTCCTCCTCGATCTCGCTGGTATCGTCCTGCGCGCGCGAGTGGGGAAAAAGCCCCTCCTCCATCCCGGCGATAAAGACCGCCGGATACTCGAGTCCCTTCGAGGTATGCAGGGTCATCAGCGACACGCGACCGCCAGCCGCGGCGAGCTGATCGCTGTCGGCGAGCAGCGCGATCCGTTCGAGGAATTCGCCGAGGCCGGCCGCATTGCCCTCCGCGTCGAAGGCGTCGGCCGCAGTCAGCATCTCGGCGACATTCTGGCGGCGGGCGTCGGCGTCCTCGAGACCGCCGAGGTAGGCGTCGAAGTCGCATCGCGCGAGAATTTCGTCGAGAATTTTGCGGACGTTGAGGGTGCTGGATCGTTCCGCGAGATTGCGCATCCAGGCGTAGAGCGCGCCGGCCTGCTTGGCTATTCGCAGCGCGACGCGCGACTCGGTTTCGAGCCGGCCGAGCGCGTCGAACTCGGTGAGGTTGCCGCGCTGCGCGACCTCGCGCGCGACCTCGAGGGTTTTTGCGCCAATCCCGCGCGACGGCGTCGCCACCATCCGTTCGAGGCTGAGCGCGTCGGCGGGATTCGCCAGTACCCGCAGGTAGGCCAGCAGATCCTTGATCTCGCGGCGGTCGTAAAAGCGCAGGCCGCCAACCATCAGGTAGGGGACGCGCCGGCGCACCAGCGCTTCCTCCAGCGCGCGCGACTGCGCGTTGACCCGGAAGAACACTACGACGTCGGCCGGGGCGAAGTCGCCTTCGATCAGGCGGCCAATCTCGCGCGCGATGTAGTCCGCTTCGTCGCGCTCGGTCAGGCCGGTGTAATAGACCACCGGTTCGCCGTCCGGATTAGCGGTCCACAGACGCTTGGGCTTGCGTTCGAGGTTATGCTCGATCACGGCCCCGGCGGCGGCCAGGATAGTTTTGGTCGAGCGATAATTCTGTTCGAGCTTGATAATGCGCGCGTCGGGAAAATCGCGCTCGAAATCGAGAATGTTGCGGATGTCCGCGCCACGCCAGCGGTAGATTGACTGATCCTCGTCGCCGACCACGCACAGATTGCCGTGTGGCGCCGAGAGCGCGCGCACCAGCAGATACTGCACCTGATTGGTGTCCTGATACTCGTCCACCAGCAGATGCGCGGCGCGCCGCCGCCAGCGCTCGAGGGCCGCGGCGTCGTTCTCGAACAGCCGCCAGGTCTGCAACAGCAAATCGCCGAAGTCGAGCGCGTTCATCGCGCGCAGGCGTTCCTGGTAGAGCGCATAGACCTGGGCGAGCGTCCGCTCACGCGGGTTTGCCGCGCTCGCCGCGAGTTGCGCCGGAAGCATCGCCTCGTTCTTGGCCTGATCGATTCGCGCGCGCACGGCTTCGGGCGGCGGCGAATCGGCCAGCCGCGCCTCTTCGAGCACGCGCCGGATCAGCGCCATCGCGTCGGCGTCGTCGAGGATCGAGAAATTGCGATCATAGCCGAGCGCCGCCGCCTCCTGGCGCAGAATCCGTGCGCAGGCCGAGTGAAAGGTGCTGACCCACGGAAAGCGCGCGTCGCCGCCGAGCAGGCTCGCAACCCGCTCGCGCATCTCGCGCGCCGCCTTGTTGGTGAAGGTCACCGCCAGCGTCTGCTCGGCGCTCGCGAGCCCGGTCGCAAGCTGGTGAGCGATGCGGTAGGTCAGCACGCGCGTCTTGCCCGAGCCAGCGCCCGCCAGGATCAGCAGGGGTCCGTCGGGCGCGAGCACCGCTTCGCGCTGTGGGGGATTGAGGTCGTCGAGGCTAATCGATGGCATCGGGCAAATCGTACGAGCTAGATTACGCAGTGCGGATCAGCACGATACCGGCTTGGCGCGCACGCGGAAAGCCGCGTGGGGCAGGATGTTCACAGGTTTGATCTTCTGAGCTTGAGGTTTCGCGATGGCGCGCTACGAACCACGCGACAAATTCTATCAGCGGGCGCGCGAGCAGGGGCTGCCGTCGCGCGCCGCCTTCAAGCTCGAAGAGCTGCTGGCCCGCTTCCGGCTCGTGTCTGATGGCGCGCGGGTTCTCGATCTCGGCTCTGCGCCCGGCGGCTGGCTCGCGATTCTGAGCGCGGCGGTGGGCCGCAACGGCCGCGTCGTCGGAGTCGATCTAACGGCTTGCCGTTCGCTTGGCGCTAACGTCATGACGATCGTCGGCGACCTGCGCGACCTCGCGGTGCGCGTCGCGGCGCGGGAGGCGCTCGCCGGGCCGGCCGATCTGGTCACCAGCGATCTGTCGCCCAAGCTGACCGGTATCCGCGAGCGCGATCAGGCGCAAACGAGCGAACTGATCGAGACTGCGATCGTTGTCGCCACCGAAACGCTGAAACCTGCCGGCGCGATGGTAGCGAAGCTCTTTATGGGAACCGAGTTCGAGGCGGTGCGCGGGCTTTTTGCGCGGAACTTCAAAACCACCGAGGTGGTGCGGACGCGTGCCGGCCGCCCCGGCTCGGCCGAACTCTACGTCGTCGCCCGCAACTTCAGGCCCCGCGAGTGAGCCGAATCAGCGGCGGATCAGCGGGCTGCGCATGAAGCCACCAGGCGGAGCGAGTCCGCGAGCAAAGCCGAGCAGGCGAGTCTGCGAGCTGCGCTAAAAATTGAGAATCAGCGCCGGATCAGCAGACTGCGCATGAAGCGCGGATCGATCGGCGCGGACGGGTCGAGCTCGGAAAACTCCTCCTCGAGCATCTTGAGACACGAATCGATATAAGGCGTCGCGCGCTCGAACGTAGCTGCGTCGAGCGTCGCGGTCAGCGCCGACGCCACGGAGGCGCGGAAAGTCTCGTTAAGATGGGCGGGACGCTCGCGTGTCATGATCGCCGCAGCGACTTCGGGCAGCCGCGCGGCCGCGATCGGTTCGATCACCAACCGCCGACCAAGCAGATTGCAGACCAGTGCAGTGAGCAAAATCTGACTCAAGCGGATGTCGTGGCCAGCGACATTGGCGCGAAAGGCCGCAGATGCGATATCCAGCCGCAGCAGCGCCTTGAGCAACTCGTGGACTGCTTCGATCTGGTCCACCACGGCGTAACCAAGGCGGAGGTCGCGCATCGCGCGGAAACCGCGCGTGGCAGCGGCGCCATGGCCGTCGAGTCCCTCGAAAAATCGCGGCTGCCGGAGGAGAAATCCGGCGAACGCCTCGCGATACGGCGAGTCGAGGTAGGCAACTTCTTTGACGCGATTGCGCTCGAAGCCGAGCCGCGCGATCGTGGCCTCGGCGCGCTTGCGGAGATCGATCGTCAGGCTGAGGCCGAGCCGGAACAGCAGTTGCAGATGAGTGTCGCGCAGATGTGCGATCGCGGCCGTCAGCTCGCCCGCCGCCAGATGCTCGAGGCCGAGATTGAGATAGTCGTGGGTCATCTCGACCGCCTGGCGCACCGCCTCGGGATCGCCAAAATCGACCGCGCGCGCGACCAGCACCTGATTGCTGACCAGCGCCATCTCGGTGCGCAACTGCCGCATCCCCTCGGGCGTGAAACCGGCGCTCAGGGCCGTGTTG
>JBOHWF010000261.1:0-24058 GCA_050736455.1 Binataceae bacterium (SeqCode) | reverse complement strand
GCCGGGTAAACCACCAGCGCGCCCGAGACCGGGCTGCGCCCGACATGGACCTCGACCTCGTAAACCTCGCGCAGCTTCGCCGGATCGAGAACCTCCTCGGGCGCTCCGTAGGCGACGGTGGCGCCGTCCTTCAGCATCAGGATGCGATCGGCATAGAGCGCCGCGGCATTCAGATCGTGCAGGGTCGCGACGACCGCCAGTCCCCGCTCGGCGCGGAGCTGGCGAAAGCACGCGAAAATCTCGGCGACGTGCCGCAGATCCAAAAACGCCGTCGGCTCGTCGAGCAGGATCACGCGCGGCTCCTGCGCGAGCGCGCGGGCCAGGAACACGCGCTTGCGTTCCCCGCCGGAGAGTTCCTGGATCGACCGGCTGGCCAGCCCGTTCAAATCGAAGCGAACCATTGCCTCCCGCGCAATCGCGAGGTCGTGCGGCGATTCAAGACGAAGCGGCCCGAGATGCGGAGCGCGACCCATCAGCACGATCTCGGTGACGGAAAACTGGAAGGCGACCGAATTTTCCTGGGCGACCGAGGCCAGCGTCCGCGCGATCGCCCGGCGGTCGTAGCCTGCGAGCGGGCGGCCGAGCAGCTCGATCAAACCCGCGCGCGGCTTAAGCGCCCCGCTCAGCACCCGCGCCAGCGTGGACTTGCCCGCACCGTTGGGTCCGACGATCGCGAGCAGCTCGCCAGCTTTGACCTCGAGCGAAACGCCATTCAGCACCGATCGCGCGTCGTAACCGGCGACCAGCCGGTCGGCGCGAAGCGCGACTTCATCTCCGATGCGACTCATAGCGCGAAAGATTTCCGCCCCTCACGGCGCAAGACGTAAACAAAGAAGGGTCCGCCGCACAGCGCCGTGATCGCGCCGACGGGCAGCTCAGCCGGAGCGATCACCGTCCGCGCCAACAGGTCAGCCGCCACCGCGAAAGCCGCCCCGCCGAGAATCGACGCGGGCAGCAGCAGCCGATGATCAGCGCCGATCGCCATCCGTAGAACGTGAGGTACGATCAAGCCGACAAACGAAATGATCCCGCTGACCGAGACCGCCGCGCCGATCATCAACGAGGTCGTGACGAAGATCAGACGGCGGACGCGATCGACCTCGACGCCGAGTTCGGCCGCCTCGTCGTCGCCGAGACTTAGGAGATTCATGTCGCGCGCCCGCGCGATCAGCACGAGGAATCCGGCGGAGCCTAAAGCGGCGACCATCGCGACTTCGCGGTAGGTCGGCGCCTCGAAACTGCCCATCAGCCAGAAAATAATGCTGTGCGTGAAGTAGAAATTCACGACGCTGTTTACCAGCATGATCGCCGCGCCCCAAAAGGCGTTGAAAATGACCCCGACCAAAAGCAGAGTAAAAGGCTCGAGCCGCCCCTCGACCTGCGCGAGCCGATAGACCGCGCCGGTCGAGAGTAACGCCGCGGCAAAAGCTGCGGCCGGCACGATTGCGTCGGCTGCGGCGTAACGGGAAAAGAGGATCATCGCAGCCACCGCGCCAAAAGCGCCGCCCCCCGAAATCCCCAGGATCCCGCCCTCGGCCAGCGGATTGCGCACCAGCGCCTGCAACGCTACGCCCACCGCGGCGAGGACCGCGCCGACGGTCGCGCCGATCAAAACGCGTGGGAGGCGCGCGCCAACCAGGATGGCGCGATCGGGACTCAAGGGCTCGGCGACCGCGCGCATCAGGCTGATATGCACGCTGCCGAATGCAGTCGCGACGATTGCGATCGCCACGACGCCGGTTGCGAGCATCGCCAAGGTCGCCGCCATGCGCGCACGCGTGAGATGAGCGGCGGCGCGCGCAGCCTCATTCACTGGCGGGCCTCGGTCTCGCGCTGCGCGCGAAAGGCCTCGGGATGGATCAGACGGGCCAGCAGGTCGAGCGTCAGCCCGATGCGTGGCCCCGGATGCAGCGTCGGGTTTTCTGGATAACCAGACACTCGATGATTCCGCACCGCGGGAATCGTCGGGTAGCGGCTCCAGAAGCGGCTGGGAGTCGTCGGATCGGAGCCCATCTGGCCGTCGAGAATGACGTCCGGCCGCGTCGCGATGATGTACTCGACGCTGAGCCGCGGCCACGCCTGATTCGACGCGTCGGCGATATTCGCCGCATCCGCCATCGCCAGCAATTCGTCGAGGAAAGTGCCGCGTCCGACCGCCACCATCGGCTGATGGCCCACCACCATCAGGACGGCGCGTCGCGGCTGACCTTTCAGGCGCTCTTCCGCATTCTCGAGATGACTGCGCAACGCGGCAACCAGCGCGCGCCCGGCGGCGCCGCGTCCGACGCGATCGCCGATCAGGCTGATGCTGCGCTCGATCGCCGCGACCGAGCCGTCATCGGCCATCAGCGTGGCAATCCCCATCGCCTCGAGCGCGCGAATCTCGCGCAAGTCCGACGAGGTCGAAAGACCGATCACCAGGGTTGGCCGCAGCGCAGCGATCGCCTCGACATTCGGCGTCAGGAACGAACCGACCCGCGGCAAATCGAGCACCGCGGGCGGATAGTCGCAATACTGCGAAACGCCCACGACTTCGTCGCCGGCGCCGAGCGCGAACAATGTCTCGGTAACCGACGGCGCGAGTGAGACGATGCGCTGCTGACCCGCGCCAGCGGGATACGGCGTCGCGCGGCCCTGAACGCATCCCGCGATCAACGTGATCAATGCAAGCAGCGCCACGGCTCGAAGCGAGTTCACATCGCGACGGTATATGATGAGGTTCGCGCGTTTAAGCCGTCCAACGTCGTAGCCGGTTTACATCAGCCGTTCCGCTTGATTACTTAAGTCGGCGAGGTATCACTAGTTTGCTCAAGATCGCAGTTTGCATAAAGCAGATCCCTCTGATCGAAGACGCCAACTTCGACCCCGTCACGAAGACCATCAAGCGCGACGGCGTCAATGTCATGAGCGCTTATGATCTGCGCGCCATCGCGCAGGCGGTCGAGCTCAAAAGCCGGCTCGGCGCAAAGACCACCGCCGTCACGATGGGCCCACCACAGGCGCGCGAGGTGCTGGTCGACGCGCTCGGGATGGGCATCGATCACGCGGTGCATCTCGAGGATCGCGCCTTCGCCGGTTCTGACACGCTCGCGACCGCGCGGGCGCTCGCGCTATGGCTCGCGCGCGGCAAATTCGATCTGATTCTGCTGGGCAAATATTCGCTCGACGCCGAGACCGGACAGGTCGGCCCGGAAATCGCCGAGCTGCTGGGCGTCGCGCAGGTGACCGGCGTCCGCAAACTCCTGGTCGAGGGTGATCACCTTTTTGCCGAACGCGAGAGCGACGAGGGCTTCGACGAAGTCGAGTGCCGTCTGCCAGCCCTGCTGACCTGCGCCGAACGTCTGATCAATCCGCTTAAAATAGCGCCTGCGGCGCGCGAAGCCGCTCTGGCACAGCCGATCGTTAGCGTCCGCGCGGCCGAACTCAGCACGGAAGCGGCGCAGTTCGGCACTGCCGGTTCGCCCACCTGGGTCCAGGGCGTGCAGGCGCAAGAAACCCCGAAAGTCGCCTGCCGGATGATCGACGCGAGCGACCCCGACCTCGCAGCCGAGCAGGTCCTGGCGGCGCTCGAAGCGCGCGGCGCGCTCGCTCCACGCCAGCATAAGAAGCGGCCCGTCGCCGCAAAGACGCGGAGGCCGGTGCGCGGCAAGGACGTCTGGGTCGTGGTCGAGACCGGCCTCGACGGCGCGGTGACGCTTGGCAGCCTCGAGCTGCTCTCGGCGGCGGACGCCCTCGCCAGCCGGCTCGGCGGGGCGCTCGTGGCGATCGGCCTGACGGGAGCTATCGCGAAGCACGCCGGCCTGATCGCGAGCTACGGCGCCGACGAAATCGTCCTGCTTGAGCATCCCGCGCTCGAACGTTACTCGCCGGAGACCGCGGCGGAGGCCGTCGCCCAGCTCGTGCGTGAGCGCACGCCGTGGGGCTTGCTGCTCTGCGCCAGCGAACGGGGCCGCGACTGGGGTCCGCGGCTCGCCGCGCGCCTGAAACTTGGTCTCACCGGCGACGCCATCGGACTTGAGTTTGACCCGGCCCGGGGCCTGATCGCGCTCAAGCCGGCCTTCGGGGGCAATATCGTCGCGCCGATTCTCTCCAAGACCTATCCGCAGATGGCGACTGTCAGGCAGGGCGTGCTGGAGCTCGCCGAACCGAATCCGGTCCGAGTCGCCGAGTTGACGACGGTTCGCGTTGCGGTCGGCGTTCCGCGGACGCGGCTTGTCGCTGAGCATTCCAGCGTTGATCACACGGTTGCGCCGCTCGACGGCGCCGAGGTCATCGTCGGCGTCGGGATGGGCGTGGGCGGGCCGGAAGGCGTCGAGCGCTGTAAGGACTTCGCGCGCGTGCTCGGGGCCGGGATGTGCGCGTCGCGCCGCGTCACGGACAAGGCCTGGATGCCGCGTCAGCTCCAGGTCGGTCTTACCGGCAAGGCGATCGCGCCGCGCCTTTATTTCGCGATCGGCTTGCGCGGCGCGCCTAACCATACCGTCGGCATCAAGCGCGCCGAAACCATCGTCGCGGTCAACAACGATCCGGAGGCGGCGATCTTCGAATTCGCGCATCTCGGTTTGGTCGGCGATTGGGCGCCGATCACCCGGGCACTCACCGAATCGTTTCAGCGCCGTCATTTGCGCTGAAAGCCTCGACTCGGTTGTGCCCGCGTCGTTTGCGCGAAGTCTCCTCCTCATCCGCGATGGGCCCGCTAAACGATTGAGGAATTTAGACGTCTGCGCCCGTAGCTCAACTGGACAGAGCATCGGACTTCGGATCCGAGGGTTGGGGGTTCGAATCCCTCCGGGCGCGCCATTTTAGCACGAATTGGACGGCTATTCGGCGAAGCTGGCAGGCAGGACCGGCCGTCGCCCCGGGCGTACCCGGCACTGAGCGCCAAGCGCAAGAAATCTCCTTTCTCGAGTGAATGCCGTTTCGCTATAATCCGTCTGAGCCGGCATACTCGCCGGATGGAGCGATGTGGGGGAGAGGCTTGTCGGTTCGAATTGTCTGACGTTTTTGTGGCCTTCCAATCATTCCGATGACATCTCGACGCCGCGGGGTTGCGTCGTAGCCTTTCGCGCTGAGTCCAATTTGCGTTCGCCGTGCCAACTTTCAAAAGCCTTCTCACCAGGCTGATGCCCGCTCAGCGCCTGATGCCGTGGCTGGGCGGCCTCGCGATCCTGCTCTGCGCGCCGATCCTGATGCTGTCGCAGCGCATTTATTTGCCGATCGGCCGGCAGCCGCTAACGTTGTTCGCGCCGCTCATCGACTCGACTCTGAGCGCGCATATCGATTTCTTCAATCTGGCGGTGGTGCTTCTGCTCGTGATTGGCGCCGCCGCGTGCGCGCTCAGGCGTCCTGCGATCGTAGCCGCGGCGGGCGCAGTGCTGCTGCTGCTCACGCTTGTCGCTTATCTCGAAGTCGCCGTCGGGCGCACCAGCTCGTTGGCCCAACTGGTGCGCGAAGCTGCATGGCTGCAGCACGCGTATGCGTTCGATTTCTCCTACATGCCGCGCAATGTCGCGAACGAGCCGAGTCTCTGGGCGCGCTTCCGCTTCGATACTGTCTGGGACCGAATGGTGACCGGCTGGTATTTCATGGGCTTCGGCTGGAACCTGATGCTGGCCGTCGGCTGCGCGATTTTCATCCCGGCGGTTAGACTGCTCGAGGCGCGAATTCGGCTGTGCGCGATTCTATTTACCGCGCTCGCAGGCGTTGGCCTGCTCGCGTTCTTCCTGTGGGCTCCGCTACGCGGGCAACAAGCCCTGGTTGAGGGTGCGCTGGCCGAGGCCCGAGGATCTCCGGAGGCGGCGCTCAGGCTCTATGCGCGGGCGGCGCAGCTCGATGGCTGGCTCGCGATGGATCTGCGCTTGCGCCAGCGCATCGGTGGCCTTGAGTCGAGCAGCGGCCACCCTTCGACGCCCGCCGCACGGGTGTTCGAGGCCGAAGCTTTGGTCGCTCAGAGTTCGGCGCCCGGCGCGATCGGAGAGCTGCCGAAAGCGATCGCGATCTATGAAGAGCTGGCGGCCGAGAACGGCGATCTGGCCGCGGCCGCCGCGTTGCGCGCCAGCGACCTCGAGGCCGCCTACGGACTCAATCTCTTTCGCGACGGCGCGTTTGGCTCCGCCATCGAGATCTGGGAACGGATGCTCGCGCAGGACCCCGGCATGTGGCTGGCCAAGTACTACCTGTCGCGCGGCTATTTCGTCGTTGGCCGTTATCAAGAGGCGGCATCAATGAGTCGGCAAACTCTGGCCGAGAGCTCGGACCCGCGCGTCGTCGCTGACCTCTACAGCAATCTCGGCGACGCCCTGATCCGTCTGCGCGAATATAACGACGCGCATCAGGCCTACTTCGCTGCCTACCAGATTGACTACGTCGGCGATTTTCGCGGGCTTGACGCGCTCGTCGGCCCGTAGTCGAGCCGGCGCAACGGTGAAACGGTGAGACAGCGTGCTTAGGCGGTTTCGCAGTTATCTGCTGAGCAGGCAGGGTCGAATCGCGGGCGCGGTGGTGATCGCCTATGCGCTGCTGCTGGCGATTTTCGTCGGTCAGACTTTCGTCGATCCGCCGCTCGAACAATACGCGCCAGAATTTGGAGCGGCGTCGTGGATCCAGCTCAAGCAGCCGGGCGCCGTCGGATATTTTCGCAAGACCCTCTATCTGCACAAGCCGGTCCAGCAGGCGTCGCTCATCGTGGCGGCGACCGGCAACTTCATCCTTTTTGTGAACAACGTCGATCTCGGGGAGGTGCTCCTACCCGGCGCGCGGGTCAGCGCCGCTTACGACCTCAAGACCCTGCTGGTCCCCGGCAAAAACGTCATCGCTATTCGAGTGGCTGGCGGCACCTTTCCAACGCCGCCGCAAATCCGTGTGCGCGGTGGGTACCAGCTCCAAGGTGGCGAGCGCTTCGAATTCGGGTCAGACGCAACGTGGAAAGTCTCCGCGACGCCCGATGGCGTAATCGGCAGCTACGGATGGACCGCGCCCCGTCTCGATGACCGTCTCTGGGCTGATGCGGATTGCGTTGCCAGCGGTGAAATTCTCTCGACCGTCCAGCGGCTCGAAACCGATCCGGCGCTGTTCGATCACGCGGCCGGAACCTGGATCGAAGCGCCGGGGTTCGCTGCGCGGCGCGCCTCCTTTGTTCATGATTTGACCCTGGATCGCACGGCGCGACAGGTCTGGATCGAGGTCGCGGCCAACGGCGGCTATGACCTCTTCATAAATGATCGGCTGGCGGCGATGGTCGCCGGCAACGACTGGGCCGCCGTATTCGGGCCGCAAGCGCCGGTTCCGCTGGGACCCCAGGTCACTCGCGATAGCGATAAAATGCCCAATGTGATCGGTCCGTGGACCGGGGCTGCAGGGAGCGAGGACCTCGCCGTCATCGTGCCGCAAATTCCGCGACGCCGGCCGCCCGGCCAAGAGCCACCCTCGCCGCCGGCGGCTTCTGCTCAGCAACCGAATCCGCCGCCGGCGGTCGGGGCTGCGGGCGCTCCGGCGCTCCCGCACCTGATCACGTCGGGGGCCTCGAACGCGATCACAACCGGATTCAGCTTTGCCAGCCCGGCGCCGACGCCGGCGCCTGCGCCAGCGCTGCAAGTGACGAGAACCGCGCCGGGACTGAAATCGAAGGGCCCCGCCGAGAGCGGCCCGCAGGCCTCGCCGACCCCGGCAGTTACCACACAGACCCACCCGGTGCCGATAACTGGCGATACGCAAGCCGACGACGAGGGCGTCGCGCCACCGTCGTTCTCGAGCATCGCTGCGCCCGATGCGCCGCTCGCCCCGCAGCCCTTTCCGCTCTTCTCCACGATCGGAGTGCTTCCCGCATCACCCGTGATGATCGCCTATAACCTGAGCAATCTGTTTCACCCAGGCCCCAACCGAATCATCGTGCGGGTTCATGCCCTCGACCGTCCGCCAGCCATTCTGGCTGACGGCTTGATTGACTTCGGCGGGCGCAAACAGCGTTTCGGCTCACAGACGAATTGGTGGACTCTGAGCGACCCAGCGCGTGCGGACGTGCCGACGTTGCAGCCCGCGATCACGGTCAACAACAACGGCGCCGCCCCCGCCGGCCTGATTCCGCAGGTCGCCGCTTTTCCACATCTGCTGCCGGACGACGATCTCCGCCGAGTCACGCGCTGGACGGTCGCGGTAACTGCCACCTTCGGGCTGGTCTTTCTGCTATGGGGCTTCGCGGCGCCGTTGTTTGCCTCGGACGCGGCTCGCGTCGAGGAGTTGTGGGGCGCGGACGCGGTGGCGCATCTGCCGATGGTGATCCTCATGGCCGCCCTATGGCTCAGCACTTTTGACGTGCGCCTGCCCTCCCTGTGGTGTTTTGATCGAAAGGTGATTGCTGCGCTGCTCGTCCTGCTGATCTTGAGCAAGCTCTTGCTCGGAGCGAAACCTTCAGCCGCGCGCTTCGTAGATCGAGTGAGTTGGTTTGCGGCGCTGGCGCGACGCAATTGGCAGCCGCCCGCTCTGGTCGCGCTCATGGCCGCCGGGATGGTCGTGCGCGCATGGGGTTTGGCGAAGCCGGCGATGAGCCACGACGAGGTCTCCGTGGTTCGGATGGCGAATGGCGTATTGAAGCTGGGATTTCCCTACATGATGACCGGCAGCTATGTCAGATACGCCGCGACTTATGAGTTGCTGCCCTATCCGATCACGCTCTTCAAGCTGCTGTTCGGCGACTCGGTCTTCGTCCTGCGTATGCCGGCATTGATCTTCGGCACGCTCACGATCGGCGTGATCGGCTGGGCCGGCCGACGCATGATGGATTGGCGGGTCGGAATCACGGCGGCGATTGTTTACGCATTTCTGCCGGCGGCGATCCTGCACTCCCGCGATCTGTTCTATCCGGCCCAGGAGAGCTTTTTTGCCCTGCTGACGGTCTGGCTCTTCTACGAGGCGATCAACGGCGCCGGCATCAATCGCCGCTTTATGAACTTCGCCACGGTGGCGTTCATTTTTACCTACTTTTCGTGGGAGGGCAGCGGTTTTTTTCTGCCCGCGCTAGTCGTGGCCCTGCTGGTCTGCAAATGGGGCGAGCGGGACTGGATCGCTAACCCGCATCTGTGGCGCTCGTTTGCGATTATCACCGCGCTGGTCATCGTCGAATTGTGCTGGAAGCTTAACGTCGTGATCCCGGATTATCTCGGTGTCGGCAAGGATCTGAACGATTTGGCCAGCCCCAGCCTGGTCTTTCTGCAGCGTCTGATCTTCGATCCCTGGTTCTATCTCAGGGCCTTTTTCTTTGTCGACAATCAGTGGCTGCTTACCATCCTGGCGATCCTCGGCTTCGTCTTTCTTAGGCGGCAGAAGGCGATTTTGTACCTCACGACGCTACTGATCAGTCTAGGCGTTTGCTATACGTGTTTGTTGGGACTTTATCATCCTAAATATGCCTATAATTGGACGACCATACTGGTGCTTGCTGCAGTCGGAGCCTTCTTTCAGCTCTACGACCAGGTCCGTCAAATCGATCTTAACTCCAATGCGGCTCGCGCTGCGCGACGGTTTGCGCTTGTCAGCGGCGTGGCGGGTTTGATCGTCTTCTCTAATCCGTATGCGGTGAAGCTCTACCGGCTCGCGGCAGTGCCGGAAGTCCCGCCCTTCGATAGCCGGCTGGGCATCAGCTTCAGTCCTGACTATCGGAGCGAGGACTTGTATATTGCGCGCCATCTGGAGCCGGGCGACGGGGTCGTCACGCCGGTGCCACATGTTTTTGTCTACGACACCGGAATCTGGCCGGATTACACAATGAACACGATGCTTTCGTACCGGTATTATTATGACGGCGGTCAGGCCGCGCCGGCCTTTATCGACCGCTCGATCGGGGTCCCGCTCATCCTGGATTTGGGCGGCCTCGAGCGTGCGCGCGCCAAATTCAAGCGACTGTGGATCGTCGAGCGCGATGTCCGAGTTAACGCGGAAACGCCCGACATAACCAACTATCTGCGCACCTATGGGCGCGTGGTTTATGAATCCGATCTGGAGAGCGTCGTCCTGATCAATGGGATCGGCGGCGATGACCGGGCGCAGGTCGTCGACGGCGGGCTTACCCGCATTGCGGCGCCGCGTCGTTAGTCGCGCGCGAAATCAAACCTTCAAAGTGTCAACGATATCAATAACCGGCGACCGATGATGATTTTCAGGGTTGAGCGCAGGATGAAACTGAGCTGGTGGCTGTTGTTCGCAGCGCTGCCGCTGCTACTGATGCAAGTCGGAAAAAGCCGGGCGGCGGAAGTAGTCGGAGTGTACGCGCTCCAGGATCCCGGTCATCCGATCCCGGACGCGGTGCTGAACAACCCCAATGTCGATGGGGTAGCTCTGCGCTACCCCTGGTTCGCACTGGAGCGCTCCCAAGGCGCCTACAACTGGGGCCCGGTCGATCGCGAAATCGAGCGCGACGCAGCCCACGGCAAAAAAGTCTCGATCACCATCGGCGCGGGACGCTTCACGCCGCCCTGGGTGCTCAATCAGGGCGTCAAGCTTTACAGTTTCGCCTGGCGCATGCGCGGCGCGGGGCCATGCCGCGAGATTACGCTGCCGGTGCCATGGGATCCCGTGTTCATGTCGAGATGGCAGGACTTCGTGCGGGCGGCCGGCGCGCACTACGACGCTAATCCAGCGATCGTGGCGGTCAAAATCCAGGGCGTTCAGTCCAACTCCCCGGAACTGATTCTGCCGCGCGATGGGCCCTGGGGCGGATGTCCCAACGGCGACCGCAACGCCAACTGGGTGCGTGCGGGCTATACGCGCCAGCGGGTGATTCAGACTTGGCAAACTTACGCCAATACGTACGCTGCGGCTTTCGCGCACAAAGGCCTCGTGCTCGAAATCACGCCCGACGGCCTGCCGCCGATCGACGACTTCGGCCGTCTCACCGGCGCTCGATCCGACGAGGTCGGGGTCCCGCAAATCATCGCTCTCGGGATGAAGGATTACGCTTCGCGCCTCATCCTGCAAAACGACGGCATCTCCGCGGTGTGGAACTGGGACTTACTTGCTCACCTCGCTCCGCGGGTTGCCGTGGGCTATCAGACGGTCTGGTCAGCGACGGACGATCCGCAATGCTGGATGAATCGGATGGTAGCGCCGTGCGATCCGGCCACGATGCTGCGCGGCACCGTCGACCGAGCGGTAAATGCCGGCGCCAGCTACATGGAGATCTATCTGGCGGACCTGCAAAATCCCGCGCTCAGCGCCATCGTGGCGGATGCTAATCGAAGATTGATGGCGCACGCTCACGCGAGCGACCCGCCGACATTAACCTCCGCACGAGACGATTGAGTGAAAATGCTTGCTAGCGGTGATTACCCAGGTACCGTGCGGGCCTGTAATGAACTGAGGGCAATGCTCGCGTCTTTTGGTATAGGCGTAAAACGATCGTTGAGCTACATTTATCTTAAGCAAAATGTCGCGTCTTTTTTTAGTTCGTGCAATGACTAAATCGCATTACTTTCGCCGGGCCGCCCTGATTGCGGCCGTGATCTCGCTATACGCGCTGCCGGCCTTGGCCAAGGCCGAAGCGCCCACGACCTGCGACACCGCGTCGATTCAAGACGCAGTCAATCACTCGGCTTCGATACTTTCGGCAACACCGGCCACTTTAGGGGCTATCTCGTACTGCCAGGTCGACGGCCGGTTGGTCAAAGCGGGCGACGGCAACAAGGCGCTGTTTGAGATTGGCCTGCCGGATCCGCTCTCATGGAATTCCCGGCTGCTGGTCAGCGGCAATGGCGGCTTTGCAGGCGGACTCAGCATCGATACCACCCGCTTGCAGGATGGCTACGCCGTCGCGGCGACCAACAGCGGACACCAGTCCAAGTCTGGAAAAGACGCTTCGTGGGCGCTGCACAACAACAAGGCAGTCAAAAATTTCGACTATCTCGCGGTGCATACTACTGCCGCCATCGCGCAGACCATCATCAGCGCATACTACGTCACGACCACCAAGAGCTTCTTCTCGTATTTCGATGGCTGCTCGACGGGCGGCCGGCAGGGTTTGGTCGAGGCAAGCAAGTATCCGGCCGATTTCAATGGAATCGTCGCCGGGGATCCGAACGCCGGCAACGCGTATCTCGCGCTCAATTGGAATGAATCATATTTACTCCAGGGCACGGCCGGCTATATCGATCTGAATGCAGCGACCACGCTGGACCAGGCCGTGCTGAACGAGTGCGACGGGCTTGACGGCGTGGTTGACGGGCTGATCCAGGATCCGTCGAAGTGCGGCTTTAACGTGTCGACGCTGCTTTGTGCCCCCGGCCAGACCGGCGGATGCCTGAGCGCGGACCAAGTCGCGACCATCCAGGCCTTTTACCAGGGACCGGTGGATACCAAGGGTAAATCGCTTTACCCGGGCTTGAGCCCGAGCGACCCGGTGGAAAGCGCTAGCAAGGACTCGGCCTTTGCGGATTATCTTACCGGTTGTCGCAACAACCCGTGCAATTACCCGGACTTCAGCCTGGCCGAGCCGTGGGCGGCGTTCCTGTTCCCGCCGGATGACTTTAATGTGCAAGACGCCTTCCTGAAATACTTCGTGTTCCAGGACGCCAACTACGACTCGCGTTCGTTCAGCTTCTCCGATCAGAAGAGCATCAACAAAGTTGTGAACGTCCTCAAGAAGTACGGCGCCGGCGGGACGAACGCGAACTTGAAGGCGTTTGCCCATCTGAATCACAAGTTGCTCATCTATCATGGCTGGAGCGATCCAGCCTTCTCACCGTTTGCGAGCGTGAATTTCTTCAACAGCGCGCAGGCCAACCTCGGTGCGAAGACTACCGACAATGTCCGCCTGTTCATGGTGCCGGGGATGCATCACTGCCAGGGTTTCGGCCCGGGGCCGAATACCTTCGACGAGTTGACGCCGATGGTCCAGTGGGTGGAGCAGGGCATCGCACCTGACGGCATCATCGCGACCCACTACGCCAACGATGATCCGACCCTGTCGATCGATCGGACGATGCCGCTGTGTTCCTACCCCGAGATCGCGCGTTACGACGGTGTCGGTCCGCTGAACGACGCGTCGTCGTGGGCCTGCCCCTCAAGTGCGACTTCAGCCGCGCCCTAAAATTCGACGATAACGCCGCGGTCGAGCCTTCGCCCCCGGGCGATTTCGGTTTCCGCGAGAGCGCAACAACATCAGGGCGTTTAGCGACGCCTCTGCTTGTCGTTTGGCGCTAACGCCGGTTTCGACCGCGGCTTCAATCTGATCTCGCTAGTCTCATGCGAAATTCATTTCGGGTCGCCCAATCTATGACTTGCTATGCAATATTCATTAGGCCGAATTCTATTTGGTTTACGTTCTAAATTGTCTGAAACACAAAATTAGGTACATCGTACTCTAGTACGGCACAGGTGTTTTGCCGGAAATGACCTTTGCACTTGAATTACCGGGCATCGGATCATTTTGTCGAGCGAGCTTTCTGATCTCTATTTAATTGCAGGCAATACATAGACACTGAGAGAAATTGATAGAGATACCATATATTAGACTTGGCACATCGTTTGCAACCTCATTCCGCTCAAGATAGCTCGTTCGAGAATGGGGTGCCTAACCGATGAAAGCTACTGCAATTGGCTCGACTGCGGTTTTCTTAGCGCTGATCGCGTTCGGCCTTGAAACCGGCGTGAGCAGCGCTGCAACCACCCAAAGCTGGCCGATCGAGGGCATTTATGCGGTCAACTCGACTTACGTACAGTATGTAAGAGGCTCAGGCCTGCAGATAAAGATCAATTCCGACGTCCTCTCGAACAGCAACGTGGACGGCGTCGCAGTGCACGTGGGGTGGAACCAGGTCGAGACCAGTGACGGCGTCTATTCGTGGGGCGCCCTCGATAACGCTGTCAGTCAGGCCGGCGGGTCGGGAAAGAAAGTCACCCTTGACGTGATTCCCGGATGGCAAACGCCGAGCTGGGTTTATACCGAGGGCGCGAAAGGCTTCAATTTCATCTGGGCAAATAACGGCTGGGGGCCGCCGCTATGCAGTGTCGTGACGATTCCGGTGCCATGGGATACCGTCTATACGGCGAAGTGGACCGCCTTTGTCCAGGCGTTTGGCGCGCACTATGACACTAACGCGACGGTGGCCGCGGTGAAAATTCTGGGCGTCAACTCGGACGATGAAGAGACCCGACTGCCATACAATGATAGCGCGACGATCAAGAACGGCACGACCAGTTGCGTGAGCTATGACGACGTGGCCGACTGGCAGGCGATTGGCTACACGCGGCTGGTGGTCGAGTCGGCGTGGGAGCAGATCGCCGCGGCGTACCAGTCGGCGTTTCCGGACAAAGCGCTGGTAGCGGTGCTCAATGTTGGCGGGTTCCCACCGATCGATGACAACGGCAATATATTCACCGGCAAGTATGGACAGGATAGCCAAACATCGACCGACCTGATTGCCTACGGCGTCGCGAATTACGGCAGCCAGTTTGCGCTGCAGAACGATGGACTGGGCGGTACGACTATCTGGTCGACCGAGGAAAGTTATGCGAACCAGATGACCACAGGCTACCAGACGGTCTCAGCGTTGGGCCGGTCGTTGGGAGCCGCGATGAGTCTGGCGGTGAAAGGGGGGGCGGAGTACCTCGAGTTGTATGACGGCGATCTGGACAACTCTTCCTTACAGAGTACGATCGCTACTTACCGCAGCGAGCTTCCCTAGACGATCGCAGCGTCCGTCCGCGCGGGCGGGCGCCGCAGTCCGATTCCTCATGACCGGGCGCGCGTTCACAAATCCGCGACTCAGAAATCGAAGATCCGGCGCATGGTCTGAAAGGTTTTGCTCTGGCGCTCGCTGACGCTCGCCGGCGCGCTCAGCGCCGCCGTGGTCCGCGCCAGGGTTTGCTCCTCGCGCGCGGCGGCGATGCGGGCGACGCTCTGCGCAATCTCGGGATTCGAACGGAACAGATGGGCCAAGCCCAGGCGATCGATCTCGAGCACCTCGAGGTCGGTGGCGGCGCGGATGGTGGCGTTGCGCGGCTCCCCCTTGAGCAACGCGATCTCGCCGAAGAAGTTTTTCTCGGAGCTATGTTCGATGAAGCCGACGACCATCGGCGCGCGGCCGTTGGCGCCCTCGTCAATCGCCTCGGCCGTCCCGCGGCGGAGAATAAAAAAACAGTCGCCCACTTCGCCCTGGCGGATCAGGACCTCGCCGCGGCCGTATTGCGCCACTTTGATCGAGGGCACGAGGATGCGCAGGTCGGCGTCCGAGAGCTCCTTGAGCAGATCGACGCGCCGCAGCTCTTCGAGCAGCCGCGGTTGAGACAGGGCCGCGCTACCCGCGTCGGCGGGCGGAGATGGCTCCAGGTGGTGCGGGTGGGCGAGACCGTGACGGCGCAAGACGTACCACAGGCTGCGAATAATGTGCGCGCGCACGGCCTCCTGACGGCCATAGTCGGCCAGCCAGTAACGAATGCGGTAGCGCACCGAGCCTTCCGCATAGTCATAGGGTCCGACCTCGGCGGGAGGATCCTTGAGCACGTCAAGCAGGTCGGCGAGCAACGTGCGGACCGCGGTCTCGATCGCGCCCGGCGAGCTGCCAAAACCGAGATCGAGAAAGATCTCATCGGCGACCGGGTGCGCCAAGGAATAGTTGATGAACAGATCGCCCGCCAGGGCGTTGCTCGGAATTGTCACGCTCTCGCGCGCGCGGGTGAGGATGCGCGTCGCCTGCCAGCCGGTTTCCTGCACCTGGCCGAGGTGAGCGCCGATGCGCACCCAATCGCCGGGCCGGAACGGCTTCTGGGTCTGGATTAACAGTCCACTGAACAAGTCGCGATTCTGCAGCCAGGCACTGCCGAGGGTAAAGATGGCCGGCAGTGCGACCAACTGCCGAACGTCAAAGTTCAGGATCAACCGTGTCACGATGAGCAGAATAGCGGCGTACGACAGTGTCAGGATGAGTTCGGTCGCGATCGTCGAGACATGCATGTGCCGGCGCCGCATCCAGACCTCGACGCTTTCGAGGATCAGGCGCACGACACCGCAGCAGGTCAGCGTGATCGCGGCCACCCGCACATAGGGCGACCAGGGGGTGGCGTGCGCGCCGTGTGGCGTCAGCAGATTGAGCATCAGGCCGACCGCCAGCATGATAAAGCCTGACGGCGTATACATGCGCGTGCGCCGCCGGAAAGCGACCGCCGACAAAGCCGCCGCGAGCGCCAGCAGGCCCTCGAGGCCAGACACCATGATCTCGCTCAAGGTCTCGTGCATATACCGCTTATCAGTCTTCGCCCAAGCTCATCCATGAGCCGCCCAGCATTATAGCCTTGCTTCGCGGCGGGAAGAACCATAAATGCCTGCTGAACGGGCGCTCGCCCGGTGGAAGGGATTGTCGGTGCTGAGAATCTTGTCGGAGTTGATGGGGCTGGCGGCGGGCGCCGGATTCATCGGCGCGATCTCCGGGTTGGGCGGCGGGGTGTTTATCGTGCCGGCGCTGGTGATTTGGGCGAAGATGCCGATGCGCATCGCCGTTGGCGCAAGTCTCATCTCAGTGGTCGCGACCAGCGCTGGGGCGAGCGTCGCCTTCGTGCGCGACGGCTGGACGAACTTGAAGATCGCGATGACGCTTGAGTGCGCGACCGTAACCGGCGCGGTGATCGGCGCCTATCTGGCTGGAGTCGTGCCGACGGTCGTGCTCGAGGTGCTGTTCGCGGCGATGATGATCCAGTCGGCCTACTTTACGCTCACAAAGGGCGGCGACGAGATCATAGCCACCGGCGATCCGATGGCCGAGAGGCTCGACCTGGCGGGCGAGACCATCGACGACGACGGCAAACTGGTCCATTACGCCGTGATCAATCTCGGCGGCGGCGCCGCCCTGATGGTGGTGGCCGGGCTGATGTCGGGCTTGCTCGGGATCGGCTCGGGGGCGCTCAAGGTGATCGCGATGGATTACGTCATGCACGTGCCGTTGAAGGTTTCGAGTGCGACGAGCAACTTCATGATTGGCGTGACCGCGGGCGCGGGCGCGCTGGTGTTTCTGTCGCGCGGGGACATCTCGACGACACTCGCCGCGCCGGTCGCGCTGGGGGTTACGGCGGGGGCGCTGACGGGCAGCCGCCTGTTGCCGCGTCTCAAGGTCGAGCCTCTGCGTATAGTCTTTGTGATCATCCTGATCCTGATTGCCGCCGAGATGGGTTGGCGCGCATTGAGCGGAATCTGAGCGCGGTCGGTGGAGCCCAACTGATGGAGCCGGCGCAAAGAAGGCGCGAGCAGGCCGCGGCCGAAAACCGGATTTTGCGGCGCTGGACGCCGCTTCTGCTCCGCACCATCCTGCTCGTTGCGGTCGCACTGCTGGGTGGTGGTTTAATCCTGACCGGAGTGGCTGAACCGGGCTATTTCATCGGGCGCTACCGGCAGGCCCAACTTGGAAATTTGCTCGGGGCGGAAACCTTCACGAGCCTCTGGCCGCACCTCGTGTCCGGTCAACCCCACGCGCTGCTGACGCTCGGGCTGTACGCGTTGACGCTGGTGCCGCTGGCGCGGGTCGCTTTTTGCCTGATGCTGTTTGTCAAGCAGCGCGATTTCACTTATGTGATGCTAACCGCTTACGTACTGGCCGGGCTAATCGCCGGTGTCCTGCTCGGCCGGGTAGGATAGCGACGGTTCTTCTCTGGGCGATTATGTTAGGCTTGACACTCATATCGCGAATGGTTATAGTTATAATTCCCTTCATGAACGAGAAAGTTGAAGCCGGAAAGCCGCTCACCATACAGCCGAACATAACGCGCCGCGAATTGAAGCGCGACTTCGCTACGGAAGATGCCTGTAAGGCTCTGCTCCGCGATATGCGCTGGCCCGATGGCGTCAAATGCCCGCGCTGCCAGAGCCTCAAGGTTTATGCTCTGAAGTCCAAGCCTTTCCACTGGGTCTGCAAGAACAAGGATTGCGGCGGACGCAACGGGTATCGATTTTCGGTAATCACTAAGACGATTTGCGAGAACACTAACTACCCGCTTACGGTCTGGTTTGAAGTTATCTACTTGATGGGTCAGAGCAAGAAGGGTATCAGCGCGCTCCAAATCCATCGGCAGATCGGAAGCGGCGATTACCGTACCGCTTGGTTCATGTGTCATCGCATCCGCGCTGCGATGAAGGATGAGGATTTCCCTCAACTTATGGGTACTGTCGAAGTGGATGAGACTGGCATCGGCGGCAAAGACAAAAACCGGCACTGAGACAAGAAGCAGCACATTACCGGCATGAGCGGCAAGACGACTGTGATCGGGGCCATTAGTCGCAAGGGTAACGTCGTATGCCAGATGATCGAAAACACCGACGCTCGTACGCTCAACAAATTCGTCCGTAAGACCGTTTCCGATAAAGTCGATTTGGTCGCCACGGACGAGCACGGCGGCTATCACTACCTGCCCGTGCACGGCTTCAAGCATGAGACTGTCGCGCACGGCGAAAGCGAAGACGTCCGGGGCGAGGTCCATACAAACAATATTGAATCGTTCTGGAGCCTGCTTAAGCGCGGCATCATGGGAACCTTTCACAATGTCAGCAAGGACTATCTCCGGCTCTACCTTGCGGAGTTTTAGTTCCGCCACAACAACCACAAGAACCCCGACATCTTCCGAGCGATCCTTGCAGGATGCTGAGGTCGCCACACTGGCGGCTGCCTCAGCGGAGCGACAAAGCCAGACGTATGCGCTTAGATCGTGGCAGGCAGTATCGCTTGCCATTTGAGGGAGAATCATGCCAAAAGCAAAGCCGATTTCACTGCATCCGTTGACCTTCCATGAATCGCTTAAAGCTCTCATCGACGTTGATCCTGATCGTGTCGGCCTTACTCCTAAGCGCCGCAAGCCCAGCTCCACAGCCAAGCCCAAAAAGAGTCGCGGAAAGCCGTGAACAGCGCCAACTCATAGAGCAACCAACCCAGAACGATCCAGCGGAAGTTAGCTTGCCCAATGATACGAGCACCCCAATAGAGACACTCGCTCCCGACGATGGCGGTAAGCACGATCAAGGCGATTCTAGCTTGATGCTTTGGTTCGTCGGTGTGAGCGCAGTCGCCACCGGATTGATAGCACTTTTCAACTACCAACTGGTCGGCGTTACCCATGACATGAAACAAGCGACGATCGATGCTGCCAATGCTTCGAGGGATAGTGCCGAAGCCGCGAAGGAAAGCGCGCGCGCTGCCAAAGCGGCACTCCAAATAGATCGGCCTTTGTTGGTTGTCGAACCGCACGAACTCAAGCATTTTTGGCCAATTTCGCGCAGGATCAAGAAACCCGTGATGGCAACATTCGTGGTGCGCAATCACGGGCGCACCGTCGCCAGTAGCATAGCGATTAAGGGACGCCTCGATGTTGTTGAGATCGATTTTCCAGAAGACGGACCGGCTGTGCTTCCTGAGAGACAATATCCCCGTATCGGAAACCACTTCCGATGCAAGTCCCTGAACGCTCGCGAGCAGGCTGTTGCGCCAAATAGTACTTCGTCTGCATACCAAATCTTTCTCAGTGAAGGAGGTATTCCCCATCCCGAAACTTCGGTCTTGAGCGACGAGATTTTTGCTAATCTGGTTTCCGAATTCGGCGACTTCCTTTCCGGCAAGATGCAAGACAAGCCTCTGGTAATCACGCTTCACGTTGTAATCGAATATCCGATTCCGGGGAGCGTAGAATCGTTCATCTCCGAATCTGTCTGGGAATATGTTCCCAGCCGCGCGGATGCGGATTCTAGTGGCAAATTCGTGCTTACTAAATTTTCCAAATAAACTTGAACGCTGGCCTGTCACCCATACGATGCCTACCGGCACCATGAGTGTCAAGCCTAACATAATCGCCCTTCTCTGGCGCGGCTCAAGGATCAGGACCTCGATGGAGTGTGCCAGCGGAAGTCACGCAAAAAATTGTTATGAAAACACCGCTGCGCTCTATGATATTGCTCTGCAGGAGGCGCTCTGATGCCACACGCACGAATCAATGGAATTGATCTTTATTACGAGGTTCATGGCGACGGGCCGACGCTGGTTCTGGCGCATGGCGGCGGCGGCAATCATCTCAGTTGGTGGCAGCAGATCCCGGAACTGTCGCGGCAATTCCGATGCGTCAGGTTCGATCATCGGGGCTTCGGCTTCTCGCGGGACCACGACGGTGGACCCGGCGCCAACGCGTTCGTCGAGGACCTGCGGCAGTTGCTCGATCATCTTGGGATTGAGCGGGCGGCGCTCGCCGGTCAATCGATGGGCGGATGGACCATACTTGGTTTCGCCGCGGCCTATCCCGATCGCGTCAACGCGCTCGCTCTATGCGACACGACCGCGGGCGTGGACGATCCCGAAGTCATTCGCGAGCAAGCCGCGGCGCTGGGCGAGCTCCGCAAGGGCGGCTTGGCGCAAATCCTGACGCATGCTTATGCCGCCGACTTCCCGCGGCGCGAGCCGGCGCGGCATTTCCTCTACCAGCAAATCTCCGGGTTAAACCATTACGTCCCGCCGACCCTGCTCCCAACCTTGATGGGCCTCAAGCATCGCCTGGACACGATCATCGAAAAGCGCATCCCCACGATGCTACTGGTCGGCGAAGAAGATGCGCTTGCGCCGCCGCCAGCGATGGAACTGATCGCGCGGCGGATTCCGCACGCTCGTTTCGTCAAAGTGCCGGGCGCCGGCCACTCGGTCTATTTCGAGCGCCCGGCGGAGTTCAATCAAATTGTACTGAGCTTCCTGAAGGAAGCCGCGAGCTGACGACTAGCAGCAGAGTTGTTCGATCACCTGCAGGACCATCGCAGTCCCGCGTTCCAGCGCGGCGCGCGGGATCGATTCGTTGGGCTGATGAGCCTGCGCATATTCACCGGGACCGCAAATCAGTGAGCTGATGCCGGCGTGCGCGAACCATCCGCCGTCAGTGCAGAACGGCGCGCCTGACACCTGCTGCTCGCCGGTTAACCGCAGCAGCGCCTGTTCGAGCGGCGTGCCGCGCCGCGACGCCATCGATGGCATCACCTTGGCCGCGCCGATCGCGATCGTCGCGCGATGATCGCGCGAGGCGTAGTCGTAGGTCTCGATCGCAGCGCAGCGACGAACGATCTCTTCGCGCAGTGCGTTCGGATCGATTCCGGGCAGCGTGCGATAACTGATGCGCAGAATGCATTGTTCCGCGATCACGTTCTCGGCAATTCCGCCGCTGATCGTGCCGAAGTTCATGACATCGAAGGGCGAGTCGGGAAACAGCTCGGCGAATTGCGGATCTGGCTGTGCGCGGCGCTCCTCCTGCAGCCGCCCGATCGTGTCGATCACCTTGCCCGCAACCGCGATCGCGTTGGCGCCTCGATGCGGCGCGCCGCTGTGGCCGCCGCGTCCGCGCACCTTGATCTCGACCACCACCGCGCTCTTGTGGGCCGCGTGGATCGCGTATGAGGTGGGTTCGCCAATCCAGGCCAGCGAAGGGCAGGGCAGGTCGCCCAGGAGGTCGGGCAGCGCCGGCGTCACGCGCTGCGCGCCCAAGCCGCCGATCTCTTCGCTCGCCGTAAAAATGAAGACGACCGGGCGCCGCAGACGCGCTTGCTCGAGCTGTCGCGCGGCCTCCACACATTGCGCGAGAAAACCCTTCATATCGGTTGCGCCGCGGCCGAAGATACGCTCGTCGATGCGCTCCATCCGTAGAGGATCACGCTCCCATCCCGGCTGACCCTCGAACGGCACCGTGTCGAGATGGCCCGAGATGATCAGGCCGTCGGGCGTGGGCGGCCCAGCCCAGGCGACCAGATTCGCCTGCGCCACGCCTGCAATCTCACTTTTGTGCAGCGCGGTCCTCAGCCCGGAGCGATCCATGTGATCGGCGAGATATTCCATCGCCGGGACATCGCTGTGCGCACTTACGGTATCGAAACTGATCAGGCGTTCGAGGACTTCGTAGAGGTAATCACTCATGATGGATGCTTCGCCACGACGATACCGCTGCCGCGCAGCATCGGCGACCCGTCGATCGCGCAGACCAGTTCAGCCCCGGCGATCTGGCGCTGCTCGGCGCGTCCGGTAACCTGGCGCACCGCTTCGGCGATATGACCCATCCCATGCATCCGGCCCTCGCTCAAACTGCCGCCAAACGTGTTAACCGGCAATTCGCCCTCGAGCGCGATGCGGCCGTCCTGCACGAACGCGCCGCCTTCGCCGCGCCCGCAGAAGCCCGCCGCTTCGAGCCAATAGAGCGTCGAGGGATTGAAGCCGTCGTAGAGCTGCGCCGCGTCCATCTCGCCGGGTCCGGCGCCGGCTGACGACCACAGCTTGCGCGCCAGCGAAGCGCCGCATTCCATGTAGTCGCCGAGCGCGTAGTGAATCAACGCGCGTTGCGGTGCGGTGTTCTGCCCGTAGCCCGCGATGTAGGCGGGCGGATGGCGCAAGTCGCGCGCGCGTTCCGCGCTGGTCACGACTATCGCGACGCAGCCGTCGACCGGGACGTCGCAATCGAATAGCCGCAGCGGCTCGGCGATCCAGCGCGAGGCGAAATAATCCGCGCGCGACATCGGCTCCTGATAGAAGAAGGCGCGCGGATTCAGATTCGCGTTGCGGCGGCTGTTGAGCGCGAGCGCCGCAAGCGCCTCGCCGGTCGCGCCGTAGCGATGCATATACTGCTGCCACGCCAGCGCATGCCACTGGATGATCGTGTTGCAGCCGTATGGCGCCATGAACTGCGCGTCGCCCATCCAGCTTGGCGCCCCACCTCCCCGAAGCCTCGCCGCCCGGACGGCCGGTCGATGGAGCGCGCGCCAAATCAGCACATACTCGCAGGCCTCGGCGATGATCGCGTGGACCGCTTCGATCACCGGGCTCGCGATCATGCCGGTCTCGATCTGCGCGTACCAGCGGATTTCGCGAGCCAGTACTAGATGGTTCACGAGATACATCACGCTGACCACCTCTTCGCCGTCGCGATTGCCGGCGCCTGCGAAGGGTGATTCGGGGTAGGTCGCGAGCCCGTCGATTTGAGCGGGGTCGAGACCCGCGTCGGCGATCGCGGCCCGACAGGCGTCAACCGCGAGCAGCCCGAGTGGCTTCTGCGGGCGCCGCGTGATCTCCGAGTAGCCGATTCCGACGATTGCGGTCTTGCCGCGCCCTGACCACATCAGATCGATCTTCGCCTCACGCCGCCCCGACGAGGCCAAACTGCGGTAGAACTATGCCGCCGCCGCGGTCCTCGAACCACACTTCTGCCGGCGCGCCGATGCGGACGCGATCGCGTTCGGCTACGGGCAGATTGGCGACCATCAGCAGCAGCGGTTGCTCATCGAGTTCGACCACAATTGTCACATACGGCGCTTCATCCTCGAAGCCCGCGACGTCGCCCTGATGCATAATCGTGAACGAGTAAATTTTGCCGCGGCCACTGACCGGCACAAACTTCAGCTCCTGCGAGAGGCACGCGTCGCAGACGAGCCGCGGCGGGTGATTGTAATAGCCGCAAGCGCAGCGCTGAATGACCAGGCGGCCGTCGCGCGCGGCCGCCCAGAAGGGCGCCGACAGCTCATCGGCGATCGGGATCGGCTTCGCGCGCGCTTCGCTCATGTCCGACCGCAACTAAATATCATGATGCAGCTCGCAGACGTTTGACCTTGACCGCGCGTCGCAAACTCCGCCGCCCCCTGTGCTCGGCTCCACTACGCTCCGCCTAGTGGCCTATTTCTTGAGACCGAGGTCGCCCGAGATGTCGAAGTGAATCTTGCGGACCTTGAAGCGCCACTTGCCGTCCTGCTTCACGAGTTGATCTTCATAGCGTCCCGCGAGCGACGCGATAATGCCGTCGGCGGCTTCGCGCAGCACTACGATGTAACTCTCGGCCCGCGCTTCCGCGCCGTTCAGCCGGATCAGATGATTCACCGTGCAGTGCTTGCGCGCCGGGCCCTCACCGGCGCGCGGAACATGGGCGGCGATAAAATCATGGATCGCATTGCGGCCCTGCAGCTTGCCGAGCGGGCCGGTCTCGAAGATGCCGTCGGCGGTGAAGAGCGCGGCGAATTTCTCGAACTCGCCGTTGTCGACGTAAAAGCAATACTCCGACATCAGGTCGCGGATCGCTTCTTTCTCTTCGAGAG